>DASPPM010000174.1:0-15991 GCA_035625535.1 Alphaproteobacteria bacterium
GATCGGTGCCTCCGCGAACATCCGCGAAGATGTGTGAATGCGATAGCCCTCAAAGGGAGAGAGGGTAGGGTGAGGGGGCTGCTTCTACCGAATTGGATTCCGCGCTAGGACATCGGCGCGCGGCCGTCAGCGACGTGCTCACAAATTCGCCGCGAGCGGGCGCTTCAGGAACTTGCCGTGCCCGACCGGGCCTACGATCTTGCCCTCGCGCATGACCACCTGGCCGCGCACCATCGTCAGGACCGGCCAGCCCTTGAAGCTCCAGCCCTCGTAAAGGCTGTAGTCGGCGTAGGAGCCGAGCTCGGCCGCGCGCACCACGCGCTCGCGTGCGAGGTCGACGATGGTGAGATCGGCGTCGGCACCGACGAAGATGGCGCCCTTGCGCCGCTCCAGACCGAAGATGCGGGCCGGCGTGGCGGCGAGGAGCTGGGCGATGCGCCGAAGGGTGAGGCGGCCCTTATGGTAGCCCTCGCTCAAGAGCACGGGCAGGATGGTCGCCGTGCCCGGGAATCCCTGCGAGGCCTGCCAGATGTTCTTCTCCTTGGTGACGCGCCTGCGCGCGACGTGGTCGGCGCCGACCACGTCGATGGTGCCGTCGGCGAGCGCCTGCCACAGCGCCTCCACGTCGTCCCGCTCGCGGAAGGGCGGGTTCGCCTTGCCGATGGTGCCGGCGTCCGAATCGAACGTGTGGGTGAGATACTGGGGGCAGGTCTCGACGTGGATGCGCGGGTAGCGTTGCCGGTAACGCCGGATCTCTTCGAGGGCCAGCTTGCAGCTCGTATGCACGAAATAGACCGGGCAGCGCGCCTGCTCGGCGAAGTACATGGCGCGCAGCGTGTCGGCCGCCTCCGTGATCGGCGGCTTGGCGAGGCTCCAGTCCTTGAGCGTCGAGCGCCCCTCGCCTTGGAACTTGAGGCGGTAGCGGCGCACCAGCTCGATGTTCTCGGGATGGACGGCGAGGATCGCCTGCGGGTAGGCGGCCACGCGCCGCATGAGCTCGTACATGAAGCCGTCGTCGGTGCCGGAGAGGCCGAGATAGAGTCCCTCGTCACCCTTGAAGTTGGTGAAGTACTTGAAGGAGGGCACGCCGAGCTCCTCGACGTAGCGCTCGAGCTCGGCCATGTGCGCCTCGGTCGCCATGCCGAAGTGGAAGCCGAAATCGACGAAGGCGCGCGCCTCGGCCGCCTCCCGCTCGGCGGCGAAGATCTCGCTGTAGGGGGCGCTGTTGAGGAAGTGGCCGATGACGCTCGCGAAGCCGCCTTGCGCGGCATAGGCCGTCTCGCTGCCGTACTCTGTGATTTTCTCGGCGATGCCCCAATGCATGTGGGCGTCGATGAGGCCGGGGAAGACATGGCGGCCGCGCGCGTCGATCGTCTCGCGCGCCTCGACACCACTCTCCGGCGCGAGGATCGCCGCGATGCGGCCTTGGCCGACCGCGATGTCGGCCGGCCGCTCTCCGAGATCGGGGAAGACCGCGATCCCGCCCTTGACGATGCAATCGAAGACCATGCGCCCTCCCGTATGCCCTGGCGGCACCCTGCGCGCGCGTGCCCCGAGTGTAGTAAGCGGCGTCGCGCTTGTCTCGCCTCGATGCCGGGGCTAAGGTGCGAGCGCGCTCGTGGGGCAAGGAGGACGGCATGGCACGGACGATCACGGTGGCGGCGGCCCAGACGGGTGCCGTGCTCACGGACGACATGCGGCCCGGCGTCGAGGCGGCCTGCCGCATGGTCGAGGAGGCGGCCCGCAAGCGCGCGGACGTCATCTGCTTCGCCGAGTTGTTCCTGACGCCCTTCTTCCCCAACCGTCTCATCCAGGATTCCGCGAAATACTTCATGACGCTGCCGAGCCCGATCGCGGCACCGCTCCTGGACCTCGCGCGCGAGAAGGGCATGGCGCTCGTCTTTCCTTACGGCGAGCGCGCCGGAAGCTATTTCTACAACTCGGCCGCGGTGTTCGACCGCGCCGGCCGCCATCTCGGCACCTACCGCAAGACCCATATCCCCGCCGTGCTCCCCTCCGAGCTCAAGGGCGGCACCGGCAGCTACGAGAAGTTCTACTTCTCGCCGGGGAGCGAGTTCCCCGTCTTCGAGCTCGACGGCGTCAAGGTCGGCATCCAGATCTGCTACGACCGCAAGTTCCCCGAGGGCTCGCGGGCCCTCGCGCTCAAGGGGGCCGAGATTCTCTTCATGCCGATCTGTGCCGCGACCTACGGCGAGAGCAAGCTGCGCGCCGATACCTGGGAGCTGCCGCTCCAGGCGCGCGCCTACGAGAACGGCGTCTTCGTTGTCGCGGTCAACCGCTGCGGCGACGAGGCCGGGCGCAAGCACATCGGCAAGAGCATGATCGTCAATCCCGTGGGGGCCGAGATCATGGCGCTCGCCTCGGCCGAAAAGCCGGAGCTCCTCGTCGCCACCCTCGATCTCGCCGACGTCGACGCCGCCCAGAAAAGCCTTCCCTGGTGGCGCGACCGCCGCCCCGAGCTCTACGCGGCGCTGCAGGCGAGCTGACATCGGTCATTGACCGATGATTTGGACGGGGGTATCGTAGTTTTATGGCGGACATCCCCGTGTCGGTCTGCGAAACCACCCTGTTTCAGCGGACCGCCGCGGAAATCATGGCGCCGACCGACGTCGAGGAGCTCATTATTCAAGTGGCGTGCAATCCCGAAGCCGGCGACGTCATTCCGGGGACGGGCGGCATCCGAAAGCTTCGCTGGCGTCGACCAGGCCATGGCAAGCGCGGAGGCGCAAGGATCATTTACTACTATCGCGATCGATCGCTGCCGCTTCTGATGCTGCTGGCCTACAGGAAAAGCGCAGCGGCGGACATGACCGCCGGGCAGAAGCGCCGAATGGCGGGATTGGTGTCGGATTTTGTCAGGGCGCACAAGCAGCGGAGATGGAAGAAATGACGATAAGGCGGGGCAAGATCGGCGAACAAATCATCGCGGCGCTGCAGGAGGCAGTGGCCGATGCGCGCGGCGAGCGGACAAGCATGCGCAAGCGCGTGGTCATGGTGCCGGCCGAGGTGGACGTGAAGGCGATTCGCCGCCGGCTCGGCATGTCTCAGTCGCAATTCGCCCGGCGCTTCGGCTTCTCTATCGGCACCCTGCAGAACTGGGAGCGCGGTCACCGCCGGCCCGAGGGTGCCGCGCGCGCGCTCCTCAAAGTCATCGACAAGCGGCCGGACGCGGTCATCGAGGCGCTTTCAGCCTAGCTGGCCCTCGTGTGGTCCATTGCGCGGGGCCGATTGGAGCTCACTCCGCCGCGGCGCGGGCGAGGGCGGCGAGCACCTCGGCGGTGTGCTCGCCGAGCCGGGGTGCCGGCCTGCGCACGCTGCCGGGCGTCTCGGAGAGCTTGATCGGCACGCCGAGGGTCTTCATCCGGCCGGCACTCGGGTGCTCGACCTCGACCACCATCTCGCGCGCGCGCAATTGCGGATCGGCGAAGAGCTCGGCGTGATCGACGACCGGCCCGGCCGGGATGCCCGCCTCGCCGAGCTTGGCGAGCCAGTGGGCAGTGGTCTCGCGCGCGAGGGGGGCCTCTAGCAGCGCCACCAGCTCGGCGTTGTGGGCGACGCGGCTCGCGTTGTCGCGGAAGCGCGCATCTTGAGCGAGCTCCTCGCACCCGAGCAGGCGGCAGAGCCGGAGCCAGAACTCCTGCGTGCCGCCGCCCACGGTGATCCAGCCGTCCTTGGTGCGGAAGACCTGGTAGGGCGAGCTGCCGCGATGGGCCTGGCCCAGGCGCGGTGGGTTCTTGCCGGTGGCGAAATAGTGTGCGGCCTCGTAGACCCCGAAGGCGACCGCCGATTCATAGAGCGAGACGTCGACCTGCTGGCCGCGCCCGCTCAGCTCGCGCGCGGCAAGGGCCGCGAGGATGCCGACCGCGCCGAAGAGCCCGCCGGCCACGTCCGAGATGGCGATGGGGAGCCGCATCGGGGGGCCGTCGGGATCGCCGTTGACCGACATGAGCCCCGACATCGCCTGGATCATCAAATCGAAGCCGCCGCGGCTGCGGTAGGGTCCGCTCTGCCCGAAGCCGGAGATCGAGCAGTAGATCAGGCGCGGGTTGAGCGCGGCGAGAGGCGCGTAGCCGATGCCCATGCGATCCGTGGTGCCGGGGCGGAAATTCTCGATCAGCACATCGGCGCAGGCGGCGAGCTTGTGGAGCGTCGCCACGCCTTCCGCCGTCTTGAGGTCGAGCACGACGCTGCGCTTGTTGCGGTTCCACAGCATGAAGGGGGCACCCTCGCCGCCGACGAAGGGCGGCATCTCGCGCGCGTCATCGCCCTTGCCGGGCTTCTCGATCTTGATCACGTCGGCACCCTGGTCCGCGAGCACCATGGCGCAATACGGCCCCGACAGGTGCTGCGTCAGGTCCAGCACGCGCAGTCCCTCTAAGGCTCCCGGCATCTGGACGATCCTCCCTTGACGTGCCGCGCGACTCTCGTGCTAAATAAAATATGCAAAGCAAAGAGTTGCAACGATAATCGGCCGCCAAAGCGGGAGGCGAAGCGCTTTTCCGAAGGGCTGCGGAGCACGCGGGGCGGGAATGCCCGCAAACAGCGCCGCGCGCGGGGGCTCGTTGAGGGCGATCGGGAAATCCGCAGGTGCGGCGGCGGAACGGGTGGTTGGGCGTGTCGGACATCATCGTCGCCAGGCGCAGTCCCGAGGTCGCGGTCGTGACGATCGACCGGCCGGCGCGACGCAACGCCTGCAATCTCGCAGCCTGGCGCGATCTCGCCCACAGCTTCGTCGAGCTCGCCCGCGCGCGCGAGGTGCGCCTCGTCATCCTCACCGGTGCTGGCGGCCATTTCTCCGCGGGTGCCGACATAAGCGAGTTCTCGCACTCGCGCGCGGACGAGGCGTCGGGTGCCGCCTATGAGCGCCAAGTCGAGGCCTGCTATGCCGCGATCCAAGCGCTGCCGCAGCCGAGCATCGCGGCGATCCAGGGTTATTGCGTGGGTGGGGGCTGCGCGCTCGCCATGGCGTGCGACTTCCGCGTGGCGCTCGGGAATGCGCGGCTCGGCATTCCCGCGGCGAAGCTCGGGACGATCTACAGCATCCGCGAGTGCCAGCTTCTCCTTGCGCTCGTCGGGCTCGCGAATGCCAAGCGCATCCTCTTTGCCGGCGATCTCCTGGATGCGGCCGAGGCGGCACGCCTGGGCCTCGTCGACAAGGTGGCAGACGGCGACGTGGTCGAGGCCGCCGTGACTTTCGCCGGCAGCATGGTCGGCAACGCGCCGCTCTCGATCGCGGGCGCCAAGCTCACGCTGGATGCGCTCGCGCGCGGCGAGGTCGAGCGCAACGCGGCAAGGATCGAGGCCCTCGTGCGCCAGGCCTTCGAGAGCGCCGACTACCGGGAGGGTGCGAAGGCCTTCATGGACAAGCGGCGGCCGCGCTTCGTCGGCCGCTAGAGCGGCGAATGACGCCGGCGGAGTGCTGCCGGTACACGAACGGGAGGTGTGAGATGAGACATGTGAGAGACACGCTTGCGGCATTGGCCGTGCTTCTCGCCGGAAGTGCCGTCGTGGCAAATGCTGCCCGGGCGGAGGACGTGCCCGGCGTCAGCAAGGACGAGATCAGGCTCGGCTCCTTCGGCGCCATGACCGGGCCGCAGTACCTCTATGGCAAGCTCACCATGAACGGCGTCGATGCCGTGTTCTACAAGGTGAACGCCGCGGGCGGCGTCAACGGGCGCAAGCTCGTGCTGGTGCGCGAGGACGACCGCTGCGACCCCGCGACCGCGATCGCCGCGGTCAAGAAGCTCGTGTTCGAGGACAAGGTCTTCGCGCTCATCGGCGGCGGCTGCTCGAATGCGACCCTTGCCGCGCGTCCGGAGATCGAGAAGGACCAGATTCCGTTCCAGTGCTTCGCTTCCGTCGCCGACGGCATCTCCAATCCGGTCAGCAAGTACATCTACACGACCATGCTCACCGCCTCGATCGAGAGCCGCTCGCAGGTCCAATACGCGGTCGACCACGGCCTCAAGAAGATCGCCGTGGTCTCCCAGCACGACGCCTGGGGCCAGTCGCGCTACACCCCGCTCATGGCGGACTTGAAGCGGCGCAACATCGAGCCCGTCCTCGATCTCGAGATGACGGTCGACGACAACGACGCCACGACGCAGGCGCTCAAGATCGCGCAGGCAGGCGCCGACGCGATCATCATGGTGCTCTATCCCAAGCCGGGTGCGGTCTTGACCCGCGCGCTCAACAAGCTCGGCCAAAACCCGATGCTGATCGGACAGACCGGGATCGCCGACCCCGTCGCCTTTACCAAGGACGTGGATATTCCGGGCGCCACCGACAAGTTCGTGACGCCGGCCGCGGTGCGCTACTCGCCGTCCGACCCGCAGGTCAAGGAGTGGACGACGCTCGTCAAGAAGCTCTTCCCGAACGACGAGCTCTCCGTGTTCAACCTGATGGGCATCGGTGCCGGCGAGGTGATGGTGGCGGCCCTCAAGGCGGCCGGACCCGATCTCACGCGCGACAAGTTTCTCGATGCGATGGCGCACATCAAGGTCGATACCGACACCTACGCCTCGACGATCGTGTGCGACGACCCGGCGAGCCATCAGTGCAACAACAGCCCGGCTTGGATGAAGGCGGCGGGTGATCATGCCGAGATGGTCGGGGTGACCACGGTCAAATAGGTAGGCGGAATAATGACGGCGTTGCCCTCGTCCTTCGAGACGCCGCCTTCGGCGGCTCCTCAGGACGAGGGGAATTCTCTGGGATGCAAACGTCCTCATGGTGGGGAGCTCGGCCGAAGGCCGCGCGTCTCGAACCATGAGGACGTTTGAATTTTTTCCGCGCGAGGCATCGCGGAGCCGTATTTGGCCATGATGATGTTCGGCTACCTGCTTGCCACGGGCATCACCACGGGGGCGCTTTATGCCCTCGTGGCGCTCGGCATCACGGTCGTCTACAAGGCGACGCGGGCGGTCAATTTCGCGCACGGCGATCTCTTCATGATCTGCGGCTTCATCGCCTACAGCTTCCACGTGATGTGGGGGATGCCGTACGTCCTCTCCCTCGTGCTGGCGGTCACGGCGGGCTTCGTGATCGGCGCCCTGGCCGAGCGCATCGCCTTCCGGCCGCTCATGGAAGAGAGCCTCGTGAGCGTGCTGCTCGCGACCATCGGGCTCTCCTTCGTGCTCAAGGGCGTCGCCAGGGGCATCTGGGGCGGCAAGGGGGATTTCATTCCCTTCCCGCCGCTGGTGAGCTCGACGCCCATGTCCTTCGGCGGCATCCTCGTGATGCCGCAGCAGCTCATCGTGCTGGCGGGCGCCGTCGCGGTGATGCTGCTCTTCGCGGCCTTCTTCAAATTCACGCGGCTCGGCAAGATGATGCAGGCGACCGCCGACAATCAAAAGGCGGCGAAGCTCGTCGGCATCCGAACGGGCCGCGTCTATATGTACACCTTCGCCGTCGGCACCTCGGTCGCAGGTGCCGCGGCCGTGCTGATGGCGCCGATCACGCTGCTCTATCCCGACATCGGCTTCGTGCTCTTCATCAAGTCCTTCGCCGCCGCCGTGCTCGGCGGCCTCACCAGCATCCCGGGTGCGGTCGTGGGCGGCTTCCTCATCGGCCTCATCGAGGCGTTCTCCGGCGGCTACATCAGCACCAACCTGCAGGACGTCTCGTCCTACATCGTCATCATGCTGGTGCTGATCTTCCTGCCGCAGGGCCTCTTCGGCGGCCGCAGCCTGCGGAAGGTATGAAGTGCGCCTGGCATTCGGCAGCCGGCAGTTCTTGGCCCTCCTCTTCCTCGGGCTCGCGCTCCTGCCCTGGGTCGCCAACCCCTACATCCTCTACGTCTCCAACCTCGCCATGCTCTACATCATCCTGGCGCTCGGCCTGAACATGCTCGTCGGCTATGCCGGCCAGTTCGCGCTTGCCAATGCGGCGATGTTCGGGATCGGCGCCTACGGTACGGGACTGCTCGAGGTGCGGCTCGGCCTGCCCTACCTGCTCGCAGCACCCGGCGGTGCCGTGCTTGCCATGCTGATCGGCACGGCGATCACCTTCCCGGCACTGCGGCTTTCAGGCATCTATCTCGCGCTCAGCACGCTCGCTTTTGCCATGTTCTCCCAATGGGTGCTGCTGCATTGGTACTCGGTGACCTACGGCGGCGGCGGCTTCCGCGTGCCCCATCTCGATCTGAGCCCGCTTCCGATCGGCCCCGACCTCGGCATCTATTATCTGAGCTGGGCGGTGACGATCGTGCTGGTCGTCCTCGCCTGGGCGCTGGTGCGCTCTCGCATCGGCCGCGCCTTCGTGGCGATACGCGACGGCGAGGTCGCCGCCCAATCCCTCGGCATCGACCTCCTGCGCTACAAGGCGCTCGCCTTCGCCTTGAGCGGCTTCTATGCCGGCGTCGCAGGGGCGCTTTACACGCCGCTCTTGGGCTACATCTCGCCCGAGGGATTCGACCTCTTCCAGATGATCATCCAGAAGTCGATGATCGTCGTCGGCGGCATGGGCTCGATCCTGGGCTCAGTGATCGGCGCCACCGTCATGGTCGCCGTGCTCGAGCTCCTGCGCCAGTTCAAATCGACCCAGGAGATCGTGTTCGGCTCCATCCTCATTGCCTTCGTCCTCTTCCGGCCGCGCGGCATCGTGACGCTTCTGCGCCGGCTCCCCGGCTGGGAGGAGCCGCTCAGCTCCTTCGATCGCCGGCGCTACGTGGTGACCGCGCCGTCAAGCCCCGCGGCCGCAACCGGCCTCGCTCGGGCCGCGGCCGAGCCCACGCGGGGAGAGGGGCGATGAAGATGCTCTCGGTACGCGACCTCTCGGTCGTCTTCGGCGGCGTGCGGGCGCTCTCCGAGGTGAGCTTCGAAGTGGCCGAGGGCGAGATCATCGGCGTCATCGGCCCCAACGGCGCGGGCAAGACCACGCTCCTCAACACGATCTCGGGCTTGAGCCGCGCAAGTCAAGGCGAGATTCATCTCGCGGGCAGCCGCATCACCGGCCGCCGCCCGACCGAGATCGCGGCCCTCGGCCTCGGGCGCACCTTCCAGCTCTCGCAGCTCTTTCCGGGCATGACGGTGCTCGAGAACGTCATGACCGGCCTTCATCTGCGCACGCGCGCAAGCGCCTTGGCGGCCGCCTTCCGCACCCGCGGCATGCGCGCCGAAGAGGAGGAGGCGGCCGCGAAGGCCTGGCAGGCGCTCGCCTACGTGGGCATGGAGCGCTTCGCCCATCGGCCGGGCACGGAGCTCTCCTTCGGCCAGCAGCGCATCGTCGAGATCGCGCGCACGCTCATCGGCGAGCCCAAGCTCGTGCTGCTCGACGAGCCGGCCGTGGGCCTGAGCCTGACGCGGGTGGCGGAGCTCGACGGCCTCTTGCGCCGCATCCGCGACGAGCGCGGGGTGACGCTCGTCATGATCGAGCATGTGGTGCGCCTGGTGATGGACGTGTGCGACCGTGTGGTCGTGCTCAACTACGGAATGAAGATCGCGGAAGGCGCGCCCGAGGAGGTCACCTCCGATGCCCAAGTGATCGCGGCCTATCTGGGAAGCGGGTTCGATGCTGCGCGTCGATCATCTTAAGGTGTGGTACGGCGTCACCGAGGTGTTGCGCGACGTCTCCTTCGCGGTGCCGGAGGGAAAGGTAGTTGCGCTCCTCGGCGGCAACGGCTCGGGCAAGACCACGGTCCTGAATGCGCTCGCCGGCCTTATCCGGCCGCGGGAGGGGAGCATCGCGGTCAAGGGCGAGGAGACCGCGGGGCTCTCGCCGGACCGCATCGTCAGGCTCGGCGTGGCGCAGGTGCCCCAGGGCCGCGAGGTCTTCGCCACCATGACGGTCGAGGAGAACCTCGATCTCGGCGCCGTGACGCGGAGCGACCGCGCTCGCATCGCCGCCGACAAGGCGGAGGTGCTGGCGCTCTTCCCCGCACTCGCCGAGCAGCGCAGGAAGCGCGCGAGCTCGCTCTCGGGCGGCGAGCAGCAGCAGGTGGCGATCGGCCGCGCGCTCATGTCGCGCCCGCGCCTGCTCCTCATGGACGAGCCCTCCGCCGGCCTCGCCCCCGTCATCGTCGACAGAATGGTCGAGACGATCAGAGCCCTTCACGCGCGCGGGCTCACCATCCTCCTCGTCGAGCAGAACGTCGGCGTCGCCGCGGCCGTGGCGGAAAGTGCCTATGTGCTGCAGAACGGCGCCATCGTCCATTCCGGCCCGGCTGCGGCGCTCATCAACAGCCGCGAGGTGCTCGCCTCCTATCTCGGGCGCTGAGATGGCTGCAGGTGTGCGGGCAAGAGAGATGCGTGATTAAGACATGGGCCCAAACAGCGACGAGAATCTCGAGCCGGGTGACCCCCCGACCAACCTCCGGGTGGTGGCGCTCGCCGCAAAATCCCGGAATAATGCGGGTGCGATGAGGCAAGGATCGGAGCAGAGGATGCAGTGGCTCGGAGTCGACGTGGGTGGCACGTTCACCGATCTCGTGCTCTACGACCAGGCGAGCGGGGCGCTCTCGGTCGACAAGGTGCCGTCCACGCCCGAGGACCCGTCCCTGGCGATTCTCGCCGGCATCGCGCGCATGGGCATCGGGCTCGGGCGCGTGGCCAAGCTCGCCCACGGCACCACGGTCGCGACCAACACGATCCTCGAGCGCAAGGGTGCGCGCACGGCGGTCATCACCACGCGCGGCTTCCGCGACGTGCTTGAGGTCGGCCGCGGCAACCGCCTCATCCTCTACAACATCAAGGCGACGCGGCCGCCGCCCTTGGTGCCGCGCAGTGCGGTCTTCGAGGTCACGGAGCGTACGCTCTACGACGGCACCGTGAGCCGCGCGGTCGAGCGCGAGGAGGTGGCCGCGATTGCCGCCGAGCTCAAGCGCCGCCGCGTGGAGGCGGTCGCCATCTGCTACCTCCATGCCTACGCGAACGACGCGAACGAGCGCGCGACCGCCGAGATCGTGCGCGCGGCGCTGCCGGGTGCCATGGTCTCGCTCTCCTCGGAGGTGCTTCCCGAGTACCGCGAGTACGAGCGGTTCGCCTCGACGACGCTCAACGCCTATGTCGGCCCGCGCATGGGGGGCTATCTGGGAGCGCTGCAAGGCGGGCTCGGCGCGCGCGGCTACGCCCGGCCGGTCGACATCATGACCTCGAACGGCGGCACCTGGCCGATCCCGCGCATGGTCGAGCGGCCGATCAGCTCGGTGCTCTCGGGCCCGGCCGCCGGCGTCATCGGCGCGCATTTCGTCGGCCGCGCCGCGGGCTACCGCAACCTCATCACCTACGACATGGGCGGGACGTCGACGGATGCCTGTCTCGTGCGCGACGGCGCCTTCGCCATGTCGACCGAGGGGCGCATCGGCGCCTTCCCGCTCAAGCTGCAGCAGATCGAGATCAACAGCATCGGCGCCGGTGCGGGCTCGATCGCGTGGCTCGACGCCGGCCGGGTGATCACGGTCGGCCCGCAGTCGGCGGGGGCAGCGCCCGGGCCCGCCTGCTACGGCCGCGGCGGCAGCGAGCCCACGGTGACGGACGCCAATGTCGTGCTCGGCCGGCTCGGCACCGAGCGTCTGCTCGGCGGCGAGATCAAGCTCGATGGCAGGCTCGCGGAAGGGGCCGTCGAGCGGCTCGGCCGCCGCGTCGGCATCGAGACGCAGCCCATGGCGGAGGGGATCATCGCGCTCGTCGTCGCCAAGATGACGGCGAGCATCAAGGAGATCTCGATCATGCGCGGCCACGACCCGCGCGACTTCGCGCTCTTCGCCTACGGCGGCGCCGGGCCGCTGCATGCGGCACTCGTCGCCGCCGAGCTCGGCTGCCTCCGCGTGATCGTACCTCCCATGCCGGGCAACTTCTCGGCCTTCGGTCTCCTCGTCGCCGACGTGCGTCACGACTATGCGCGCACCCGCGTGGTGGCGACGCCGGAGCTGCCTTTCGCCGAGCTCCGCGACATCCTCGACGAGATGCGCGAGGAGGGCCGGCTGCGGCTCGCGGACGAGGGCTTCGCGCCCGCGGACATGCGCTTCGAGGCGAGGCTCGACATGCGTTACGTCGGCCAGGCCTTCGAGCTTTCGGTCCCGGTGCCGGAGGCGGCCGCCGCGATGGCCGACATCGACGCCGCCTTCCTCGCGGCATACGAGAAACGCTACGCCTATGCGGTGCCGGGTCCGGCTGAGGTCGTCACCTTCCGCCTCTCGGCCTACGGCCTCGTCGCCAAGCCGACGCTGCCCGCGGACGCGAAGGGCGGCAGCCTCGCCGCGGCACTCTGCGGCGAGCGGCCGGTCGCGTTTGCGGGGCGATTTCATACCACACCGGTCTACGAGCGCGCGCGGCTCCCCGCCACGACCAGGATCGAGGGGCCGGCCATCGTCGAGGATGCGGGTGCCAGCACGCTGGTGCCGCCCGATTCCAGCGCCTCGCCCGACGCCTTCGGCAACCTCGTGCTCGAGCGGAGGCAAGCGTGAACGAAATCGGCGTCAAGAGTGCCATCGATCCCATCACGCTCGAGGTGCTGACCGAGGGCCTGATCTCGGTCGTGCGCGAGATGCGCGCGACCGTGTTCCGCACCGCCCGCTCGGTCGCGATCTACGAGGCCAAGGACTTCTCCTGCGGCCTCTTCGACCCCGCGACGCAGGTGATCGCCCAGTCCGAGGACATCGGCGCGCACGTGGTGCCGCTTCCCTGGTCGGTCAAGTACGCCATGGAGGACTTCGGCAAGGACCTCGAGCCCGGCGACGTGATCGTGCTCAACGATCCCTACCGCGGCGGCACGCACTTGAACGACGTGACGCTCATCTATCCGGTGTTCGCGGGCGAGCGCCTGATCTTCTTCCCCGCGGTGCGCGAGCATTGGGCGGACGTGGGCGGCATGGTGCCCGGCAGCCTCGCGGGAACCGCAATCGAGATCTATCAGGAGGGCGTGCGTATCCCGCCGATCAAGCTCGTCGAGCGCGGCACAATCAACAAGGCGGCGATGGATCTGATCCTCTGCAACATGCGCGTGCCCGACGAGCGCCTCGGCGATTTCCACGCCGGCATGGCCGCCTGCCACACGGCCGAGCGGCGCATCCACGAGCTCGTGGCGCGCTACGGGCTCGACACGCTGCTCGAGTGCGTGCGCGTCAACCTCGCTCGCTCCGAGGCGCGCATGCGCGAGCAGATCGAGCGGCTTCCCGATGGCGAATATTACTACGAGGACTATCTCGAGACCTTCGATGAGGGCAGGCTCGACCCGCTTCTGCTGCCCCTCCGGCTCACCGTGCGCGGCGATTATCTCAAGGCCGACTTCACCGGCGCCTCGCCCCAGGTGCCGGTGCCGGTCAACTCGACGCTCGCCGTCACCGCCGCCTCGGTCTTCATTACGCTCAAGTCGGTGCTCGACCCCACCGCGCCGATCAACCACGGCTCGTTCCGCCCCGTCGAGGTGGTGGCCCCCGAGCGCACCATCGTCAACGTCAAGCACCCCGCCCCCGCCGGCTCGCACGGCGAGATCAGGAAGCGCGTGGTGGCGGCGATGATCGGCGCGCTCTCCCAGGTGGTGCCCGAGCTCGTCTCGGGCGACATCCACCGCACCTCGTTCCACAATCTCATCGGCGGCCTCCATCCCAAGACCGGCAAGGAGTACGTGCATTACGAATGGGCCTCGGGCGGCAACGGCGCCTTCGCCGAGGCGGACGGCGCCAGCGCCATGGCGACCATCGACTGGGGCGACCTCACCACCGTGCAGCCGAGCGAGGTGCTCGAGACCCGCTTTCCGCTCCTCGTCGAGTGGTCGCGGCTCGGCATCGGCTCGGGCGGGGACGGCGGGCACCGCGGCGGGCTCGGCATGCGTCGCGCCTTGCGGCTCACGAGCGGCGTGGCGAGCTACTCGCTGCTCGCGGATGGCGCCGTGGTGCCGCCCTTCGGCGTGCTCGGCGGTATTTCCGCGGCACCCGTCGATTCCTTCGTCGTTCGCGACGGCCGGGAGCTCAAGTTCGCCACCCCCGGCAAGGTCGGCGGCTTTGCCTTGCGCGCGGGCGACGTCGTCGTGCTGCAGTCGGCGGGAGGCGGGGGCTACGGCGATCCGCTGCGGCGGCCGGCGGCTCAAGTGGCGGACGACGTGCGCGAGGGCTACGTCACCGAAGCGCGCGCGCTCGAGTGCTACGGCGTCGTCCTGCGCGGGGACGGCTCTCCGGACGAGGCGGCCACCAAGGCGTTGCGCTCCAGGATCGAGGGGTCGCGCCTCCGTCTCACGGTCGTGGAGTGTGCCGAGCCGCTTTACGCCGCCGGGCGCTACAGCCGCCACCGCATCTGCCGGCTCAATCCGGAGGAGGCCGCCCGGCTCGGCGTTTCCGAGAACGACATCCTCGAGCTCGTGGGCAAGAGCGGGCCCGCCTTGCGCGCCTGGGCGGTCATCGATCCCGGCGTCGCCGCCGGCACGCTGCCCCTCGACGAGCTCGGCCGCCGCGTGGTCGCGGTCAAAGCAGGCGAGCGTCTCTACCTGCGGTCGCTCGGCCGCATCGAGGTCACCTGAGCCATGGCAGACGGACAAAGCTTCAAGGGCCAGCGCGTGCTGGTGACGGGTGCGGCCGGCGGGCTCGGCCAGGCCCTCGCGCGCGCCTTCCACGGCGCCGGCGCCACGCTTCTCCTCGCCGACCGCCACGCCGAGGCGCTCGCCGCCTTCGCGCGCGGCCTCGGCCGCGGCATCGAGTGTCATTATTACGAGCAGGGCGAGCTTGCCTCGCTTGCGGCCCTCGCCCAGGCGGTCGGCGTCGTCGACGTGCTCGTCAACAACGCCGGCATCCTCCTCGCCCGGCCGCTCATCGAGACCGCGCCCGAGGAGATCGACGAGGTCATCCGGGTCAACCTCATAGGTCCCATGACGCTCGCACGCCATATCGGCGCCCGCATGGTCGCGCGCGGACGCGGCGTCATCCTCAACGTCGCCTCCCAGCTCGCCTTCTGCGGCGCCGAGGGGCGCGCCGCCTACGCCGCGGCCAAGGCCGGGCTCGCGCAATTCACCCGCACCGCCGCCGTCGAATGGGCGCGCCACGGCGTGCGCGTGGTGGCAGTGGCACCCGGGCGCCTCCTCACGCCGATGACCGAATATCAGCGCTCCGACCCCGAGCTCTACAAGGCCGCCATTGCGCGCGTTCCGGCCGGCCGCTACGGCGAGCCCGAGGAGATCGCCAAGCTCGCCCTTTACCTCGCCTCCGCCGACGCCGCCTACATCGTCGGCGAGACCGTGATCGCCGATGGCGGCTATGTGCTCAGCTGAGCGCGCGGCTTTGATAGGTTTTACCACGGAGGCCACGGAGGGCACGGAGAAGGGAAGGAAGCTTTAGCCGAGAGGAGGCGGAAGGCACGCATGGGATACTTCTTCGTGTCTTCTGCATAAAAATCCTTCTCCGTGGCCTCCGTGCTCTCCGTGGTGGATTCTTTAGTCCCGACGCGTGAGAGGAATTCTCTGATGCCCGAAAGCTCGATCCTGATCACCGGCGTCAATGGCATGATCGGCTATGCGCTCGCGCGCCGGCTCGCGGCTGCGGGCCGCTCCGTCGTCGGCATGGACCGGGTGGCGCCGCCCGAGGACGAGCTCGGCCGTGCGATCGTGCTCGGCGAGCTCGCCGACCCGCACCGCCTCCACTGGGCCATCCGGCAGCATGCGGTCGACCGCATCGTCCATTGCGCTGCTGCCTCCGGCCCGATGCTGCTGCGCGACAACCCCTTTCAGCTCCTCGAGACCAACGTGCACGGCACGCTTCACTTGCTCGAGGCGGCGAGGGTCGAGGGCGTGCGCCGTGTCGTCTTCATGTCGAGCATCTCCGCCTACGGCGCTCAGCCCGCCGACCGGCCGGTCAAGGAGACCGCGCCGTTGCTCGCGGCCGAACCCTACGGGGCGAGCAAGATTTGCGCCGAGGCCATGCTGCGCGCCTACTCCACGCGCTTTGGCATCGAGGCCGTGGCGCTGCGCGTGAGCGCAGTCTACGGCCCGCGGCGGACGACGGACTGCCTCATTCGGCTGATGATCGAGAATGGGCTTGCCGGCAAGC
>DASPPM010000175.1:0-13472 GCA_035625535.1 Alphaproteobacteria bacterium
AAGGTGCTGTGGTGCTGCGACGAGCTCGGAATTCCCTTCGAGCGCACCGACCTCGGCGGGCGCTTCGGCGGCAACGACGATCCGAAATACCTGGCACTCAACCCCAACGGACTGGTGCCGACGATCGATGACAACGGCTTCGTGCTCTGGGAATCGAACGCCATCATCCGCTATCTCGCCCGCAAATACGGGCGCGGTGCGCTTTATCCCCGCGAGCCGGAGGCGGCGGCGACGGCCGAGCGCTGGATGGATTGGCAGCTCGCCCATCTCAATCCTGCGATCGTGCCGATCTTCCTCGGCTTTGTTCGGACCGCGCCCGAGAAGCGCGACATGGCGGCGATCGAGGCGGCGCGCCAGCGCACGATCGGGCTGTGGCGCATGGTGGACGCCCAGCTCGCCGCCGCCCCCTACCTCAACGGCAAAGAGCTCTCGCTCGCCGACATTCCGCTCGGCATCTGGGCCCATCGCTGGTACGTGATGCCCATCGAGCGGCCCCAGCTGGCCAACCTCGCCGCGTGGTACCAGCGGCTCTGCGAGCGCAAGCCCTTCAAGGGCCACGTGATGATCCCGCTCGAATGAATGTCGGGGAGGCAGCTTGCCGGCCTGGTGCCGGCTGCGAGCGGTCCCTCGCGGTCCTCCTGCCCTTTGACGAGCGCCAGACGGCACCCCATAGAAATAGGGATGGCTTGCGCGCATGCCCGAGGGACCGGCGGGGCGGCGTGTCGCGCTTGACAAGGTTGCCTCAATTTCCCGCGGAGGTCGTGCTAGACTCTGCGGGCCGGGAGGGAGAGCGGGAGCCTGATGGCCGTGGCCGCACGTGACTGGGAATTCCCTGCGGAGGTGAGGCCGAACGTGAAGGACGTCGCGTTCGACCTCGACACGGCACTCTCCGCCGTCGTGCACCTTCGCGCCGAGATCCCTGAGGATGCCTTCACCGCCTCGATCCTCGGCACCGAGCGGGACGGCAACGGCGTCGTCATCCGCGAGGACGGCCTCGTACTGACCATCGGCTATTTGATCTCGGAAGCGGAGACGGTCTGGCTCACCACGAACAAGGGAGGCGCCTCTCCCGCCCACGTGCTCGCCTATGATCAGGCGACCGGCCTGGGGCTCGTGCAGGCGTTGGGACGGCTCGGCGTGCCGGCGCTCTCCCGCGGGCGCTCGCAGTCATGCTCGGTCGGCGATCTCGTCATCGTGGCCGGCCACGGCGGGCAGCGCCAC
This sequence comes from Alphaproteobacteria bacterium, assembly GCA_035625535.1. GTDB lineage: Bacteria > Pseudomonadota > Alphaproteobacteria > JACZXZ01 > JACZXZ01 > DASPPM01. The sequence goes on from DASPPM010000175.1 coordinate 1,222, forward strand.
GCGCTGCAGGCGCGCATCGCGTCCAAGCGGGAATTCGCCGGCTATTGGGAATACGTGCTTGACGAGGCGATCTTCACTTTGCCGGCGCATCCGCAATGGGGAGGGGCCGCCCTCATCGGGCGCGACGGCAGGCTTCTCGGCATCGGCTCGCTCCTCGTTCAAGGGATCGCGGAGTCGGGCGAGCAGGTGGACGCCAACATGATCGTGCCGATCGATCTCCTCGAGCCGATCTTCGACGATCTCCTCCGCTTCGGCCGCAGCAATCGTCCGCCGCGCCCATGGCTCGGCATGTACACGACCGAGACCAACGAAGGGCCGACCGTGGTCAGTCTCGCGCGCAACGGGCCCGCGCATCGCGCGCAACTGCGTCCGGGCGACCGGGTCGTCGCCGTTGCCGGTGCCCGTATCGACGGCCTGGCCGATTTCTATCGCAAGATTTGGGCGCTCGGTCCCGCCGGCACCGAAGTCTCCCTCACCCTCATGCGCGAGGGCGACACGTTCGACGTGCAGATCGGCTCCGCCAACCGCGACGACTTCCTCAAGAAGCCGCACCTGCACTAAAATCGTGGCCTGAATCGATGATCACCGCGGTGAGGAGGGCCTCCGCCACGAGCGCGCGCTCGACCCTCGCCAGGCCGCGCAGCCGCGAGGTGGGGCCGAATTGTCGCTCCTTGTCGACGTGGAGGAAGAGCGTGTCGCCCGGCCGCACCGGCAGGTGAAAGCGCACCTCCTTCAATCCCATCAGCAGGACCAGCTTTCCCGCCGTGTGCGCGCCGAGAGTGTGGACGGCCCCCACCGCGGCGGTCTGCGCCATCGCCTCGACGATCAAGAGGCCCGGCATGGCGAGCCCGCTCGGCGACATGTTGCGGAAGTAGGGCTCGTTGATGGTCACCTGCTTGACGCCGATGCCGCCCTTGTCGGCGACGCAATTGAGCACCCGGTCGATCATGAGAAAGGGGTAGCGATGCGGGATCATCGCCTTGATCTGGTCGATGTCGAAATCGACGCCCTTCTCCGTCATCGCCGCCCTCTCATGTGCCTCGCCTCGCGCCCGACTACGCCCAAGCAAGGCGCGCAAGGCGTTGCATGATTCCGCAAGCCGTCGTTGCGAGGAGGCGGAGCCGACGAAGCAACCCAGGACCACATGCCCCGAACTGGATTGCTTCGCCTCCTGCCTTCGCCGAAGCGAAGCCGCTTCGGCTTCGCGCAGGCAGGTCGGCTCGCAATGACGTCATTGACATTTGGGAATCATCAGTTGGAGCCGCAACACTATGCGCCCGTATAGCGTCGTGCCGCCACCACGGCGTTATGGCCGCCGAAAGCGAATGAATTCGAGATCGCCACCTCCGCCTGCGCCTCGCGCGCCACGTTCGGCACGTAGTCGAGGTCGCATTGGGGATCGGCCTCGGTAAAGTTGGCGGTCGGCGGGATGAAGCCGTCGCGCAGGCCCAGCAAGGTGGCGGCAAGCTCGATGGCGCCGGCGGCGCCAAGGGCATGGCCGTGCATCGACTTGGTCGAGGACACCATGAGGTTCTTGGCATGCGCGCCGAAGGTCATGTGGATGGCCTTGGTCTCGGTCACGTCGTTCGCGGTCGTCCCGGTGCCGTGGGCGTTGATGTAGTCGACATCCTCGGGCTGGAGCCCCGCGTCTGCAATGCAGGCCTGCATCGCCGCGGCCGCGCCGCCCGCGGCGGGCAGCACGATGTCGCCCGCATCCGAGCTCATGCCGAAGCCGACGATCTCGCCGTGAATGCGCGCCCCGCGCGCCTTGGCGTGCTCGAGATTCTCGAGCACCAGAATCGCGGCGCCCTCGCCGAGCACCATGCCCTTGCGGTCCTTGCAGAAGGGCCGGCAGGTGTCCGGCGCCATCACGCGCAAGGCGTCCCAGCCCTTCATGGTGCCGTAGGTCACCGTCGCTTCGGCGCCTCCCGTCACCGCCGCATCGGCCGAGCCGCAGCGGATCATGTGGAAGGCGAGGCCGATGGCGTGGTTGGCGGACGAGCACGCGCTCGCCACCGAGAAGGAGGGGCCGGTGATGCCGTGCTCCATGCTGATGTGGCTGGTGGGGGCGTTGAGCATCAGCTTGGGGATTGTGAAGGGATGCACGCGCTTGGCGCCCTCGGCGTAGATCTTGTGATAGTTCTCGTCGAGGGTGGTCTGGCCGCCCACGCCGGAGCCGATGATGACGGCGGTGCGCGCGGCGAGGCCGTCGCGAAAGACGAGGCCGCTGTCGGCGATCGCCTCGCGCGCCGCAATCAGGCCGAACTGCGTGAAGCGGTCGAGGAGCGTCAGGCGCGACTCGTCGAAATACTGCTTCGGGTCGAAGGCGCCGACCTCGGCGCCGATCTTGACGATCAGGCCGTCGGTGCGGATGAAGGTCAGGGGACCGATGGCGCTGCGGCCGGCGCGCAAGGCCGCGGTGAATTCCGCGATGTTCTTCCCCAGCGCCGCGAAGGCGCCGAGTCCGGTCACCACCACTCTGTTCATGCGAGGAATGCCGTTCAGGCGGTCTTCAGGGCATCGCGCTCGGCCACGAGCTTGGCGATGGCGTCGACCACGTCGCCGATCGTCTTGAATGAGACGCCGGTGGCGGCACCCGTCGGATCGTTGGCGTTGTACGGGACCGAGATGTCGAACTTCTCCTCGAGCGCGAAGATGATTTCCACGACGTCGAGCGACTGGATATCGAGGTCGGCCAAATTGGCATCGCGCGTGAGCTTGGCGCGATCGATGTTCCCGTGCTTCGCGATGATGTCAAGGACATCGTCTTCAAAACTTGCCATGTGGGATTCCCTCGTCAAGCGCCCGTGCGCCACGCCCGCCGGTCAAGGCTGGGCCTCGTCTTGCTCTGTCGCGGCCTCGCCCGCGGCACCCCCGCCGCCGTCGAGCGCGCGCACCCGGCGCTTCAAGTCCTCCACGTCGCTCATGATCCGTTTGGCGCGCCGGATGGTCAAGAGCGTGGTGAAGGTGTCGCGCGGCGATTGCGGCGGCCAGCCCATCAGCAGCGACTTGGGCCGGACGTTGATGCCGATCATGGTGCCGCCGCCGATGACCGAGTCGCTGCCGATCCTCAGGTGATCGGCGACGCCCACCTTGCCGCCCAGCACCACCCGGTCGCCCACGATGGTGCTGCCTGCAATTCCCACCTGACCGCATAGCATACAATTTTCGCCGATGACACAGTTATGTCCGATCATCACCAGGTCGTCGATCTTGGTATTGCGCCCGACCCGGGTGGCGCTCACCGTGCCGCGATCGATGCAGGCGCAGGCGCCGATCTCGACGTCGTCGGCGAGGATCACGGTGCCGATCGAATTGGTCCGCACCAGGTCCTGGGTGCTGGCGCGGATCTCGCCCAGGGCCTTGGCGCTCTCGACGTTGCCCTCCTCGGGGGTGACGAAGCTGAAGCCGTCGGCGCCGAGGCTCGCATTGTGGTGGAGGATCACGCGCTCGCCGACGACCACCCGCTCGCCGATGCGCACGCCCGGATAGAGCAGGCAGCCGCGGCCGATGAGCGCACCCGCCGCCACGGTTATGTGGGCAAGAAGGATGCTGCCCGCGCCGATCACCGCACCGGGGCCGATGTAGCAGAAGGGACCGACGCGCACGTCGTTGGCGAGCCGAGCATAGGGATCGACCACCGCGGTTGGATGAATGCCGGGCTCCGAATGGGGCGGGCGGGGGAAGAGCTCGAGCAGCTGCGCCATGGCGTAGCGCGAGCGGCCGACCACAATATAGCCCGTAAGCACGCCCTCGGGCAGCTCCTTCTCCTCGCGTATGAGGGCGGCCAGCGCCGGGCCGCCCTTGAGGAGGGCTATGGTCTCCGGCTCCATGGCGAGAGCCAGGTCCCGAGGGCTCTCCGCATCGACCGGGTTGACCGGACGATCGATCTCGATGGAGCCGTCGCCGACCAGGCGGGCGTCAAGGGCTTTTGCGATTTCACTCAGCTTCATAGTCGACGGGAACCTGCCGAAAATCCGCACAAATCCGGGGCCTGGGGCCGCCAAAGGGCTGCATGCATAGCACGGGTGTCGGCGAAAGGCGAGTTCCCGGCGCCGGCGCGGATGGCCGGCTGAGGGCGATTTGGTGCAGCGCAGGATTTCCTTTTACCGGTGAGGCTGTTACATCAAACCAGGACTGGAGCCACGCGAGGAAATTACGTGTCAGGTGCGGAAACTGTGCGGCTCGCGGTGATCGTGGAGCGGCGCGAGAGCGGCCATCCCTGGCAGGCCCATGCCTGGCTGCCCGTCGAGGTCCGCCCGGCCGTTGCCGAGAGCGGCGCGTGGCGTCTGCTTGCCGAAGGGCCGGGGTGGCGGCGCTATCACGCGGCAACGCTTCCGCTCGAGCTGTTCCCAAGCGAAACCGAGGCGTACCGCATCAATCTCACCTCGGCTCAGCCGGTCGTCTATGTCATCCTCCGCCCCGGCGAAGGGGGCGAGGGACCCGAGGTCGAGCCTTTCGTCATCACCGTGTCGGCGGACGAGGTGCAGGAGTACCTCGATGCCGGCGACGACATCGTCGAGGGCGTCGCCATGCCGCCCGCGGTACGCGCCTGGGTCGAGGAATTTGTGGCGCGGCACCACAAGGAGGCGCCTTTCGAGAAACGCGCGCGCCGGCGTTGGAGCGAGGCAACGGCCGGGCGTCACGAGGGCGCCGGCATTTCGCGGTTTGGCCGTGGTGCCAAGGAGAGCAAGCCCAAAGGGAGCCAGCCATGAGCGCCTTCGGCAAGGACGGCTGGCTCGGCCGCTGGTCGCGGCGCAAGACCGAGGCAGCGAAGTCGGACCGGTCCTCGACCGCGGCCAAGCTAATGGCAGAGCCGTCTCCCCCGCCGGTGTCCCCACGCGAGACGAAGGACGAGGCAGCGCCTCCCAGTCCCCCCTCTGCCGCGGGCGGAAGCGACAAGGTGAGCGCCGAGACAGAGGCGAGCTCGAGACACGCGAGCGGCCCCGAGGCGAATGACGAGGCCGCCAAGCTGCCGCCCGTCGAAACGCTCTCCTATGACAGCGATTTCAAGCCCTATCTTGCATCCGGCGTGCCCGAGGAGATACGTCGCGAAGCGCTGCACAAGCTGTGGCGCAGCGATCCGGTGCTGGCCAATCTCGATGGGCTCAACGATTACGACGAGGACTATTCGCTGATCGGCAAGCTCCCGCAAGCGGTCAGCACGCTCTTCCAAGTCGGCCGCGGCATGGTGCCGCCGGCAAAGGAGAATGGAGGTGCACAGGCCGCGCGCACCGCAGCGCCAGGCGATGGCGCGCGCGCCACGCCTGAGGCCGATTCGCGCGAGGACGGATCAGGAGCGAGCCGCGACGCTGGGCCTTTGCCCGGGCCATTGGAGGAAATCGGCCTAGACAAAACCGGGAAGGACGTGCGCAAAAACGACCTCGCGGAGAAAAAGACAGAAATTGCATGAAAACATGCATTAGCATTTATTAAGTTATTGGAATGGCAGGAAATTCCCGCTGCGGGTGCTTGACTTAGGGGGCAAGATGCCCTCACATAGTTGAGCTACTTCTGGTGGTGGCCTACGACACGCCCGCCGGGTAGCCGATAAAAAGCCCGAAAAGGCGGAGCGGGGGAAGGGAGGGATACTGCCGTTGCAAGCAACGGATGAGGCCCCCTGCGCGATCATCGAGGAGGACGCCCTGCGCGTCCAAGCGTATGGGCTGTTGGCGCGTCTCCTCGCGGAGCCGCCGAGTGCTGAATTCATCACGAGGGTGGCGGCACTCGAAGGCGACGCGAGCGCGTTTGGCCTTGCCCTCAACGAGCTCGCTGCAGCCGCACGGGACGCAAGCGCGGAAGCGCTCGCGGAGGAGTATCACGCGCTCTTCATCGGCTTGGCCGGCGGCGAGCTCACGCCCTACGGCTCCTACTATCTGACGGGGTTTCTCTTCGAAAAGCCGCTCGCCGAGTTGCGCGCCGACCTGGCGCGCCTCGGCATCGTGCGGCAGGAGCAAAGGACCAAGGATCCTGAGGACCATATCGCGATGCTGTGCGAGGCGATGGCGGGGCTGATCGCGGGCGCCTTTGGCGAGGGACCAGCGGCACTCGCCGAGCAGCGTGCCTTCTTCGACCGTCACCTCGGCAGCTGGGCGCGGCAGTTCTTTGCGGATTTGGAGGCGGCGGAGGCGGCGCGGTTCTACCGACCGGTCGGCAAGATCGGCCGCCATTTCATGGAGATCGAGCGCCAGGCCTTCGCCATGGCGGCGTAGCGGGGGGGCGGGCTCGGGCCTCCGCGGCAATCATCGTTCCGAGCCCATACGAGCGAGGTGGAGTGTGCGATGAAGGATCACAGGCTCAAGTCCTCGAAGCGGCGTGACTTCCTCAAACTGGCGGGGCTTGGCGCGGGTGCCGCGGGGGTTGCCGCGGCCGGCATTGCGCGCGCCGAGGTCAAGGTGGAGCGGGCGAAAGACGAGGATCGTTCCCTCGGCTACCGCGAGAGCGAGCAGGTCAAGAAGTACTACGCGCTTGCCCGCTTCTGAGGCCGACTGAAGCAGGCCTCGCGACGCGAAGGAACAGGAGGAAAGGCCCATGCTCACGAAAAAGGCGACCGGCGCCGTGCGCCCCCGGCACTTGTCGAGTGCGTTCGGCGCGCTCGCCACTCCCTCGCTCGATCGCCGCACCTTCCTCAAGCGCTCGGGCTTGGCCGCCGGCGGGCTTGCCGCCGCGACGGCGCTTCCGCTTGGTCTGGTGCGCCGCGCCGAGGCGGCGCCTGTCGCCGCCGCGGACGTGAAGTCGGTCAAGTCGGTGTGCACGCACTGCTCGGTCGGCTGCACGGTCATCGCCACCGTCGAGAACGGCGTGTGGACGCGCCAGGAGCCGGGCTACGACAGCCCGTTCAATCTGGGCGCCCATTGCGCCAAGGGCGCCTCGATCCGCGAGCACGCGCACAGCGAGCGCCGGCTGCGCTATCCGATGAGGCTCGCCGGTGGCAAGTGGACGCGCATCGACTGGGACACCGCGATCAAGGAGGTCGGCGACAAGCTCCTCGAGATCCGCGAGAAGAACGGCCCCGATGCGGTCTACTGGATGGGCGGCTCCAAGCACTCCAACGAGGGCGCCTACCTCTACCGCAAGTTTGCCGCCTTCTGGGGCACCAACAACACCGACAACCAGGCGCGCATCTGCCACTCCACCACGGTCGCCGGCGTCGCCAACACCTGGGGCTACGGCTGCATGACGAACAGCTTCAACGACATGCAGAAGGCGCGCAGCCTGATCTTCATAGGCTCGAACCCGGCCGAGGCGCATCCGGTATCCTTGCTCCACATCCTCAAGGCCAAGGAGCAGGGCGCCCCGCTCATCGTGTGCGACCCGCGCTTCACGCGCACGGCGGCGCATGCCGACGAGTATGTGCGTTTCCGCCCCGGCACCGACGTGCCGCTCATCTGGGGCATCCTCTGGCACGTTTTCGAGAACGGCTGGGAGGACAAGGAGTATCTCCGCCAGCGCGTCTGGGGCATGGATCAGGTGCGCCCCGAAGTCAAAAAGTGGAACCCGCAGGAGGTCGAGCGCGTCACCGGCGTGCCCGAGGCGCAGCTCAAGCGCGTGGCGCGCATTCTGGCCACCAATCGGCCCGGCTCGCTCACCTGGTGCATGGGCGGCACCCAGCACCACAGCGCCAACAACAACATCCGCGCCTATTGCATCCTGCAGCTCGCACTCGGCAACATCGGCGTCTCGGGCGGCGGCGCCAATATCTTCCGCGGCCACGACAACGTCCAGGGCGCCACCGATCTCGGCCCGCTGCCGGATTCGCTTCCCGGCTACTACGGGCTGGCGACCGGCGCCTGGAAGCATTGGGCGCGCGTATGGGACGTCGACTACGACGATCTCTTGAAGCGCTTCACCTCCAAGAAGCTCATGGAGAGCAAGGGCATTCCGGAGTCGCGTTGGTTCGACGGCGTGCTCGAGAAGAAGGAGAACCTCGACCAGCCGGACAACCTCCACGCCATGGTCTATTGGGGCCACGCCCCCAACTCCCAGACCCGCCAGCCGGACCTCAAGGCGGCGATGGACAAGCTCGATCTCCTGGTGGTGATCGACCCCTACCCAACGGTCTCGGCCGCGCTGAGCGAGCGCAAGGACAACACCTACCTCTTGCCGGCCTCGACCCAGCTCGAGACCTACGGGTCGGTGACGGCGTCCAATCGCTCGGTGCAGTGGCGCGAGCAGATCTTCAAGCCCGCCTTCGAGTCGAAGCCGGACCATGAGATTCTCTATCTCTTCGCCAAGAAGTTCGGCTTCGCCGAGCCGATGTTCAAGCACATCAAGGTGAACGGCAGCGAGCCGCTCGTCGAGGACATCACGCGCGAGTTCAACCGCGGGGCCTGGACGATCGGCTATACCGGCCAATCGCCCGAGCGCTTGCGTCTGCACATGGCGCACCAGGCGACCTTCAACAAGACCACGCTCAAGGCCGAAGGCGGTCCGTGCGACGGCGAGTATTTCGGCATGCCGTGGCCGTGCTGGGGCACGCCCGAGCTCAAGCATCCGGGCACGCCCATCCTCTACGACCCCTCGAAGTCGGTCGCCGAGGGCGGCATGGGTTTCCGCGCGCGCTTCGGCGTCGAGCGCAACGGCGAGAATCTGCTCGCGGAAGGCTCCTACCCGGCCGGCTCCGAGATCAAGGACGGCTATCCCGAAGTGACCATGGCCATGCTCAAGAAGCTCGGCTGGGACAAGGACCTGACCGAGGCGGAGATGGCGGCGATCACCAAAGTGGCCGGCGGTCCCAACGTCGACGGGGTCAATTGGAAGCTCGACCTCTCGGGCGGCATCCAGCGCGTCTGCATCAAGCATGGCATCGTGCCTTACGGCAACGCCAAGGCGCGCTGCGTGGTGTGGAACTTCCCGGACCCCGTGCCGATCCACCGCGAGCCGCTCTATTCGCCGCGCCGCGATCTGGTGAAGGACTACCCGACGTACAACGACGTGAAATCCGCCTGGCGGGTGCCCACGCTCTATAAGTCGATCCAGGACAAGGATTTCTCCAAGGACTACCCGATCGTGCTCACCTCGGGTCGCCTGGTGGAGTACGAGGGCGGCGGCGACGAGACGCGCTCCAATCCCTGGCTCGCCGAGCTCGTCCAGGACATGTACGTCGAGGTCAATCCGCGCGACGCCAACAACGCCGGCGTCAAGAACGGACAGATGGTCTGGGTCTACGGCCCCGAGGGGGGCAAGGTGAGGGTGAAAGCTTGGGTCACCGAGCGCGTCGGTCCGGGTGTCGCCTTCATGCCCTTCCATTTCGGCGGCTTCTTCGAGGGCAACGACCTACGCAGCAAGTATCCGCCGGGCGCCGACCCTTACGTGCTCGGCGAATCCGTGAACACGGCGACGACGTACGGCTACGACTCGGTGACGCAAATGCAAGAGTCGAAGACGACGCTCTGCCGGATCGAGAAAGCCTGAGGGAGGTGACGAGCCATGGCGCGCATGAAATTCCTCTGTGATGCCGAACGCTGCATCGACTGCAACGCCTGCGTCACCGCCTGCAAGAACGAGCACGAGGTGCCGTGGGGCATCAATCGCCGCCGGGTCGTGACGCTCAATGACGGCATGCCCGGCGAGCGCTCGATCTCGGTTGCCTGCATGCATTGCTCCGACGCGCCCTGCATGGCGGTCTGCCCGGTCGATTGCTTCTACCAGACCAAGGAGGGCGTGGTGCTCCACGCCAAGGACCTCTGCATCGGCTGCGGCTATTGCTTCTACGCCTGTCCGTTCGGCGCCCCGCAGTATCCTCAGGCCGGCAACTTCGGCACCCGCGGCAAGATGGACAAGTGCACCTTCTGCGGCGGCGGCCCCGGCCCGAGCGATGCTTACGTGCCGGTGAGCGAGGGCGGCTACGGCCGCAACCGATTGGCCGAGGGCAAACTGCCGCTCTGCGCCGAGATGTGCTCGACCAAGGCGCTGCTCGCGGGCGACGGCGATGTCGTCTCCGACATCTATCGCGAGCGCGTGGTGGCGCGCGGCTACGGCTCCGGCGCCTGGGGCTGGGGCACCGCCTATCAGCAGAAGGCAGGCTCGTAGGCGCGCGCCAGCCAGCGGCCAAAGGGTGTCGGGGCGCGAGCGCTCCGCCGCATGCTCCCGACATCCGGCATCGCTTGCACAGCAGAGGTGTGCAGGCGTGAGGTGTTGCGATGGCAACGACGGCTAAAACATTCGTCTTGATCTCGCTCTGCGGCAGTGCGGCACTTGCGCTTGCGGCTTGCCACAAGGAGCAGCCCGGCGCGAGCCCGCTCGATCCCAGCCCGGGCGCCTACAAGGGGGCGCCGGTCGCATCGCTTTCGCCGGAGGTGCTGAGCGAGCTCGGCAAGCGCGCCGAGCGCCAGGAATTCTAAAATGTCGGAGGGCCGAAATGAGGGCTAAGGCAAGGCAACGCTCGAACGGCTTCGGCAAGGCGGTTGCAGTCATCATGCTTGCGGCCTTGGGCTTCGCTTTCGCACTCGGCCAGACGCGGTCTGCTTCGGCGCAAGCGGTGCGACCGCCCGCGAACGCGGTGACGCCGGCCGAGATGGGCGAGAGTCCGCGCGACCTCGACATCGGCCGCTACAAAGCGACATGGGGCCAGGTGCGCCGGGGGGTCGTCGGCGATGTCGGGATTCCGGACAAGCGCGAGGCGGTGCTGGTGCAGGCGACGGGCCAGGTTTGGCGCGGCCTGCACACGGGCCCCGTGGTGCGCTGGAGCGGCTACGGGCTCGTGGCCGTGCTCGTGGTGCTCGTCGTCTACTATCTCTGGCGCGGCTCGATCAAGATCGAGCACGGCCGCTCGGGGCGCCTCATCGAGCGCTTCTCCGCCCTTGACCGCTTCGCGCACTGGCTTGCGGCGAGCACCTTCATCGTGCTCGCGATCACCGGCCTCAATTTGCTCTTCGGGCGCCACCTCTTCCTCAAGGGACCCGGCGTGGTCAGCATCGGCGCGAATTTCTCGGGCGGCCAGGATTTCTATGCAGCGCTCACCCATTGGGGCAAAATCGTCCATGACTTCGCCAGCTGGGGCTTCATCGTCGGGCTCGTCCTGATGTTCGTGCTCTGGGTCGGCGAGAACCTTCCGACCCGGGACGATCTCGTCTGGCTCGCCAGGGCCGGGGGCCTGTTCTCGCGCGGCTTGCATCTGCCGGCGCAGAAGATCAATGCCGGCCAGAAGATGCTCTTCTGGGGCGTGATCATCTTCGGCGGCTCGCTCGCCTATTCGGGGCTTTGTCTCCTCTTCCCGTTCCAGATCCTGCCCTGGAACTACGCTTTCAAGGCACTCAACCTTCTCGGCCTGGGCCTGCCTACGGACCTCCTGCCGGTGCAGGAGATGCAGCTCACCCAGCTTTGGCACAGCATCGTGGCGATCTGCGTGATCGTGGCGCTCATCGCGCACACTTATATCGGCACGATCGGCATGGAGGGGGCGTTCGAGGCCATGGGCTCCGGCATGGTCGACGAGAACTGGGCGCGCCAGCATCACCCCCAGTGGGCCGAGGAGGTCGAGCGCAAGGCGGCCGAGGGGGCCAAGGGTGGGCACGCCCAGCCCGCGGAATGAGCGGAGAGACGAAAGATGGCGTGCCATGAGAAGAAAAGCCTGCCTCTCTCTCTCGGCGGCGCTCGCCGCTGCGGTGGCGCTTGCTTCGCTCGCCGCACCGGCTGCCGCGGCGATGACCAAGGACGAGATTAAGGCCGAGGTCGAGAAGACCTACGGTGTTGTCGTGCTGCGCATGAAGGAGGACGAGGTCGCGGGCAAGCGCGCCCTTCTGGTCACGGTGATGAACAAGGGCGGCAATGACAACCGCGCCTTCCAGGTCAACACGCTCGTCGTCGACCCGGAGAGCGGCCATCTGGTATCGATCTACCGCCCGCTGCCCGATGGCTACCAGTTCTCGCAGATCCTCGAAAGCGAGCCGAACAAGCAGCCCTCCGACCTGCTCTCGACGCCGAGCGCCCATCCCTGGCGCTGAGGGCGGCTGCCTTCCCTCGTGCGGCCTGCCTCGCCCGCCGGCTGCTTCTCACGGCGGGCTAGAGCAATATCCGACGAACTGGAATCGCCCCCTCACCCAGCTTTGCCTAAGCTCGCTACGCTCGCTAAGGCTGCGCAACCCTCTCCCCCTCAAAGCTATCGCATTCACACAACTTCGCGGATGTTCGCGGAGTCGCCGATCGCGCTAAGCCCCTCTCCCGCGCTAAGCGGGAGAGGGAGGGGCCCGTTGCGCAGCAACGGGAGGGTGAGGGGGCGGACGGCGTACGTGCTATTCTCTCGCGCATGG
>DASPPM010000176.1:0-3180 GCA_035625535.1 Alphaproteobacteria bacterium
GTCGAAGTCCTTGTTGCACCACTTGGCGACATTGCCTCCGCCGGGTGCGGCCGCGGCGCAGCCGAGCAGCGTATAGAGGAAATTGTCGGGGTCGCCGTTGTCGCCGGTCCAGCCGAGCTGCACCATCTGGTGCTCGCCGGCTTGGGCGCGCTTCCTGTACTCGCCCCATTCGTAGGAGACGATCTTCGCCCGGATACCGACCTTGGCGAGGTCGGCCTGCATCAGCTCGGCAATGCGCCGGCCGTTCGGATTGTAGGGGCGCTGCACCGGGATGGCCCAGAGGTCGGTCTCGAAGCCGTTGGGGAGACCCGCCTCGGCGAGCAGCTTCGTCGCCTTGGCCGGATCGTAGGGGTAGTCCTTGACCGCGTCGTCGTAGGACCACATCGACGGTGGAATGGGATTCTTGGCCGGTATGGCGATGCCCAGGTAGACCGCGTCCAGGATCGCCTTCTTGTTGATGGCGTAGTTGATCGCCTGGCGCACCCGCTTGTCGTCGAAGGGCTTTTTCTGGGTGTTGAAGGCGAGATAGCCGATGTTGAGGCCGGGCTGCTCGAGCACCTTCAAGGCCGGGTCGTTCTTCATCGCCGGGATGTCGGCCGGGTTCGGGTAGGGCATGAGGGAGCACTCGCCCGACTTGAGCTTGGCGTAGCGCACCGAATTGTCCGGCGTGATGGCGAAGACGAGGCTGTCGATCTTGGGCTTGCCCCCCCAGAATGTCGGATTGGCCTTGTAGCGGATGATGGCGTCCTTCTGATAGCTCTCGAAGACGAAGGGCCCGGTTCCGACCGGCTCTTGGTCGACCGTCTCGGGCTTGCCGGACTTCAGCATCTGGTCGGCGTATTCCTTGGACATGATGGTGGCGAAGTCCATGGCCAAATTGGCGATGAAAGGCGCGTTCGGCACGTTCAAGGTGAAGCGCACCGTATAGGGATCGACCTCTTCCACCGACTTCATGATCTTCGGCATATTCATGTCGTTGAAATAGCTGTGATTGTCGCTCGTCACCTTGAAGTAGGGGTTGTCAGGCTTCCACTGCCGGTCGAAGCTGAAGATCACGTCGTCGGCGTTGAAGTCGCGGCTTGGTTTGAAGTTCTTCGTCGTCTGCCACTTCACGCCTTTGCGCAGATGGAAGGTATAGACGAGGCCGTCCGGCGAGACGTCCCAGCTCTGGGCGAGCGCCGGCTCGACCTGGGTGGTGCCCGGCTTGAACTGGGCGAGGCGGTTGTAGACCTGGCGCGAGGCGTCGAACGAGGTGCCCGTGGTGTTGATCGCCGGATAGAAATTCTCCGGGCTGCCCTCCGAGCAGTAGATGAACGTCTTCGCCTGCGCCGCCGCGGCAAGCCCCATGGCGGCGGCCAGCCCGAGTCCGGCTGCCAAGAGATGTCGCTTCATTGCCGATCCCCCCTCTTGAGCAATACCCCGCCCCAAGCGCGCGACGACGCGGCCTCAAGGCGGCGGCGATTGGGCTTCACTCTGCGCTGCCGTCCCGCCGCCTGTCAACCGAGGGCGAACAGGCCGCCTGCGTTGACGCGGCCGGCCGTTCCATTATTCTCAGAGCCATGTCTCAGACGATGACCCCGGCACCCCTCGAGCTCCATCGCGAGGTCGTGCTGCCCGAATGGACCGATTACAACGGCCACATGAACGTGGCCTATTATCTCTTGGCCTTCGATCACGCGACGGACGCCTTCTTCGACCATCTCGACCTAGGGCAAGCCTATCGCAAGCGGACCGACTGCTCGCTCTTCACGCTCGAGGCGCACGTGAGCTACGCCAAGGAGGTCAACGAGGGCGACCCGCTTCGCTTCCTGACCCAGCTCATCGCCTTCGACGAGAAGCGCCTGCATTACTTCCACTGGATGTATCACGCGCGCGAGGGCTATCTCGCCGCGACCAACGAGCTGTTGAGCATCCACGTCAGCCTCGCGACGAGGCGCGCGAGCGCCATGCCCAGAGACGGGCTCGCGCGCCTCGAGCGCCTCTTGGCCGAGCACGGCCGTCTCCCCCGCCCGCGCGAGCTCGGCCGCGTTATCCAGATCGGGCGCAAGGGGTGAGGCGCAGGCGGACGGCCATGCGCGGCATGGGGGAAGCTGCTACGATGGTGCGAAGATTGCCAAGGGGAAACGCCATGGAGCTTCACCCGCTCGGGCCCGGCTTCGCCGTGGAGGTCCGCGGCATCGGCCTCATCGACGTGGCCTCGAGCGATGCGGCATACCGTGAGGCGCGCGCGGCGTTCGAGGCGCACTCCGTCCTCGTCTTCCGGGAGCAGAACGTCGGCGACGAGGTGCAGGTCGCCTTCTCGCGCGCCTTCGGCCCGCTCGAGATCACAAAGATCGGCTCCTCCGGCACGGGCACGCTTTTCGTGCGCATCAGCAACTTGGGCGCCGACGGGAAGTTCCTCGCGCCCGACGCGCGGGAGATGCTCAACACGCGCGCGAATAGGCTCTGGCACACCGACAGCTCCTTCAAGCGCACGCCGGCGCTCGCCTCCGTGCTCTCGGCGCGCGTAGCACCCGAGGCAGGCGGCGAGACCGAGTTCGCCTCGACGAGGCTTGCCTGGCAGCGGCTCTCGCCCGCGCGGAAACGCCGGCTCCGCGACGCCGTCGTCACCCACAGCTACGAGAACTCGCGCAACCAGGTCCGCCTCAACATCCTGCCGCCCGAGGAGCGCGCCTTGCTCCCGCCCGTGCGCTGGCGCATGACCTGGCGCAATCCGGCGAACGGCAAGCGCGCGCTTTATATCGCCTCCCACGCCTGCGCCATCGACGGCATGGGCGACAACGAGGCCAAGGCGCTCCTCGCCGAGCTGATCGAGGACGCGACGCGGCCCGGGCTCACCTATCTCCACCGCTGGCGCCGAGGCGACGTGGTGATGTGGGACAACCGCGCCACCATGCACCGCGGCCGGCCCTTCCCCGAGGACAAGGTTCGCTCGCTCGCGCGCACCACCATCTCGGCCGTCGAGGCCGACGGCCTCGACGAGCTCCGGCCGGCGGCGTGACGGGGTCCCTATTCTCGCTCGTTAGCCGAATAAGTGGACAAAACGTCCCCCTCACCCTTCCCTCTCCCCCTGAAGGGCTATCGGATTCACACATCGCGGCGACGGCGCCAAGCCCCTCGCCCGCGCCAAGCGGGAGGGTGAGGGTCAGGGTCGTCGAGCCTGAGCGCCGCGCGTACGCC
>DASPPM010000177.1:0-12930 GCA_035625535.1 Alphaproteobacteria bacterium
CTTTGCGGGAGAGGGAGGGGCCCATCCCGAAGGGATGGGAGGGTGAGGGGAGGGACCGCGCACGTGCTATTCTCTCGCTCATGGCCGAGCCGAGAGCACGCGAGTTGCGGATCGCCATGACGGACGCGGAACGTCGCCTGTGGAGCGCTCTGCGCGGGCGGCGGCTCAAGGGCTACAAGTTCCGTCCTCAGCATCCCCTCGGGCCCCCCATCGTCGATTTCGCCTGCCTCGAGCACCGCTTGGTCGTCGAGGCGGATGGGGCATCCCGACAGCGACGACGATCGGCGCCGGACGGCGTGGCTCGAGCGGCGGGGATGGCGGGTCGTTCGCTTCTGCAACAACGACATTCTCGCCAATCCCGCGGGCGTAGAGGATGTCGTCTTGCAGGAGCTGGAAGGGCGTGCGCGGCGCTCGGCGTCGACGGCCATGACCCTCACCCTCCCATCCCTTCGGGATGGGCCCCTCCCTCTCCCGCAAAGCGGGAGAGGGGCTTGGCGCCGTCGCCGTGATGTGTGAATCCGACAGCCCTCGAAGGGGGAGAGGGTAGGGTGAGGGGGCTGCTTACACCGAAATGGATTCCGCTCTAATTCCTTGCCCGGCTCGATAGGGCATCGCCGAACTCGACCACGACGGGGCAGTGGTCGGAGAGGCTTTCGTAAGCGGCGGGACGCTCGCGGGCGCGCCAGGGCGAGATGGGCGCGCAGCCCGCCACGGCACAGTAGCCGCTCACGCGCGCGCCATCGGGTGTCAAGGCACCCATGGCGCGGCTCGCCAGTACATCGTCGAGGCGGCCGCCCTTGCCGCGATAATACTCGGTGCAGGCGGGCGCCATCGTGCCCTCGCGGAGGCCGAGCGCGCTCGCGGAGGCGAGCCTCGCGAGGCCGCGCACTTCGGCCTCGGCCGAGCCTCGGCTGCCGTCTCCCATGGTGTTGAAGTCGCCGAGGAGGAGGGCGCGCGCGCCATCGGGCCCGAGCGAGGCGGTCGCTTGGGCGAGGCGGCCGAGCGCTTGCGCGCGCTCCGCCGCGGCGGCTTCCGTCGCCCCGCTCTTGAGATGCACGACGATCGCGTGAAAGCCTGCGCCAGGGCCACGGGCGGGGGCGAAATAGCCGTGCCTCCCGGGCCGCAGCCAGCCCGCGCACGGCTCCTCGGGCCCGCGGGCGCGGGCGTTGAACGGCCAGGCGTCGTCGGCGGCGAGAAGACGCAGGCGGGCGGCGTTCCAGAGGAAGCCGACGTGCTGACTCGAGCGCGCCCCGCAGCGCTGCAGATCGACGTGCCATGGCGCGCCGGTCAGGCGCCCGAGCTCGGCGAGGAGCGCTTCCATCTGCGCCCGCGCCCTCTCGCCGTCGCGGATCTCGACGACGCCCAAAAGGTCGAGGTTCATCCAGGCAATGGCGCAGGCGAGCCAGGTGACGTCCGTGTGGTCGGGGAACCATTCGATGTTCCAGGTGGCGACCCGCAACCGGGCTGCGGCAGCTTGGGCCATGCGGCCACGCTCGAGTTCCACGACCTCGCGGCAGGAGGTCGGGCCCGTCCACACGCGCCTCTCCTCCTCGCTCGCGGCCTTCGCCGGAGCCGCGGCCGCGAAGGCGCCCGCGAGGAGTGCTGCGGTGAGGACGAGGGTCGAGAGCGGTTTCGGCATGATACGCTCCGTGGTTAAATCATCATGAAGAAATTCCACTTACAAGAGTATTTCAAAACGCACGAAATTGCAACCGCGCGGTGTATGCCGTCCGGACTGGCGGTGGCCGGCGGACGACGGGCCGCGGGTGCTGAGGCACCGTCGCGGCCTCGCCTTCGGGTTGACGGAGAGCCGGGCCGAGCGTAGCTTCGCCGCGCCCATCGAGGGCGGCTTTCGCCGCCTCTTCCGCCATCCGGCGCCGACGTAGCTCAGGGGTAGAGCAACTGATTCGTAATCAGTAGGTCCGAGGTTCAAATCCTCGCGTCGGCACCATGATTTTCAATAACTTGGAGAGATATCGGCGAGGGGGGAGTCGGCCGGACATCCCCGGGCATTTCGCGATCCCGGCCTTTGTCAGTCGGGCGTCGCACCTCGATTTTTGCCTCGCGCGCTTCGGGCGAAATCCCGCCGACGGGCCAAAATTCGAGGGCGTCGCGGGCGAGCTTGCGGTGTCCGCCCAAAATGCGCGCAGTACCGAGCGAATGGCGTTTTCGATAAGGTGCTATTGGATCAGGCCGCCGTCATTGGCTCGGCAAAATTCCGCCGCTGCCCAAATCTCCGAAACAGTTGTCCACGAACGTCTTGTCGCCCCACTGGACCTTGTCGTCTCCGATGACAAGAGGAGGCAGATTTTCGCCGTGGAATTGCCCCCTGACCGACACGGCCTGTATGTTCAAGTACGAAATCCTCAATAGCTCGGCATTATTCTGGTCATACACGACGAAGGTGGTTGGATCCGGCTTCTCATACCGCGCGGAAGGTGCTGCCCAAACGTCATCGTCCTCGATGCGCGCGATTGCGTCGTTATTCTCGTCGAAGATTCGCAGCGTCTTGATGATCAGGCGCTGATGCGCGCTCATGTCGACGGTGAGCATTTCCTGGTCGCCCATTTGCACAATGGTGGTCGGCATCTTGCTCGCAATGGCGAGATTCGACCCCATGAAGACCATGAACGCGCCCTTCGGGACCTTGCACGTGGCGGGTATCAGCGGCGTCTCGACGTTCCTCGGCGTCAATGTCGCCGAGAGCCGGGCTTCTTGCAGATCAACCCACCGAAGGGTCAGCTCGAGGCCGAGAAATAAAATCGGCACGGCTAGCGCTCCCGCGGCGAGCCGAAAGGGAGCGGGCCATTTCACGAATGCCCAAAGCCAGACCGCGAGGAAGCCAACGGCATCGAAGGCGGCTACTGTGTATGCAATCCGCGCAACCCAGAATTCGGCCCATGAGGAGTCGATCATGGCGTAGGTCGTCCCTGCGCCGACCCCTGCGAGGAAAATCGGGAAGCCGATGGCCCACCAGATTTCGACGAATCCCATTCGAGTCGCCTCTCTCAAGCAATATTACCCGCGTCGACGAAACGCGGGAACTCACAAAGATTTTGATTTTCCGAAAGAAGGACCGAGGCAAACCGTGCCGGCGGCAGCGGCCGATCTCTCGTCGCCGCTAGATCCCCAGGCCCAGGGCGGACTCCCGCGAGGCTCGCATTACGCGTTTCCGGGCGCCTAGGGAACAGCGGTCGCGGACGGACCAAGCTATCATGCGCTGCCGAGCGTTGCGCGAATGGGCTGAGCCGCGTTGCTTTCACGCGGCTTGCGCGTGCACTGCCGGCGACGACACGCTGAGCAGCTCTCGCCAGGTGGCGCCAAGCCGCTTGCGTTCCGCTTCCGCGGCCCTCGCCGCCGCCAGGATTTCGCCGTCATGAGCACTGCCGAGCATGCCCAGGATGGACGCCAAGCGCTCCTTCGTCTCGCTTTGCGCCGTGGGGTCGGCGAGCATCCATTCGCCGTAGCGGGTGCGCCTCAAGATGCCTTCTCGTTGCAAATGATCGGCGGCCTTGCGCACGCTGGCGTAGATCATGGGCGACGGCTGAGCGAACGGCGCCGCCACTTCCCATGTGAGCAGCTGCGTGGACAGGTGCCGCGTCCGCGTGAGGATGGCGATAATCGCGCACTCGATACGATCAAGACCCGGGCCAATTCGGCCCGCATTCATGGTGACCATGAGTCCCCCAAGTGCCTCAGGATTTGAGTCGTGTCCGACCCAAGCGAAAAAGGGCCGGACAATCAAGCCTCCCAAGCCTCCCTGTTGACCGCCCGCTTTGCGTCCCAACGAGCGGTCGTTTCGCGCGGGCTAACGGAACGGCTCTGCCCGAGCGATTAATTCCTCGATCCCCGGCTCGTTCGGATCTCTCGGCTTGCCGGGATGAATGATGGACACCTGGCAGCTCTCGGCGGCTTCCACGAGCTGACGATAGGTTCCAGCCGTGGGGTCGACGATGGACGCCTGTTTGTCCTTGTTGTATGCGAACATCTTGCCGTTGATCTGGATGCACTCGTTGCAGCTGTTGCAGCGTGGCGTCTCGATGTAGGGCTCGTCGGACGGCGGCTCTGCCTCCGCTTCAGCCTGCTGCGGAGCCGGTGCTGGCGCCGGTGCCGGTGCGCCCGGCACCGCGGCCGGTGTCTCCTTCACTTGCACCGAAGCACTCCCGCGCGCTTCGGCTTCGCGCTTCTGTTGCTCTTGCCACGCCGCGCGCTCCTTTGCGAGGAGCCGCTCGGCATGCGAGTTATGAATGCCGCCGAGCTCCTGCAGGCTGCGCCACATCTCGGCGCAGCGCCGCGCCTCGCGCACCAGCGTGCTGCCGACGATCACCTTCTGGAGCATGTTGTCGCGGTCGACCATGTAGAGCGAGGGCAGCTTCTCGGGCAGGCCGTTCGGCGCGTGGGCGAGACACTCGGGAACCGGGACCGTGCGTCCGTTCCATTCTGCGCGCGGGACGCGCGCGAAATCCTTGGCCAGGCGCCGGTCGCAGGCCAGGAAATCGACGAGCGTGAAGGCGAGACGCTCGGGAACCCTCTGGTGCGCCTCATCCTCGAAGGCAAGGCTGTGGACCGGCCAGTCGAGCTCCGGCTGGGGATTGTCCTCGAGGTGGAAGCGCGAGGCCCAGTCCGGCCCGGCCGAGGGGTCGTAAACGAAGGCGGCAAAGGCGCGCGACTCCATCGCCGCCGCCGCCATCAGATAGGCCGGGAGGTCGCCGGCATTTCCGGTGGCGCCGGAGAAGATGCTGAAGAGGGCGGGCCCGTTGTAGGCCAGCCCGCAGATCACGCGGTCCCGGAAGCGGAACAGGTGCGAGGCGCTCGACTGCAGCACGTAGACCTCGCCCGATCCGATCATCGAGCGTGCGATCAGCCTGCCGCGCGAGCCGAGCGAGGCGTGTCCGTCGCCCGCCGGGGACGGCTCGAGGATGTCGTCGCTCTGGACCAGGATTTTCATCGGCAAGCCTGCGGAAAGCACCTCCGGCAGCTTGCTCGTCTCCTCGGGCGTCATATGGGCGGCGTTGAGCGAGACGAGATAGTCCGGGAACAAGGCGGTGTCCCTCGGATCGAGCCCGCTCGCGCCGAAGTCCGCGAAGAAGGAATCGTGCCGCGCCTCGTGGTATTCGCCCTCGATCTCGAGCTCGGCGATCGCGATGGCCTTGGCGAGCTCGATCATCCTGGGCTGCCGCTCGCGGTAGGCCTCAAGCGCGGCGGCGCAGCTTGCGAAGACGAACGAGTAGGGTGCCTCGGCCTCGCCGTCTTTGCCGGCCCCACCCGAGCGCGCGAAGAATTTCTGGGACTCGAGCACCGAGAGCAGCCAGCGAATGCGTTGGCGCCGGCTCTCGGAGAGCGCGGCCTTGCCCGCGGTCTTGCCGAGCAGGCGCGACATGGCGTTGAAATCGAAGGCCGCCGCATGCGCGGGCCCGATCGCGGCCTTGAGGCTCGCGGCACTGCGGCCCTCCTCCGAGCGGACGAAATCGGCCTTGAGGATGTCGGAAAGCTTGACGGCCAGCCGGTCGAGCTCCGCGCGGAACGCGCGGGATTTCTTCTCCTGCACCGTCTTCCAGGCGTGCTTGAGGAAGTGCTCTGGCATCACCTGGTCGCAATCGACGACTTCGCCGTCGGCCTTGAGGGCGGCACGGACGCGCGCCAGGCTGTCCTGCAAGAGATCGTCCTTCTTCGTCGCGAGCCGGCTTGCCGCCGCCTCGGAGAGTAGGGACAACGTGCCGCCTTCACCCTCGGCGACGAGCCTGCGGATCTCCTGCTCGAGCCGGAGCGCGTGCCGCCTCAGCCGCTCGCCGTCGGCACCTTGGGCGATCTCGTGCAGCGCCTTGTCGAAGAGGCCGGAGAGGGATTGCACCGGCCCCTCGTCCGCGCCGGCGGCGAGAAGCACGAGCGGAAAGTCGTAGCGAAGCTTGGTCAAATCGCGATAGGCGGCGAAGAGGGCCGGACGCAGGTCGAGCCCGTCGATGGCGCCGAGCTCGCCGCCCGCCCGCTTCCCCGTCAGATAAAAAGCGGCATACGCCTGAGGTCCGCCTTGCATGCCGATGTCGCCTTTCGTTGTTGAGCCGGGCTCGCGAAGGTCGCGTTCCGGCTCGGTCTTCAGGACGCGTGAGCGCTTGAAGCGCTGGGCGCAGGCCGCGCTTCCGTTCTCTCTGGCCAGACCGTGAACTTGTCGAACTCCTTCTCGAGCCCCGCCTTGATGAGCTCGCTCGAGCGCAGCTGCCCGCTCATCCTCAGCTCCTCGTAGCAGGGGACGTCCGGATTGCGGTAAAGGATGCCCACCGGGATGGGATCGATGGCCGAGGCGATCTCGCGCGCCCGGTTGAGATTCGCGGGATCGTGCTGCTCCTGGTTCTTGTAGACCTTGGCAATCGCCGGACTGATGCGGATGCCCTGCTCGTGGTTGAGGAGCAGGACCCTCAGGGGATCATGGAGCCAGGGATCGAGCAGGGCGGGCAGCCATTCCGGGCAGCGCTGGATGATGCGCACGAAGGAGAAGCCCTTGTGGTGGAACGCCGCCCTGATGATGTCGTAGAGCACCTCCGGTATCCAATCGACCGCCTGCGCCACGAAGGAGGCGTTCTGGACCCCGAGCGTCACGGTGAGCGGGTTGAGCGCCTGCAGATAGGCGCCTCTCGGCGTGGTATTGCTCTTGAGCCCCTTGGGCGAGGTCGGCGAGGCCTGCATCTTGGTCAGGCCGTAGATCTGGTTGTCGTGCAGCATCACCGTCATGTTCATGTTGTAGCGGATGGCGTGGATCCAATGGGCGGCGCCAATGCTGCAGCAATCCCCGTCGCCGGTGTTGACGAACACGTGCAGGTCCGGCCGCGCCATCTTGATGCCTTCGGCGACCGGAAGCGCGCGTCCGTGGATGCCGTGGAACCCGTAGGTCTTCATGTAATGGGGAAAGCGGCTCGAGCAGCCGATCCCCGACACGAACACGGTCTTCTCCGGCCGCAGCTCCTCATCGCGGCAGAGCCGTTGCACGGCCGTGAGGATGGCGTTGTCCCCGCACCCGGTGCACCAGCGCGGCACGCCGCTCTGGTAGTCCTCGAGCTCGTGATGCTCGTCGTACATCCGGAGCAGGCATTCAGTGGCGGCAATCGTCATAATGGCGTCCTCTCAATGGCGAGCTAATCTTTCGAGGATCACGCGGCGGATGGTATTGGGCTTGATGGGCTCGCCCCGCACCTCGCTCCAGCAGTCGACGTCGATCAGGTAGCGTGCGCGCAGCAGCATCGCCACGGCCGAGTAGCGCCGATTGGTCTCGTCGATGATCTCGTCGCCCGGCCGGTCGCACCAGTTGCTCTCGATCGTCAGGACCTTCTTGAAGCGCTGCATGATCTCCTTGATCCCGGGCGGCATGGGCTGGAGGAACGCGAGATGCAGAGAGGACACCTTGTGGCCCTCCTCGCGCAGGCTTCCGACGGCCTCCTCGATAGCGCCCTTGCTGCTGCCCCAGCCGACGACCAGGAGATCGCCGCTCTCGTCGCCGAACACCGGCGGCGTCCTCAGCGTCTTCTGCAGTGCCGCGAGCTTCAGGCTGCGGGCGCGGATGCCCTGCTCGTTGCTCTCTGGGTCGTAGGCGACGTGGCTCAGGCTGTCATGGGCGAGCCCGGTGAGCGTGTGCATGCCCTCCGGCTGGCCCGGGATGAAGCGGCGCGCGAGGCCGCTCGTGGCCTCCCACTCGTACGGCTTGGCGCCGGCCGCAACCCCGCTTTGGTCGACCGGCGGCGCCACCCACGCCTCGCTGAATTGCGGCCGCGGGAAGGGCTGCTGGGAAGTGGCCAGATTGGCGTCGGAAAGCACGACCACGACCATGTTGAAGGTCTCGGCGATCTTGCGCGCGGTGATGATCGAATAGAAGCAGTCCTCGATCGTACTTGCCGCCATGACCACCTTGGGCGCATCGCCATGACTGCCGAATATGGACGAGAGGAGGTCGCCCTGCTCCGCCTTGGTCGGCTGGCCGGTCGAGGGACCGCCGCGCTGCACGTTCACGACGACCAGCGGAATCTCACCCATCACGGCAAGCCCGATCGCCTCCTGCTTGAGCGAATAGCCGGGCCCGGAGGTGATCGTGACCGTGCATTTGCCGGCGTACGAGGCGCCGATCGCGAAGGCGCAGGCCGCGATCTCGTCCTCCGCCTGATGGACCACCCCGCCCACCTTCTCGAAGACGTCGCTCAGATAGTGCGACGCCGAGGTCGCCGGCGTGATCGGATACATGGCGCAGACCTCCATGCCCGAGGCGAGGATGCCCAGCGCCAGCGCGGTGTTGCCGTTGATCACGATCTGCGGCTCGGTGACCCGCTCCGCCGGGATGCGGAACTTAAGGTCGAGGTTCCGCTCCGCCCAATCGTGGCCCGCCTCCAAGAGCTTGACGTTCGCCTTGATCACGCTCTCGTCCTTCTTGCCGAAGGTGAGCGCGATCTGCTCGCGCGCCAGGTGGAGGTCCAGGCTGTAGAGGCTGCAGAGCATGCCGAGTACCCACATGTTCTTGCCGCGCCGCGCATCGGCGACGACGGTCCGGCACTCCCGCTCCATCGGAATCTCGCGCACATTGTACCCGGCTGTCACCAGCTGGTCGTGGATCGCCACGTAGGACGCCGCGATCGCCGCATCCGGATCCTCGCGCCACTTGCTTTCGAGAAGGATGATGCAGCCGGGCTTGAGCTCTCCGGTCTGCACCCGTCCGAGAAGCACCTGCTCGTTGAAGGCCACCACGAGGTCCGTCTCATTGCCCCCATTGGTGACGCGGCGGGAGCCCAGGCGAATGCGGTTTCCGCTTGCGCCCGCGACGCTCCGCGCCGGCGGCCGGATCTCGGCGGGGATGATCTCCACCGTCCAGACGCCGTTGCCCATCCGCGCCGCGACGGCGCCGAAGGACTGGCCGCATCTCTGCGCGCCCTCGCCGGAATCGCTGATCACCTCGACGATGTGCTCGCTCAAGGTGGTGACCGCCTTCTTGCCGGCGAAGAAGCTTGCCGGCGGGACGGCGTCGCGGGCGGGCTGCAATAGGGAGGTCTCGTTCATGGTCTTGCCACAGCCTTTTCGAGTTTCTGCATCGAGCCGTGTCGGTCGTTCCGGTCCCGCAAGCCTAAGCGACGCGAATGCGCGCGAAATTGCGCTCTCTGAGATCGATGCCAAAGAGCATGCCGGCCGGGGCCTTTCCTTCGGCGGAAGCGTCGTCGCCGTAATCGCGGAGTCCGAGATACGCCTTCATGCTGCGCGCCGCCTTGCGGCCAGCACCCATCGCCTCGATCACGGTCGCGGCCCCGGTGACGATATCGCCGCCGGCGAACACGCCCGCCATCGAGGTCGCAAGGCTCTCGTCAGTCTCGATGTAGCCCCGCTTGTTGAGGCGAAGTTTCGAGGTCTGGCCGATGATCGGGTTCGCGTTCGTTCCGATTGCGAACACGACCTGATCGACTTCCAACTCATGCTCGCTGCCCGCAACCGGAACGGGGCGCCGCCGACCCGATTCGTCGGGCTCGCCGAGCGTCATTTGGATGCAACGCATGGCGCGGACGAGCCCCTTGTCGTCGGCGAGGATCTCGACGGGATTGGTGAGCCAGTGGAACTCGATGCCTTCCTCCTCGGCGTGATGGACTTCCTCCGCCCGCGCGGGGCATTCCGTCCTGCTGCGGCGGTAGACGCAGAAGACCTTCTCTGCCCCCAGCCTCAGGCAAACCCTCATGGCGTCCATCGCGGTGTTGCCGGCGCCGATCACGGCGACGCGGCGGCCAAGGGGCAGCGGCGTGTCGTAGTTCGGGAACTCCTTCGCGCGCATCAGGTTGCAGCGCGTCAGGAGCTCGTTGGCCGAGAGCACGCCGTTGAGAGAGTCACCGGGTATCCCGAGCATCGACGGATAGCCGGCGCCGGTGCCGATGAAGACGGCGTCGAAGCCCAACTCACCGATCATTTGCTCGATCGTGAACAGGCGTCCGACCAGCGTGTTGCACTCGTACTTGACGCCGATGTTGCGCAGGTTGCCGATTTCGGCGTCGATCACTTCGTTGGGAAGACGGAAATCGGGGATGCCATAGCGCAACACGCCGCCCGGCTGATGGAAGGCTTCGAATACGGTGACGTCGCACCCCGCCTTGGCCATATCGGCCGCGCACGCGGCACCGGCGGGCCCGGAGCCCACGATCCCGATCTTGAAGCCGTTGGGCTCGATATAGGGGACGCTGGTCCAACGCTCCGCGATGGCGAGATCGCCCAAGTAACGCTCGAGTCGGCCGATGGCAACCGGCTCCAGCTGTTCGCCCACGACGCAGACGCCTTCGCACTGGGTTTCCTGCGGGCAGACGCGGCCGCAGACGGCCGGCAGAAGATTGGTCAGGGTTATGGTCTCATAGGCCGCGCGGAAATCCTTGGACGCGATCTTTTGAATGAAGCCGGGGATGTCGATGTTGACCGGACAGCCCGCGACGCAAACCGGGTCCGTACAAAGCAGACAACGCTCGGCCTCGTTGAGCGCCTCCGCTTGGCTGTAGCCGCAGTTCACCTCGGCAAAATTCCTCACCCGCTCCCGCGCGTCCTGTTCGCGGACGGGGGTCCGTTTCTGCGGAATGGTCCGTATCGTCTTTTTTTTCGCCATCGCCCTTCACCAGTCACCACTGAGGTTTTGACGGAAGCTCGACAATCCAAAAGGCCGCTCCGCTCAACGCCCTACGCCCGGCTCCGGCTGCTGCGCGGCCAGCGTGACCGGCGTCGCGAGGGAGGCCGGCTCGAGCATGCTCCTCATGCGGCAAGCCTCCGACCAGCGCTCCATCGCCATCTTCTCCTCTTCGGCATAGCGCTTGAGGCGCATCATCAAATCGTCGAAATCGACCTTGTGGCCGTCGAAGTCGGGACCGTCGACGCAGGCGAACTTGACCTGGTCGCCCACCCTCACTCGGCAGCCGCCGCACATCCCCGTTCCATCGACCATGATGGGATTGAGGCTTACGAGGGTCTTGATCGCGTGGGGACGGGTCACCTCGACGCACGCCTTCATCATGACGGGCGGGCCGATGGCGATCACCTCGTCGATGTCGCGGTGCTTCTCGATCGCGAGCTTTAATCCGTCGCTGACGAAGCCCTTGATCCCCGCCGAGCCGTCGTCCGTGCACAGGATCAACTCGTCGCAGCAGGCCGCGAATTTCTCCTCCCAGAAGATCATCCGCTTGGTGCGGAAGCCGAGGATGCCGATCACTTGCGCGCCGCTCTCCTTGAAGCCGCGCGCCTGAGGAAAGATCGGGGCCACGCCGAGCCCGCCGCCGACGCACACGACCTTCTTTGCGCCAGCCGTGGCGCTTGGCAGGCCCATGGGCCCAACGAGCGCGTAAAGCCTGCTACCGACCTTGCAGCTCTGCTGCATCTCCCGGGTCGTCTTTCCGACCGCCTGAATGACCAGGGTGACCGTTCCTTTTGCGCGGTCGAAGTCCGCGATGGTGAGCGGTATGCGCTCGCCGTGCTCATGCGACATGACGATGACGAACTGCCCGGGTTTGGCGGCCTTTGCCATCAAGGGATGGCGAATCTCCAAGAGGTAGGTGACGTCCGAGAAGTCCTCACGGGCTATGATCTCGAACCCAGCGCCGCCACCGTCTGCATGTTGCATGTCTATACTCACTATTTCCAAGGCTTTAGGAACGGTTTGGCTGGTATTAACCGCAGGAAACCGGTCGCGCTTTGATCCAGGTCAAAGCGGCGCCTTGGCCGCCGCTTCGCTGCTCGCAGCGCCGCTTGTCCTGCCGAGGGGCACGATTCGCGCCGTTTGCGGCCTCAGGAGAGCGGAAAAGGCGGTGTTGCCTTGATGGCAGCTCCCGCCAGGCGGGCTTGGACGCAGGCTCACGCATCCCCGGGGTGGCCGAGGAAACCACCATCGCCTGCCTCAGCGAAGATCGAGCGGAGCGCCATAATCGCGGTTTCGCGCCGACCAACCGGGGCGGTATGATAAATACCTGCGCGGGGCGGCTTCGCCACGCTGCGCCCACCCCGGCTCCAGGCGAAGGAGGGCTGCCTGATCATGTATAGGGTCCTCTCCGTGTTGTGTGTCCTGCTCGCGGTGGGTACGCTCGTCTACCAGATCGTGACGTGGCAGACGACCGGCCATTGGCCGGATTTCTCCGTCGCGGGGGGATTGCGCCGCATCGGCGTCGAGGTGCCGGACCTCGAGTGGAGCGGGTCGAGCCGGGTCCTGGCGACGCTGTTCGCACTGCCGCTCGTGCTGTGCCTGCTCGTATTGGGGCTTGTCATCGAGCTGGTGTGGGGACGGCGCGTGAGGTAAGGCGCTCAAGGCGCCGCTCGCGGCCGGCGAGGCCCACTCGCCTACTTCTGCGCTTCGGCCGGCTGCCGGCGGAAATAAAGCGCCACGTGCGCAGCGATATCGTCGGCGAGATAGGCGATCGCGCGCCTGCGCGCGTCATCGCGTCCTTCCACGGTCGCGAACGCGTTCGAGACGTTGCCGAAGCTGTTCACGCCGGTGCTCGTGCCTGTCATCACCTGCTTGCCGTCGGCCAACGAGATGAGCTTATAGCTCGCCGTCTCCACGATGCTCGAGCGTTGCGACAGTCCCGAGGGGTCGATCGCCACGTCGGCCTCGGCCTCGCTCAGCGTCACCCTGATCGCATAAGTCGCCTTTCCCGGGCTGCCGTCGGGATTGATGCGGGAGAGAAGCGCGTTGTGCAGCTCCTGCCCCAGGCGGTAGAGCTTCGAGGCCTGCAGCGCCGAGAAGTCGATGGGCTCCACCTTCACCTGGGCCATCCGGGTGCCGACCGGGGTCGCGCCCGAGGATTCGGCGTAAATCGGGTGGAAGCCGCATCCGGAGGATGCGAGCAGAGCGAGGAACAAGAGGGCGCCGCTAAGCCATCGCATCGCTCACCCTATCGCTGCAACCGTCGCCCATCGCCTCTCTCGCGCAAGGGCCCCTGCGGCTCGACGGCT
>DASPPM010000178.1:0-5894 GCA_035625535.1 Alphaproteobacteria bacterium
CCGCCGCAGCGCTGGATGAGGCGGTCGGCAAGCGTCGACTTGCCGTGGTCGATGTGCGCGATGATCGCGAAGTTGCGGATGTGGGCGAGATCGGTCATGGCTCTAAGTGATTACCACGGAGACACGGAGGACACGGAGAAGAGACGAAGCAATTTTTTAGCGCGGAGGACGCAGAGGTTTCAGAGAGGACACGGAGGAGAAATATCTTCGCTGCGTCCTCTGCGCATCCTCCGCGATCTCTGCGCTGGAATCTTGCTTCTCCTCAGTGCTCTCCGTGTCTCCGTGGTGAAAAAGCTTTCAGCTGCGCAAGACCCCGCCCGTCGCCTTGGCGACGGCAAGGACGATCCTCTTGCCGACCGCGTCGATCTCCTCCTCGGTCAAGGTGCGCTCGACGGGCTGGAGGCGCACGCTCAAGGCGAGCGACTTCTTGCCGGGCGGCAGGTTGGGCCCTTGATAGACGTCGAACACGCCGACCTCCGTGATCAGCGCCTTTTCCGCCCCCCTGGCGGCGCGCACCAGCCGCTCGGCCTCGACCCCGGCGTCGACGACGAAGGCGAAGTCGCGCTCGACCGGCTGGAAGGGCGAGGGCTTGAAGGGCGGGCGCATCTTGCCCGCTTTCGCGCGCGGCTGCGGGATGCGGTCGAGGAAGACCTCGAAGGCGACCATGGGACCCTTCACGTCCATGCGGCGCAGCACCTTGGGATGCAGCACGCCGAAGGAGGCGAGCACGTTGGCGCCGAGGCGCAGCGTGCCGCCGCGGCCGGGATGGTACCAGGGGGGCGCATCCCTGGTGACCTGCGGCTCCGCGGGCCCGCCGGCCTCTGCGATGGCGGCGAGCGCGTCCGCCTTGGCATCGAAGGCGTCGACCTCGCGCGTGGCTGCCGCCCAATGGCGCGGGGAGGCGAGACCGGCGCGCACCCCGGCCGCGACGAGGGCCTGGCCTTTGGGCGTATCGTCGGCGTATTGCGGGCCGACCTCGAAGAGCGCGAGATCCTTGAGCCCGCGGTCGGCATTGCGCCCGGCGGCGGCGATCAAGTTGGGCAGGATCGAGGGCCGCATCACGTCGAGATCGCTCGAGATCGGGTTGGCAAGCGCCAATGCCGGGTTGCCGCCGCCGAAAAGCGCTGCTTGCTGCGAATTCGCGAACGACCAGGTCACCGCCTCCATGAGGCCGCGCGCGGCGAGCCCGCGCTTGACCGCGCGCGCGCGGCGCTGGCTCGCGGTCAAGGCGAGCCGCGGCAACGCGCCCTCGAGCGGGAGCGGGACGGCCGCGATGCGGTCGTAGCCGTAAACGCGCAGGATATCCTCGATGAGGTCGGGCTCGCGCGTCGCGTCGCCGCGCCACGGCGGCGGCACTACGGCGAGCTCCCGCGCGCGCCTGCTCACCTCATAGCCGAGTGCGGTCAAGATGCGCGTTTGCTCAGGCGCGGCCATATCGACGCCGCCGAGCGTGAGCACGCGGTCCTGCCGCAGCGTGATCGTGCGCCGCCACTCGGGCAGCGCACCCGCGCTCACCGGCGCGCTCGCCTCTCCGCCGCAGAGCTCGCCGATGAGATGTGCCGCCACCTCGGCTCCCCAGATGGCGGAGGTGGGGTCGAGGTCGCGCTCGAAGCGGTAGCGCGCATCGGACTCGATGGCGAGCTTGCGCCCGGTAACGGCCGTGCGGATGGGATCGAAGAGGGCCACCTCGAGGAAGACGTTCTCTGTCGCCTCGGTGCAGCCGCTCGCCTCCCCGCCCACGATGCCGCCGAGGCCCGCGACGCCCTTCGCATCGGCAATCACGGTCATGCCGTCGTCGAGGGTGTAGCTCTTGCCGTTAAGCGCCGCGAGCGTCTCGCCCGGGCGCGCGAGCCGCATGGTGAGATCGCCGGCGAGCTTGTCTGCATCGAAAACGTGGAGCGGGCGGCCGAGATCGAAGGTCACGTAGTTGGTGATGTCGACGAGGGCGGAGATCGGCCGCAAGCCGATGGCGCGCAGGCGATCCTGGAGCCAGCGCGGGCTCGCGCCGTTCCTCAACTTGCGGAAGAAGCGGCCGACGACGAAGGGGCATGCGCTCTTGGCATCCTCGGGAAGTGCCAAGCGCCATTTGATCGGGCTCTCGAAAGCGCCGGGCACGGCTGCCATGCGCGCGTCGTCCTTGAGCCGTCCCAGGCCCGCCGCGGCGAGATCGCGGGCGATCCCGCGCACGCCGAGACAATCGCCTCGGTTGGGCGTCACCGCGACGTCGATCACCGGATCGTCGAGGCCGAGATATCTGGCGAAGGAGTCTCCCAAGGGGGCGTCCGCCGGAAGCTCGATGATGCCGCTGTGCTCGTCCGAGAGGCCCATCTCGCGCTCCGAGCACAGCATGCCGTTCGATTCGACGCCGCGTATGACGCCGCGCTCGAGGTCGAGGGCCGTGCCCGGGATGTGGCTGCCGACGGGGGCGAAGACGCCCTTCATGCCGGTGCGTGCATTGGGCGCGCCGCAGACGACCTGGACTCGCTCGCGCCCCGTATCGACGATGCAGACGCGGAGCCGGTCGGCGCTGGGGTGCGGCTTGGCCTCGACCACGAAGGCGATGGTGAAAGGCGCCAACGCTTTCGCGCGGTCGACAATGCTCTCGACCTCGAGACCGAGGGCGACGAGCTTCTCGGCGATCTCGCCCAGGGCGGCAGCGGTCTCGAGATGGTCCTTGAGCCAGGCCAGCGTCAGCTTCATCGGCTGAGCCCTCCGACGAGGCTCGGCACGTCCAAGGGCACGAAGCCGTAGTGCCGGAGCCAGCGCAGGTCCGCATCGAAGAAGGTGCGCAAGTCGGGGATGCCGTATTTGAGCATGGCGACGCGCTCGATCCCCATGCCGAAGGCGAAGCCCTGGTAGACCGCCGAATCGATGCCGCACATCTCCAGCACCTTGGGATGCACCATGCCGCAGCCGAGAATCTCGAGCCAGTCCTGGCCGGCGCCGATCCTGAGCTCGCCGCCCTTGCGGCTGCAGCCGATGTCGACCTCGGCCGAGGGCTCGGTGAAGGGAAAATGGCTCGGGCGGAAGCGCACCGGCACGTCGGGCACCTCGAAATAGGCGCGGCAGAACTCGATGAGGCAGCCCTTGAGATGGCCCATGTGCGTGCTGCGGTCGACGACGAGGCCCTGGACCTGATGGAACATGGGCGTGTGCGTCATGTCGCTGTCGCAGCGATAGGTGCGGCCGGGGGCGATGATGCGCACGGGCGGCTTGGTCGCCTGCAAGGTGCGCACCTGCACGGGCGAGGTGTGGGTGCGCAGCACCATGCGCGTGCCGTCGGGCTTTTCCTTGAGGTAGAAGGTGTCCATCATCTGCCGCGCCGGGTGCTCGGGGGGGATGTTGAGGGCGGTGAAATTGTGGAAGTCGTCCTCGATGTCGGGCCCCTCGGCGACCGCGAAGCCCATCTCGCCGAAGATGGCGCAAAGCTCGTCGATCGTCTGGCTGATGGGGTGGATGCGCCCCTCGGCCGCGGGACGCGCAGGCAGCGTCACGTCGAGGCGCTCCTCGCCGAGCCTCGCCTCGAGCTCGGCCTCGGCCAAGGCCGCCTTGCGCGCCTCGATCGCGGCACCGATCGCGTCTTTCAGGAGGTTAAGCGTGCGGCCCGCCTCCTTGCGCGCCTCGCCGTCGAGGCTGCCGAGCTCCTTCATCAGCTCGGTGACGCGCCCCTTGCGCCCGAGGGCCGAGACGCGCAGCTCCTCGAGCGAGGCGAGGCTCGCGGCCCCTTCGACTTGACGCAAGAGATCGCTCCTGAGCGCTTCCAGATCCTGCATGGCCTTACCTTAGCTGGGCCGCCTCGGCCCTTTCTCTCCCCGCAGCAAAGCAAAAGGGGCCTTATCGCAAAAGGCCCCTTTCCGGCTTCTCAACCTCGGCTCAAGCGATCAGGCCGCCTTGGCGAGTGCCCCTTGGGCCTCTTTGACCAAGGCCCTAAAGGAGTCCGGATCGCGTACCGCGAGATCGGCAAGCATCTTGCGGTCAAGCTCGATGCCGGCCACCTTGAGCCCGTGCACGAACTTGGCGTAGGTGAGGCCTTCCGCGCGCACGCCCGCGTTGATGCGCTGGATCCAGAGGGCGCGGAAGTCGCGCTTGCGGTTGCGCCGGTCGCGGTAGGCGTAGCGCAGCGCCTTCTCGACCTTCTCGAGTGCGATGCGGAAGTTGCTCTTGCCGCGCCCGCGGTAGCCCTTGGCGAGCTTGAGGAGCTTCTTGCGCTTGGCGTGGCGGGCGGGTGCGGAGGTGGCGCGCGCCATGGCTCAGCCCCTCAAATAGGGCATGAAGCCCCGGATGTGGGCGGCATCGCCCTTGGTCAGCACGAAGGTGCCGCGCGCCTTGCGCTTCATCTTCTTGGGGCGCTTGCGCAGGCCGTGGCGCTTCAAGCCGAAGGCGGCCTTGATCTTGCCCGAGGCCGTGCGCAGGAAGCGCTTCTTCGCGCCGGACTTGGTCTTGAGCTTGGGCATTTTGCGTGTCCTCGAGCTCGGGTTGAACGCTTCAGAGCGGGTGGGCATGCCCTCGAGCCGCGCCGCTCGCAATCGAGCGCAGGGTTATATAGAGCCGGGCGGCGGAAAGCAAGGGGTGCGGGCGGCGCCGTAAGCCTGGACTGCTTCGCCTCCGGCTCGCAGCGACGGCGCCTCACTTGCACGTCATTGCGAGGAGGCACAGCCGACGAAGCAATCCAGAAGGCAATGGCAAGCGCGCCGCCCGCGCCCCTCACTTGGGCGCGATCACCATGGTCATCTGGCGGCCTTCCATGCGGGGGAACTGCTCGACCTTGGCGCGCGCGGCGAGATCGTCGCGCACGCGCTCGAGCACCTTGACGCCGATCTCCTGATGCACGAGCTCGCGGCCGCGGAAGCGCAAGGTCACCTTCACCTTGTCGCCCTCGGCGAGGAACTTGACGACCGAGCGCATCTTGATCTCGTAGTCGTGGTGGTCGATCGAGGGGCGCATCTTGATCTCCTTGATCTCGATGACCTTCTGCTTCTTGCGCGCCTCGTTCTTGCGCTTCTGCTCCTCGTACTTGTACTTGCCGAAATCGAGGATCTTGACGACGGGCGGCTCGGCCAGGGGGGCGATCTCGACGAGATCGAGGCCGGCCTGCTCGGCCCGTCCTAGCGCCTGGGCGACCGGCACCACGCCGATATTCTCGCCCTTCTCATCGATCAGGCGCACCGTCGGCGCCCTGATCTGCTCGTTGACCGCCGGTCCGTCGCGGGACGGGGTCATGGTGGAGGGAGGTCTGGCTATGTAGTATCTCCTCAAAACAACCGCGCCCCCACGGCGCCCGCGCATTTGCGGGCGGCCGTCCCGGTGGGCACGCGCGATTACGATCGGCTGCCGGAACCACAGCCACGCTTAAGTCTAGTGATGGCCGCGGGGCGCGCAAGGCTTTCTTTGCGGCACCTCCGGCGCGTGTGCCCTGCCGCGGCCGCGCCGGTCAAGGACCGCCCGCCGCCTCCGCGAGCGCCGCGAGCACCTCCTCGACTGCGAGCTCCTCGAGGCTGGCGCGCCGCAGCACCGTGACGCGCCTTCCCCGCGGCGCGCAAAGTGCCGGGTCGGACTCGCGGGAGAACAGCACGATCGAGGGGCAGCCGGCGGCGGTGATGAGATGCATGGGCCCGGTATCGTTGCCGATCGCGACCACGGCACGGCGCGCGAGGCTCGCGAGCTCGAGCAGGCTCGTCTTGCCGGTGAGATCGACGGCCTCGGGCGAGTGCGAGAGGATGGCCTGCGCAAGCAGCGTCTCGCTCGTGCCGCCCAGGATCACCGGGACCAGTCCGCGCGCGACGAGTGCTGACGCGAGCTCGGCATAGCGCTCGAGCGGCCAGCGCTTGGCCGGCCGGTGCAGCGCGCCGCCGGGAACGAGGAGGGCCATGCGCGGGGGCAGCTTGAAGCGGCTC
>DASPPM010000179.1:0-11123 GCA_035625535.1 Alphaproteobacteria bacterium
CGCACCGGCGGGAAGAACGGCCGCCAAAATCAAGAGACCGGCAGCCGCGACGGCAATCGCAAATCTTCTCATAGCAACCTCCTCCTCCAGCTGGGAATGGGATTCTATCACCAGAAAGGCCAAACTTCAGCAGCCAAACGGCGCGTGGCTCGTACCCTCCTCCGTCACGCCCGGGCGGTGCTTGCAGCCGGCTGAGCGTATCTGGCGCTCATGTAGGCGAGGCTGATCTCCGTCATCGCCTTCTTCATCAGCCGGCAATGAAGCGTCTCGCTCCCCTCGAAGGTTCCAAGCTCGTAGAATTTGTTCGCCGGAGCGCCGCCGCCGCAGACCTCGAAGTACTCGCAAGTCGCGCGACAAAGCTCCACCCCGCGCGTCACGGCATCCCTCAAGCGCAGGAATCTTTGCCCCGAAAGGATCGTCTCGAGATCGTCCGTCAAGAGGTTGCCAATGATGAAATTGTTCCATTCCGCGCTCTCAGCGCCGAGGAGCTCGGGCGAGAACGTCGAGCAGTTGCCGAGATGGTCGACGCTCAGGATGGCGAAGGGCGAGCTCTCGGTCGAGACGAAATCGGGAGGCCGGGAGAGGATGAGTGCTACGCATTGCTGAAGCTCGCGGAGCGTCAGCGGGCGTCCGTTGAGCTCGTTCAGCTCGAGCAGCCGGGTGAAGAAGCCAACGAATTTCTCGGGCGCGCTCGCGTCGCTCAAGGTCGACGACTTGTTCTCCGCCTCGATCTCGTCGATGTTGAAACCGACTTCGGATATGCCGTTTTCGACGAAGAAGGAGAATATCGCGTCGGGGTCCTCAAGCGAAGCCTTCGTAAGCACCCCGATGATGTGAAACGGCAGCGCGGCATCCTGCAGCACCCTCACACCCCGCATCGTCGCATCGAAAGTTCCCTTGCCCGCCCGCGTGCGGCGGTTGAGATCGTGGATTTGGCGCGGCCCGTCCAGGCTGATTCCGACCCGGATGTTGTGGTCCTTGATCAGCTGGACCCATTCCGCGTTCAAGAGCGTGCCGTTGGTCTGGATGCTGTATCTTACCGTGGTGCCCGGAGATAAATTGCGATCGATCGCGGCGAAGGCGGCCCTATACCAGTCGACGGGTGCCGTAAGCGGCTCGCCTGCATGCCAGACGATGCTGATGTCCGGCGGCAACGGCGAGAAGAAATCGAATATCTTCTTCGAAATGACTCCGACGGCATCGATGGTCATGCGATGCCGCGAGTCGCGGTTGGGCAGATAGCAATACGAGCAATTGATATTGCAGAACGGCGTGGCCTGAAGGACCAGGAGCTCGGGGAACCTCACCTGGTCCATCGGCCGCCGGGCCGACCGGGAAGGCTCAGAAATTGGCCCACCATCCATTGCCCCAATTGTGCCAATTGTGCCAATTGGGCCAGTTCGGCCAGTTCACCCACTGCACCTTGATGAGGCGGTTTTCCCGCAACAGCTGGTCGGTGACGGCCGGGTTCGCCTGCGCGATCGCCCGAAGCGCATTCACGCGCTGGCCGAGGGAAGGCACCGGCTCGATCGCCTTGGCAGGGCCGGAGGGGAGCGAAATCCCCGCCGCAAGCGCTGCCACGCTTAGCCCCAGCGCGACTTTGCTTAGTCCCAGCACAAATTTGCGGCCCGAGTTCGGCGCAGCAACGGAAGTGGTCGGTGTTTCCTCAGCTTTACCGGCTTTACGCTTGGACATTACGCAATCCCCCGATGGATGAGACCTAGTCGCGACAATTTGTCACAGGAGGGCCCTAAAGGCAAGAGCCATGGTCTTGCATGATCCCTAAGGCGCTCCCGTCCTCGATCTCGTCTCCCCGTTAACGCCGGGCGTTGCCTCCGCGTTCCCGGCAGCGCCAGAAAGGGGCACGCCACGGCCGCCTCCTCGCTTCGTGGCGGGCAGGCTCTTGCCCGGTCACGGGCCCGAAGCTCCAGGGCATCATGATGATTTTGCTCGTATTCCGGGCCGACCGGACGGCCGCGTCCCGGTCGCGACGGCAAGCTCCCTACGCCCGCTCGAACGGACTCAGACGCCGAGATAGACCTGCCGGATGTAGTCGTCGTCGGCGAGCTCCTTGGGACGCCCTTCGCGCACGAAGCGGCCGTGCTCGAGCACATAGAGACGCTCGGCGACCGCGACGGTCGAGCGTGCGTCCTGCTCGACGAGGAGCACCGCGGTGCCGGCGCGCTGGATCTCGCGGATCGACTGGAAGATCTCGACCTTGAGGCGGTGCGCGATGCCGACCGAGGGCTCGTCGAGGAGGAGAAGCGAAGGACGCCCCATGAGGGCGCGGCCGATCGCGAGCATTTGCTGCTGGCCGCCGGAGAGCGTGGATGCCTGCTGGCTTCTGCGCTCGCGCAGGACCGGGAAGAGGCTGTAGATCTTCTCGAGATCGGCCGCGATCCCGAGCCTGTCGTTGCGCAGGTATGCGCCAAGCATGAGGTTCTTGAGCACGGAGAGCTCGGGGAAGAGACGCCGCCCCTCGGGGCAATGGCAGATGCCGCGGCCGACCACCTTGTAGGCCGGAAGTCCGTCGAGGGAGCGGCCGTCGAACGTGATGTGGCCGGCACTCGGCGGCACCGTGCGGGAGATCGCCTTGAGCAAGGTCGATTTGCCCGCGCCGTTGGGCCCGAGCACGCCCACGAGCTCGCCCTTGCCCACCTCGAACGAGATGCCGTCGAGCGCCAGCGCCTTGCCGTAAAGGACGACGAGGTCGGAAACCTCAAGCAGCGCCAAGCGCACCCCCGCTCTCTCCGATTTCGGCCTTGCCGATGTAGGCCTCGACGACGCGCGGGTGGCGCACGATCTCGGCGGGCACGCCGGTCGCCACCACTTCGCCGAAGTCCATGGCGATCACCTCGTGCGCGAGCTGCATGAGCTCGCGCAGCTTGTGCTCGATGATCAGGATGGTGAGGCCCTCCTTGCGATGGAGCTCGCGGATGAGGTCCGCGAGCGGCTGTATCTCGCTGCTGCCGAGCCCGGCAAAGGGCTCGTCCAGGAGAAGCAGCTTCGGCCTGGTCGCGAGCGCCCGCGCGATCTCGAGGCGGCGGAGATCGCCGTAGGGCAGCACGTCGACGAGAGAGGCTGCCTTTGGGGCCAGGCCCACGTGCTCGAGCATCGCGTGGGCGCGGGCGCGCGCATGCCCCTCGTGTCGCACGCGCGGGGCGAAGCAGGCGACCTCGACGTTCTCGAGCACGCTCATGCCGACGAAGGGCCTGGTGAGCTGGAAGGTGCGGGCGAGCCCGCGGTTGACGATGCGATAGGGTGCCAGGCCTAGAAGCGGCTCATCGTCGAACTCCACCTTGCCCGTATCCGCGGCCATGAAGCCGGTGAGCAGATTGAACAGCGTCGTCTTGCCGGCGCCGTTGGGTCCGAGCACGCCGGTGATCGAGCCCGGCTCGAGCGCGAAGGAGACGTCCTTCACGGCTTGCAGCCCGCCGAAGCGCTTGTTGAGCCCGTCGACGGCGAGGAGTGCCTTCATTGCGCGATGGTCCGCAAACGCCGCCAAAGCGGCGCCACCAGTCCCTGCGGCAGGAAGAAGAGGATGAGCATCAGGATGAGGGTGTAGACCCAGAGACGGTATTCGCTGAACGCGCGCAGCGCCTCGGTCAGAAGTATCAGGAGGATCGCACCCCCCACCGGCCCGTAGATCGAGCCCATGCCGCCGACGTAGACCATGATGATGATGTTGATCGAGAGGATGACGGCGAAGAGGTCGGGCCCGACCTGGAGCTGGTAATGGGCGTAGAGCGCGCCGCCGAGCCCGGCGAACGCGGCGCTGATCATGAGCGAGGCAATTTTGTAGAAGGTGACGTTGATGCCGGCCGCCTGGCAGCTAGCCTCGTCGCCGCGGATCGCGCGCAAGATGGTGCCCCAGGGCGAGTTGGCGACGAGCCTGAGCGTCGTCACCGTCGCCGCGAGGAAGAAGAGGGTGAGGTAATACTGCGTGAGCTCGGAATCGAAGAAGGGGAAGAGGCCGTTGAGCCCGTCCTGGCCGCCCGTGTATTCGGAGAAGATGATGGTGAGGCTTTGCATCACCGCGGCACCCGAGAGCATGGCGAGCGCGAAATAGGGTCCGCGCAGGCGCAGCGTGGGAAAGCCGATAACGAGGCTGAAGGCGACCGCGACGAGGGGGCTTGCCGCGAGACTCCACCAGGGACTCGCGCCGAAATTCACGTTGAGGAAGCCCGCCGTGTAGGCGCCGGCACCGATGAAAAGCGAGTGGCCGAAGTTCTCGCGCCCGGTGAGCCCCGACATGAAGTCCCAGCTCGCCGCCCACATGGCGAAGCAGAGGGCGACGGTCATGATGCCCGTGATGTAGCTGCTGCCCAAGATTGCGGGCACGAGAGCGAGGGCAACCAGGACGACGAGCGCTCCCAGCCAGTCGGTCCTGTGCTCGCTCATGCCCGGCTCAGAAGGCGGCGCGCTTGCCGAAGAATCCCGCCGGTCGCAGGATGAGCGTCAAGAGCACCGCCGCGACCGAGACGATCTGCGACCACTCGATCGAGATTTTGAAGGCGATGATGGTCTCGGTATAGCCGAGCAGGAGGGCGCCCACGATGCTGCCGACGATCGAGCCGAGCCCGCCCACCACCACGATGGCGAAGGCCTTGACCAGGGGCAGCAGG
The DNA here is from genome assembly GCA_035625535.1 of Alphaproteobacteria bacterium. Lineage (GTDB taxonomy): Bacteria > Pseudomonadota > Alphaproteobacteria > JACZXZ01 > JACZXZ01 > DASPPM01. The sequence goes on from DASPPM010000179.1 coordinate 4,626, forward strand.
CCCATGCCCGGAATCACCGTCTGGAAGGGGGCGACCAGCACGCCCGCCGCGGCCGCGATGCCGGCCGAGAGCCCCATCACGAGCGAGAAGATGCGGTCGGAGGGAATGCCCATGTATTGCGCCGCCTCGGCGTCCTGGGAGATCGCGAGGATGGCCGCGCCGAGCCGCGTGCGCTGCATGAAGAACCAGAGCGCGGAGAGGATGGCGATGGCGCCGCTGAGCGCCAGCAGTCGCTGCCCGCTCACGTCGGCCCCCATCACGTCGAAGGTCGCGTTGACCATCGAGGGGACGTTGCGCGCCTCCGAGCCGAAGATGAGGAGCAGCACCTGCTCGACCATGAGGGCGACCGCAAGCGTGATCATGAGCACGGCGAGGGTGGAGCGGCGAAGCGGGCGCACCAGCACCCGCTCCACCGCGACCCCGAAGAGCGCCACGAGCAAGACCGCGACGGCTGCCGCGAGGAAGAGCGGCAGATGGGCGTCCGCGGTCAACGCGTAGACGCCGTAGGCGCCGAGCGCGTAGAAGGAGCCGTGCGCCAGGTTCAAGATGCGCGCCACGCCGAAGATGAGGGTGAACCCCACCGCCAGCATGGCGTAGATCGCGCTGATCACGGCTCCGTAGACGAGGATCTCGGCCAAAGCCGGTCAGCCCCTCAGTTCTGCACGAGCCACGGCGGCATGATCATCTTGCCGTTGGCGACCTCCTTCGGCCAGATGACCTTGCGCTCGCCGTTCTGCTGCCACTGGACGAAGAGTTCGTTGACGAAACCCGGGCCGTCCTTGACTTCGTGCAGATCGTCGAATTGCACGCGGCCCCGCGCGCTCACGTAGTCCGTCTTCTCGAGCTCCTTGATCACGGCGTCCGTGTCGGTCGAGCCGGCGCGCTTGACGGCCCCGGCGTAGATGTAGACGGCGTCGTAGCCTCCGCTTGCGGTATAGACCGGCGCGCGGTTGTAGGCCTTCACGAAGCTGTCCCACCAGGGAATCGTCTTGGGCGTCAGAGGGGCGCGCAGGACGAAGTTGGTCGATACCTCGCTGATCGCCTTGCCGCCCACGCGGTCGAAGAAGTTGGCGTCCTGGCCCTTGACGTCGATGCCGCCGATCGGCACCGGCACCTTGGCGTCGTACCACTGCTTGACGAATACGTCGGACGCCGCGTGCGAGAGGATGATCATGAGATATTGCGCGCCGCTTTCCTTCACCTTGGCGAAGATCGGCGAGAAGTCGGCGGTCTGCACATCGAAGAACTCCGCGATCGGCACCTGGAGGCCCGCCGCCTCGGCTCCCGACTTCATGGCCGGCACCATGTCCTGCACCCATTTCGCGTTCTCGCCGAGGATGGCGATGCGCTTGTAGCCGAGCTGCCCCTTGAGCATGCCCGTGATGTAGTCGAGCAGGCCTTTCGCCTGCTTGGCCGAATTGATGGGATTGACGCGGAAGATGTACTTGTAGTGCTCGTAGTCGTCCTTGACCTTCTGCTGGATCGAGGGCGAGGCGGAGCCGATACCGAGGTAGATCGTCTTGGCGCGCGAGATGTGCGGCAGCTCGGCCAGCGTCACCCCGCTGTCGTAGCCGCCGATGAGCACGTCGACGTGGTCCTCGCCGGTCAGCTTGTTGACCGCGGCAATGCCCGTCTTCGGACCCTCGGCCGCCGCCTCGCCCTCGTCGGCGACGACCATCTGGAGCTTGCGGCCGTTGACCCCGCCCTGGGCGTTGATCTCGTCGATGGCGAGCTTGGCGCCGTCGACGCAATCGCGCCCGACCTGGACCTGGATCGCCGTGGTGATGCCGATCAAGATCGGCTTCTCATCCGCGAATGCCGCCCCGGCCCAGCTGCCGACAAGTGCCATTGCGGCGCCGGCCGCGAGCAGAGAGACGATACGCTGTCGCATGGCAACCTCCTTAAAATTGTCCTGATGGGGGTGGCAAGACTGGCTGCCGCGGACGGGCATGCGGGCCGTAGTCTGCGGCCGGGGCGGCAGTGCTGCGCCTGCCAAGCAAGCGGGTGCGAGCTCGCCGCTCCGGCACCCTCTATCGAATTTGCTCCCCATGCCGCGCATGGCGCCTTCTTGCTTCTTGGCATTGGGGGCGCCCCCGAGGGCGTCCTCCTCCCAGCATGGAAGAGCAATATCACAGGCATAAGCGGATGGGAATTCGCGTAGTGGCTCAGTTTCACCTCATCCTTCGAGACGGCCGCTTCGCGCCCTCCCCCGGGCACTTCGTCCCGGGGGTGAAACCCCAGCTCCAAGTCCTCATCCTGAGGAGCGTCGAGTTTGCGACGCGTCTCGAAGGATGAGGACTTGGCAACGTGACCCACTACCGGAATTCGCGATGTCGGCGGCCGTTCGCCGATCCGGGCGATGCTCGGAATTCCGGCAAGGCCGCCGGCACGCTCACGCGTCGGGGGCTTCGAGCCGTTGCAAGCCGAGGCGGGAGAAGAGGCTGCGCTCGCGCTCGGGGAGCGGATTGTCCGTGGTGAGAAGCCGTAGGCCGATCAAGATCGAGTTGGCGCCGGCGAGGAAAGGTGGCGCCGCGGCCTATACATGACACAGGATTGCTGTGCTATCATTGCGCGCCAGCTCGACCTGGAGCGGGGAGGCCAATGAGGGACGGCATCGTGAGGGCGCCGGCACGGCGCCAACAGTTCGCCTTGGTTCTGATCAAGCCGTCGCACTACGACGACGACGGCTACGTCATTCAATGGCTGCGCTCGGCGATCCCATCGAATACGCTGGCCTCGCTTTACGGCTTGGCGCGCGACTGTGCCGAGCGTCGCGTGCTGGGCGAGGACGTCGAGATCGTCATCACGGCGCTCGACGAGACCAACACGCGCATCCGGCCCGAGCGCATCGCGCGCGAGATCGCCCGCACGGGGGTCGGCATGGTCGGGCTGGTGGGCGTGCAGTCGAACCAGTTCCCCCGCGCCATGGACATTGCGCGGCGCTTGCGCGCCTGCGGAACCCAGGTGGTGATCGGCGGCTTCCACGTCTCGGGCTCGCTCGCGATGCTGCCGGGGATGCCGCCCGAGCTCGCGGAGGCGCAGCGCCTCGGCATCTCCCTCTTTGCCGGCGAGGCCGAAGGGCGGCTCGAGGAGGTGCTCAAGGACGCCTGGCAGGGCACGCTCAAGCCGCTCTACAACTACATGGACGATCTGCCGGTGCTCGAGGGCGTGCCGCTGCCGCACTTGCCCGCGACCCGCATCAAGCGCACGGGAGGGGCGCTCACCAGCTTCGACGCCGGGCGCGGTTGCCCCTTCCAATGCTCGTTCTGCACCATCATCAACGTGCAGGGGCGCCAGTCGCGGCGGCGCTCGGCCGACGACGTGGAGGGCATCGTCAGGCGCAATCTGGCGCAGGGCATCAACCGCTTCTTCATCACCGACGACAATTTCGCGCGCAACAAGGATTGGGAGCCCATCTTCGACCGCTTGATCGCCATGCGCGAGGGCGAGGGGGCCGACATCAAGTTCGTCATCCAGGTGGATACGCTCTGCCACCGTATCCCGAACTTCATCGCCAAAGCGGGCCGCGCCGGCGTCAACCGGGTCTTCATCGGGCTCGAGAGCATCAACCCGGACGCGCTCCTCGGCGCCAAGAAGCGGCAGAACAAGATCACCGAATACCGCGACATGATCCTCGCCTGGCGCCGCGCGCGCGTGCAGACCTGCGCGGGCTACATCCTGGGCTTCCCCAGCGACACGCTCGAGACCATCGTGCGCGACGTCGAGATCATCAAGCGCGAGCTGCCGCTCGACATGCTCGAGTTCTTCTGCCTGACCCCGCTGCCCGGCTCGGAGGACCACAAGCGTCTCTTCGAGAAGCGGGTCGCGATCGACCCCGACCTCAACAAATACGACCTCGAGCACGTCACCATGGGCCACCCGCGTATGTCCAAGGCCGAATGGGAGGCGGCCTACCGCCGCGCCTGGGAGACGTACTATTCGCCCGAGCACATGACCACGATCCTGCGCCGTGCCGCGGCGCACGGGCACTGGCTCCCCACCACGCAGTTCGTCATGCAGTGGTTCCACTTCTGCATCTCGGTCGAGAGGATCCATCCCCTCGAGGGCGGCTATCTCCGGCGCAAATACCGCCGGGACCGGCGCCCGAGCTTGCCGCGCGAGAGCCCCTTCGTCTTCTATCCGCGCTATCTCTGGGAGACCGTGTGGAAGCACGTGGAGATGGTGCGCCTGATCCGCCGCTTGAACGGCGTGCGGCGCCAGATCCAAAGCGACCCGCACGCGCGGGACTACCTGGATCAGGCGATCACGCCCGTGGCCGCGGACGAGCTCGACACGCTCGACATGTTCACCCACAACGACGCGGCGAAGACGGCCGTCGGCAAGGCCCGCCGCGAGGCCGAGGCGCGCGCCCGCAGCGTGGCCTGAATCCATAGCCGTACCGGCCGCGACCCTCCCGCCGCGTCACAACGCCGCTGCCTCGGCTCAATTTGCCTGTTGATTTATCTGCATTATCCCTTATCTAATCAGTACCAACTCAGTCCTGATTATGTGCGGTGCAGCATGATCCGGCTAAATAGGCTAACCGATTACGCAATCGTGGTCCTCTCTCAGATGACGCGGGAGGGCGCTGCCGTGCGCACGGCGCCCCAGCTCGCCCAGGAGACGGGGGTGCCGCTCCCGACGGTGGCCAAGCTCTTGAAGACGCTTGCAGCGGACCACGTCATCCTTTCCCACCGCGGCGCGGCGGGGGGCTACGCTTTGAGCCGGGCGCCCGAGGAGATCACCGTCGCCGAGATCATCGCCTCGCTCGAGGGCCCGATCGCGCTCACGGCCTGTGTGGAGGGCTCGGGCAATCATTGCGACGTCGAGAGGCTCTGCCCGATGCGCGGCAGTTGGGAGAAGATCAACAGCGCAATCCGCAAGGCGCTCGAGGGGCTCACCCTTGCCGAGTTGGCGGCTCCGGCGTTATTCCCACCGCTCGGTACGGTCGCGGGCTCGCGCGAGGCGGCGCCCGCCGAGGCGCTGAGCTGAGACGGCTCGGCGCCGAGAGGAGAAGTCCAGGGAGCAAGGTGCAATGGCAGGTGCGGCAAATACGGTCGAGCAGCTCCGCTCGGCCACCGAGGGCAAGTACAAGTACGGCTTCGTGACCGAGATTGAGGAGGAGCGCGCGCCCAAGGGTCTCTCCGAGGACACCGTCCGCTTCATCACCGCGAGGAAGAGCGAGCCCGAGTGGCTCATCGAGTGGCGGCTCAAGGCCTTCCGGCACTGGCTCACCATGGAGGAGCCGAGCTGGGCGGTCGTGCGCTATCCACCGATCGACTATCAGGAGCACTATTACTATTCGGCGCCCAAGGCGAAGGAGGGTCCCAAGAGCCTGGGCGAGGTCGATCCCGAGCTCCTCAAGACCTACGAGAAGCTCGGCATTCCGCTCAGGGAGCAGGAGATGCTGGCCGGTGTGGCCGTCGATGCGGTCTTCGACAGCGTCTCGGTGGCGACGACCTTCAAAGGCAAGCTCGAGGAGGTCGGCATCATCTTCTGCTCGATCTCGGAGGCGGTGCAGAAGCACCCGGACCTCGTGCGCACCTATCTCGGCTCGGTGGTGCCCTACTCGGACAATTTCTTCGCCACCCTCAACTCGGCGGTCTTCACCGACGGCTCCTTCGTCTATGTGCCGAAGGGCCTGCGCTGCCCGATGGAGCTCTCCACCTATTTCCGCATCAACGCCGCGAAGACGGGCCAGTTCGAGCGCACCCTCATCATCGCCGACAAGGGCTCCTATGTGAGCTACCTCGAGGGCTGCACGGCGCCCATGCGCGATGAGAACCAGCTCCACGCCGCCGTCGTCGAGCTGGTGGCGCTCGACGACGCCGAGATCAAATACTCGACCGTGCAGAACTGGTACCCCGGCGACGCCGAAGGCAAGGGCGGCATCTACAATTTCGTGACCAAGCGTGGCGCCTGCCGCGGGCGCAACGCCAAGATCTCCTGGACCCAGGTCGAGACCGGCTCGGCGATCACCTGGAAATATCCGAGCTGCATCCTCGAGGGCGACAATTCCGTGGGTGCCTTCTTTTCGATCGCCGTTACCAACAATTATCAGCAGGCCGATACCGGCACCAAGATGATCCACCTCGGCCGCAACACGCGCTCGCGCATCATCTCCAAGGGCATTTCCTGCGGCCACGGCCAGAATACCTATCGCGGCCTGGTGCGCATGGGCCACGGCGCCGCGGGTGCCCGCAACTACAGCCAGTGCGACTCGCTCCTGATCGGCGACAAGTGCGGCGCCCACACGGTGCCCTATATCGAGAGCCGCAACAGGACTGCGAAAGTCGAGCACGAGGCGACCACGTCCAAGATCAGCGAGGACCAGCTCTTCTACTGCCGTCAGCGCGGCATTCCGGAGGAGGACGCGGTGGCGCTCATCGTCAACGGCTTCTGTCGCGAGGTGCTGCAGGAGCTGCCCATGGAGTTCGCGGTCGAGGCGCAGAAGCTTGTCGGCATCAGCCTCGAGGGCAGCGTCGGCTGAGCGCGGAG
>DASPPM010000180.1:0-2105 GCA_035625535.1 Alphaproteobacteria bacterium
TCGCTAAGGCCGACGGTCGCGAGCTCGGGATCGCTGAAGACCGCCGAGGGCACGCCCGCATGGTCCGGCTTGGTCGGATTGTCGTTGTAGACGGTCTCGGCGAAGGCCTGGCCCTCCGCGATCGCGACCGGAGTCAGGTTGATGCGGTCGGTCACGTCGCCCACCGCGTAGATGCTCTCGATCGAGCTCCGCGAGTAGGCATCGACCACGATGGCACCCTTGGCATTGAGCTCAACGCCCGCGCTCTCAAGCCCGAGGCCCCTGGTGCTGGGGGCGCGGCCGGTCGCGAAGAGCACGAGGTCGACCTCGAGCCGCTCGCCCGTCGTGAGCGAGGCCACGAGGCCCGCGCGCGTCTTCCCAATGCCGGCGATCTCGACATTGAAGCGCAGCTCGATGCCCTTCTTGCGCATCTCCTCGGCAAGCGTCTTGCGTACGTCACCATCGAAGCCGCGCAGGAAGAGCGGCCCGCGGTAGAGCTGGACGACGCGGCTGCCCATGCCGTGGAAGATGCCGGCGAACTCGCAGGCGATATAGCCGCCGCCCACGATGGCAACGCGCGCGGGAAGCCGCGGCAAAAAGAAGGCCTCGTTCGAGATGATGGCGTGCTCCTTGCCGGGAATTTCCGGCACAATGGGCCAGCCGCCTGTCGCGATCAGGATGCGCTCGGCCTTGGCCGTGCGGCCGGCGACCTCCACGCTATGGGCATCGCGCAAGATCGCGCGGGCCGAGATGATCTCGACGCCCGCCTCCTCGAGGAGCTTGCGATAGACGCCATTGAGCCGCGCGATCTCGGCGTTCTTGTGGGCAATGAGGGTAGGCCAGTCGAAGTGCCGCTCGCCGACCGTCCAGCCGAAGCCCGCCGCGTCCTCGAAATGCGCGCTGTAATGGCTGGCATAGACAAGGAGCTTCTTGGGGATGCAGCCGACGTTGACGCAGGTGCCGCCCAAGTAGCGCTCCTCGGCAAGCGCGACGCGCGCGCCGTAGCACGCCGACAGGCGCGCCGCGCGCACCCCGCCCGAGCCGCCGCCGATCACGAAGAGGTCGTAGTCGTATGTTGCCATCGCTCGCTCGCCTTCCGTAGAGATGCCCGAGGACGGCGGTGAGGTTAAGCCCAAGGGCGGCACTTTTCCAGCTTGCGGCCCGGCCCGAGCGCCGGCCGGCCGCTCAATAGCGCTTGTAGGGCAGGAACTTGCCGGCCATGACCAGCTCCACCCGGTCGCCCTTGGGATCTGGCTTGCGGCGGATGTGCATGTCGAAATCGATGGCGCTCATGATGCCGTCACCGAATTCCTCCTCGATGAGCGCCTTCCAGCTGGTGCCGTAGACCTGGACGAGCTCGTAGAAACGATAGATGAGCGGATCGGTCGGCACGGCCGTGGGCAGCGAGCCCCGGTAGGGGATCTCGGTGAGGAGTGCGGCCTCCTCGGCGCTGAGCCCGAGGAGCTTGGCGGCCTTCGCCGCCTGCGCCTTTTCGAGCTTCATCTGGCCCAGGAGGGCGGCGGTGAGGAAGACCGGCGAGTTGCCGCCGATCTTCTCTGCGATCGCCTGCCAGGAGAGGCCCTTCTTGCGCTTGGCCTCGAGGATTTTCTCGGTGAGCCCGGCTCTCGTCATCTCGCACCTTCCTTTCGGCCCTCGGCGGGATCCTTTTCCGTCCTCTGGCGCACGAGATAGCAATCGCCATGCCACGAGCGCAGCATCGCGTTCCCCGGAGCGCCCGGCTCGCACGCGGGAACATTTAACTGCCGAGAAATCGGGCTTGCCTATTTCTTAGGCATGAAGCGCGGATCGAGGGACTAGAGCGGAATCCATTTCGGTGGAAGCAGCCCCCTCACCCTACCCTCTCCCCCTTCGAGCTATCGCATTCACACATCCTCGCGGATGTTCGTGGGGGCACCGATCGCGCTAAGCCCCTCGCCCGCGTCAGCGGGAGAGGGAGGGGCCCGTTGCGCAGCAACGGGAGGGTGAGGGGGCGGACGGCGCACGTGCTATTCTCTCGCGCATGGCCGAGCGCAAAGCACGCCAGTTGCGGATCGACATGACCGACGCCGAGCGTCGCCTGTGGAGCGCTCTGCGCGGGCGGCGGCTCAAGGGCTACAAGTTCCGCC
>DASPPM010000181.1:0-8594 GCA_035625535.1 Alphaproteobacteria bacterium
CGCTTATAAGAAAAAGGCGCTCCTTGGCCGCGGGCGCTAGGCAGGGTTGACAAAGCAACGCGTTTACACCGGGAGAGGGTCGGCGGCTCGGATCGATAAGCGCCCGCCAAATCTTGCAGCACCCGCAATGCGGCGGGGCTCGGCACGCCGACTGTAGCTCTGTCGAGTCTCTCCCGTGTCTCGCCGGCCGTCGAAGAGGGGGGATTTCCGATGAAGCCCATGAAGCTGCTGCTTGTCGGCCTGCTGGTTGGCTCGGCGTTGCCCGCTTGGGCGCTCGACCAGCTCGTCGAGAAGAAAACCTTCGAGATGCCGTCCTATACGACGCTCGGCGGCAAGACGATCAGGGACGTGAAGGTCGGCTACGAGAGCTACGGCACCCTTAATACCGCCAAGGACAATGTCGTCGTGATCCCGCACTTTTTCTCGGCCAACTCCCACGTGGCGGGCAGGTACAAGGCCGATGACAAGCTCCCCGGCTATTGGGACGCGATCGTCGGGCCCGGCAAGCCGCTCGATACCGACAAATATTTCATCATCGGCGTCGATTCGCTGTGCAACATCAACACCAAGGACGGCGTCACTGTGACCACGGGCCCGGCCTCGCTCGATCCCGCGACCGGCAAGCCTTACGGCATGAGCTTTCCCGTCGTCGGCATCGGCGACTTCGTCAACGTCCAGAAGGCGCTCCTCGACAGCCTCGGCATCAAGAAGCTCCATGCGGTGATGGGCGCCTCGATGGGCGCCATCCAATCGTGGGACTGGGCCGCGCGCTATCCCGACATGGTCGAGCGTCTCGTCTCGGTGGTCGGCACGCCCTGGCTCGATGCCTACGGGGTCCTCGTGATGCAGTCGTGGGCCGATCCTATCATGCTCGATCCCAACTGGAACCACGGCGATTATTACGGCAAGGCGGAGCCCTTGGACGGTCTGGCGCTCGCCTTCAAGCTGGTGAATTATCAGGCGCGCCAGCCGGCGTGGGCGCGCGAGGCGTTCGGGCGCAAATGGGCGGAGGCGGCCAAGGATCCGGCGCAAGCTTGGGGCAACCAATACGCCGTCGAAAAGTGGCAGGACGACGCCAGCCGGGCGCGCGCCAAGCTCTCGGATGCCAACAATTTTATCTGCCTCGCACGCGCCAACGCGCTCTTCGTGCTCGGCGGCAGGCCTTCGGTCGAGGAGGGCCTCAAGGCGGTCAAGGCAAAGGTGCTCCTATTGCCCGACCACCGCGACCTGCTGCTTTTTCCGGACTACTCCCGCGAGGCGGGCGAGCTGCTCAAGGCCCAGGGCAACAAGGTCGAGTACCTCGAGCTCGAAGGCAATCTCGGCCACCTGGACGGGGTCGTGGGCATCTCCCAGGCGAGCGAGCGGATTGCCAAGTTCCTCACCGAGTGAGCAAGACGGCCGCCGGCCAAAGGGCTTGCCGCCGTGGCTTGCTTGACACCCCCGGGGTGCTCATCTAAATGCAGGCACCCCAAGCGGGGGGAACAGCGGGGGCGTAGCTCAGTCGGTTAGAGCGCCGGCCTGTCACGCCGGAGGCCGCGGGTTCGAGTCCCGTCGCTCCCGCCATTTTCGAAGCCTAAAGAGTCGCCGGCCAATAAGTCCTGCACGCCCTTTCTCGCTGTCGTCACACCCGCGAAAGCAGCTGTGACGACCGCTAAGGCGATTCACTTAATTTCCCAATGGCTCCTAAATTGCACAGCCCTGGGCTGGACCCCACAATCCACGGACCTCCGCGACAAGCCTGCGGCCCAAGTCGAGAGTTCCTATGCAGGCCACCGATTTCGCCTGTCCGGCGAAGCTCGAACCCGACGAGAACGGTGAGCGCATCGTGAGCTCCCGGGATCTGCCCGAGGCGCTCACCAGCGGCCACGACGAGCCTGAGGCGCTCACGGAGGCCGCCATTGCCGCTTTCGGCGGTGTACTTGAAGTCGGTTATCGGAAGATGGCCTAAAAATGGGGCACGCCCGCCCGCGTCATAAGGCCGCACCGGGCCGCAAAAGGCACGGCGCAGGGGAGCGGACGCGAGCGCAAACTGTTCCTTTCCTTTGCCGGCGCCTATACATATAGTACCGGCGCCACGGGCCGTGCATGCCGGGGGTAGGGCCCATGGGCAGTCGCTTCGGCGCGTGTCATGCGGTCTCATCGGCCGCGTGGGGTGCAATGGTTGCGGGCATGCAAGAGCTGCTGAGAAACTATCTGCCCATCCTGATCTTCCTCGGGATCGCCGTGGCCATCTCGGGCGTGATGGTACTCGCCTCCGTGCTCGTCGCCCGCCAGCGCCCCGACCCCGAGAAGCTTTCGGCCTACGAGTGCGGCTTCGACGCATTCGCCGACGCGCGCAACAAGTTCGACGTGCGCTATTACCTCGTCGCCATCCTCTTCATCATCTTCGATCTGGAAGTCGCCTTCCTCTTTCCCTGGGCCGTGACGCTCGGCAAGATCGGGGTCTTCGGCTTCTGGTCGATGATCGCGTTCCTGGGCGTGCTCACCGTCGGTTTCATCTACGAGTGGAAGAAAGGGGCGCTTGAATGGGAGTAGAGCCGGTCATTCTCACAGGCACGCCCTCCTCCGCGCGCGCGGAGGGGCCGGCCGAGGACGCGCTGCTGAGGACGGTGACGGACGAGCTCACCGACAAGGGCTTCGTCGTGGCGCAACTCGACAAGCTGGTGAACTGGGCGCGCACTGGCTCGCTCTGGCCGATGACCTTCGGGCTCGCCTGCTGCGCGGTCGAAATGATGCACGCCTACATGAGCCGCTATGATCTCGACCGCTTCGGCGTGGTGCCGCGCGGCAGCCCGCGCCAGTCGGACGTGATGATCGTCGCCGGCACGCTTTGCAACAAAATGGCGCCGGCGCTGCGCAAGGTCTACGACCAGATGGCCGAGCCGCGCTGGGTGATCTCCATGGGCAGTTGCGCCAACGGCGGCGGCTACTATCACTATTCCTATTCCGTCGTCCGCGGGTGCGACCGCATCGTTCCCGTCGACATCTACGTGCCCGGCTGTCCTCCCACCGCCGAGGCATTGGTCTACGGGATTCTGCAGCTTCAGAAGAAGATCAGGCGGACGGGGACCATCGCGCGGTAGCAGGCTCGCCCGCTCGCCTCCCCTCGGATTGGATCATGGACCAGTCGCTCAAGGATCTCGGCGATTACCTCTCTGCGGCGTTGCCGAATGATATTCTCAAGGCCGAGATCGGCCATGGCGAGCTCATGCTCGGCGTGCGGCCCCAGGCGATCGTGAAGGTGCTCTCCTTCCTGCGCGACGATCCCAAGTGCCGGTTCGAGCAGCTGATGGATGTCTGCGGCGCCGATTATCCCGACCGGCCGGAGCGCTTCGAGGTCGTGTATAACCTCTTGAGCGTCACGTACAACCGGCGCATCCGGGTCAAGGTCGGCGTCGGCGAGGAGACCCCGGTGCCCTCGGTGAGCGCCGTTTACCCTGTGGCGAACTGGTTCGAGCGCGAGACCTGGGATTTCTTCGGCGTCCTCTTCGAGAACCATCCGGATCTGCGGCGCATCCTCACCGACTACGGCTTCGAAGGCCATCCCTTGCGCAAGGACTTCCCGCTCACCGGCTATGTCGAGCTGCGCTACGACGATGAGCTCAAGCGCGTCGTCTACGAGCCCGTCAAGCTCACGCAGGAGTTCCGCACCTTCGATTTCCTCTCTCCTTGGGAGGGCATCACCAAGGTGGTGCTACCGGGCGACGAGAAGGCGGGAGAGAAGCCCTGATGTCGGAAGTGCAGATCAAGAACATGACGGTGAACTTCGGGCCGCAGCATCCGGCGGCGCACGGCGTGCTGCGCATGGTGCTCGAGATGGACGGCGAGGTGATCGAGCGCGCCGATCCGCACATCGGCCTGCTCCACCGCGGCACCGAGAAGCTCATCGAGTACAAGACGTACCTGCAGGCCGTCCCCTATTTCGACCGGCTCGACTATGTCTCGCCCATGGCGCTGGAGCATGCCTTCGCGCTTGGCGTCGAGAAGCTGCTCGGCATCGCGCCGCCGCCGCGCGGCCAATATATTCGCGTGCTTTTTGCCGAGATCACGCGAATCTTGAACCACCTGCTCGCCATCACCGCCTTCTGCAACGACGTCGGCGCCATGACGCCGTTCCTGTGGGGCTTCGAGCAGCGCGAGATCCTGCTTGAGTTCTACGAGCGCACCTCCGGCGCCAGGTTCCACTCGGCCTACTTCCGCCCAGGCGGCGTGCATCAGGACATGCCCGCGGGCCTGATCGAGGACATCCTGCGCTGGGCGGACAAGTTCACGGCCTTCATCGACGATTTGGAAACGCTGCTGACGGAGAACCGCATCTTCAAGCAGCGCACCGTCGACATCGGCGTCGTCAATGCCAAGGAGGCGCTCGAGCGCGGCTTCAGCGGCCCGATGCTGCGCGCCTCCGGCATTGCATGGGACCTGCGGCGCGCCCAGCCCTACGACGTTTACGCGGCGATGGATTTCGACGTGCCCGTCGGCAAGCACGGCGACGTCTACGACCGCTATCTCGTGCGCGTAGAGGAAATGCGGCAGAGCTTGCGCATCATCAGGCAGGCCTGCGAGAAGATGCCGGGCGGCCCCGTCGTCGTGCAGAACCACAAATTGACGCCGCCCACGCGCGGCGAGATGAAGCGCTCGATGGAGGCGCTCATCCACCATTTCAAGCTCTATACCGAGGGCTACCATGTGCCGGCGGGCGAGACCTACACGGCGGTCGAATCTCCCAAGGGCGAGTTCGCCGTCTATCTCGTCGCCGACGGCACCAACAAGCCCTATCGCTGCCACATCCGGGTGACCGGATTCTCCCATCTTCAGGCCGTGGACTTCTGCGCCAAGGGTCACATGCTGGCTGATCTGTGTGCGATCATCGGCTCGCTGGATATCGTGTTCGGGGAGATCGACCGTTGAGCGCCGCGCACGCGAGCGAGCCCGCGAGCTTCGCCTTCACGCCCGAGAACCAGGCGAAGGCGGATGCCGCCATCGCAAAATATCCCAAGGGCCGCCAAGCGAGCGCGGTGCTGGCACTCTTCGATCTCGCCCAGCGCCAGTCGGGCGGCTGGCTGCCGCGCGCGGCGATCGAGCATGTCGCCGGTCTCCTCGGCATGCCGTACATCCGCGCCTACGAGGTCGCGACCTTCTACTCGATGTTCAACCTGAAGCCGGTCGGGCAGCATCTCGTGCAGCTGTGCCGGACGACGCCTTGCTGGCTGCGCGGCTCGGACGGCGTGCGCGACGCCTGCAAGCGCAAGCTCGGCATCGGCATTGGCGAGACCACGGCGGACGGCAAGTTCACCCTCCTCGAGGTCGAATGCCTGGGCGCCTGCGTAAACGCGCCCGTGGTGCAGATCGATGACGAGTTCTACGAGGACCTCAGCCCCGAGAAGATGGAGGAGATCCTCGCGCGCTTGGCCCGCGGCGAGAAGGTGCCTTACGGCGTGCAGATCAAGCGCCAGTTTTCGGCGCCGATCGGCGGGCTCACCACGCTCAAAGAGGCAGGCGGGGCGGAGAAGGCGTGATGCTCGAGGACAAGGACCGCATCTTCACCAATCTTTACGGCCAGCACGACTGGCGTCTTCCCGGCGCGCGCGCGCGCGGCAGCTGGAGCGGCACCAAGGAGGTGCTGGCCAAGGGGCGCGACTGGATCGTCGAGGAGGTGAAGAAGTCCGAGCTGCGCGGCCGCGGCGGGGCCGGCTTCCCGGCCGGGCTCAAATGGTCGTTCATGCCCAAGCAATCGGATGGCCGCCCTCACTACCTTGTGGTCAACGCCGATGAGTCGGAGCCCGGCACCTGCAAGGACCGCGATATCCTGCGCCACGAGCCCCACCGTCTCCTGGAGGGCTGCCTCATCGCCGGTTTCGCCATGGGGGCCCACACCTGCTACATCTACATTCGCGGCGAATTCTACCGCGAGGCGCTGCACCTCGAGGCGGCGATCGAGGAGGCCTACGCGGCCGGTCTCATCGGCAGGAACGCCTGCGCATCGGGCTGGGATTATGATATTTATCTTCACCGCGGTGCTGGCGCCTACATCTGCGGCGAGGAGACCGCACTCCTCGAGAGCCTCGAGGGCAGGAAGGGCCAGCCGCGCCTCAAGCCGCCCTTCCCGGCGACCGTCGGCGTCTACGGCTGCCCCACCACCGTCACCAACGTCGAGACCGTGGCCGTCTCGCCCGAGATCTGCAAGCGCGGTGCCGGCTGGTTCGCCTCGATCGGCCGGCCCCGGAACACGGGCACCAAGATCTTCTGCATCTCGGGGCACGTGAACCAGCCCTGCAATGTCGAAGAGGCGATGGGCATCCCGCTCAAGGAGCTCGTCGAGCGGCACGCGGGCGGCGTGCGCGGCGGTTGGGACAATCTGCTCGCCGTGATTCCCGGCGGCTCCTCGGTCGCCTGCATTCCGAAGTCGATCTGCGAAACCGTGCTGATGGATTTCGATTCCCTGCAAGGCGTGAAGTCCGGCCTGGGCACCGCCGGCGTGATCGTAATGGACCGCTCGACCGACATCGTCGAGGCGATCTGCCGGCTCTCGCTCTTCTACATGCACGAGAGCTGCGGCCAGTGCACGCCGTGCCGCGAGGGCGCCGGCTGGATGTGGCGCGTGATGAGACGGCTCGTGCGCGGCGAGGCGGAGAAGGAGGAGATCGACAAGCTCTACGATGTCTCGACCGAGATCGAGGGTCACACCATTTGCGCGCTCGGGGATGCGGCCGCTTGGCCCATCCAAGGCCTGATCCGCCACTTCCGGCCCGAGCTCGAGCGGCGCATCGACGCGTATCGCAGCGCCGGCGCGGGCCGCGCCGCGGCCGCGGAGTAGGGGTGCCGCCATGCCGAAGCTCAAAATCGACGGCATCGATGTCGAGGTCGCAGCGGGCACCACGGTGCTGCAGGCGTGCGAGCAGCTGGGCATCGAGATTCCCCGCTTCTGCTATCACGAGCGGCTGTCGATCGCGGGCAATTGCCGCATGTGCCTCGTCGAGATGGAGAAATCGCCCAAGCCCATCGCGAGCTGCGCCATGCCGTGCGGCGAGGGCATGGTGATCAAGACCTCCACCCCCATGGTGCGCAAGGCGCGCCAAGGGGTGATGGAGTTCCTTCTCATCAACCATCCGCTCGATTGCCCGATCTGCGACCAGGGCGGGGAGTGCGACCTGCAGGATCAGGCCATGGCCTATGGCCGCGACGGCAGCCGCTTCCGCGAGAACAAGCGCGCGGTCAAGGACAAATATATGGGGCCGCTGGTCGAGACCATCATGACCCGCTGCATCCATTGCACGCGCTGCATCCGCTTCGCGACGGAGGTGGCGGGCGTGCCGGAGCTGGGGGCGGTCGGCCGCGGCGAGCACATGGAGATCACGAGCTACCTCGACCGCGCGATCCATTCCGAGCTCTCCGGCAACATCATCGATCTCTGCCCGGTGGGCGCGCTCACGTCCAAGCCCTACGCCTTCACGGCGCGATCGTGGGAGCTCAGCAAGACCGAATCGATCGACGTGTTCGATGCGGTGGGCAGCAACATCCGCATCGACGCGCGGGGCGCCGAGGTCATGCGCGTGCTGCCGCGCCTCAATGAGGCGATCAACGAGGAATGGCTCGCCGACAAGAGCCGCTTCGCGATCGACGGCTTGCGCCGCCAGCGTCTCGACCGCCCCTATGTGCGCACGGGCGGCAAGCTCAAGGAAGCGAGCTGGCAGGAGGCCTTCGCCGCGATTGCCGCGCGGCTTGCGGGCATGCCCGGCAGCAGCATCG
This sequence comes from Alphaproteobacteria bacterium, assembly GCA_035625535.1. GTDB lineage: Bacteria > Pseudomonadota > Alphaproteobacteria > JACZXZ01 > JACZXZ01 > DASPPM01. The sequence continues at coordinate 7,747 of DASPPM010000181.1, forward strand.
CAGCGCTTGCCGGCGACATGGCGGATGCCGAGGCCATGGCGGCGCTCAAGGATCTCATGGAGGCGCTGGGTTCGCCCAACCTCGACTGCCGCCAGGACGGCGCCAAGATCGATCCGCGCGCGCGGGGAGGCTATCTCTTCAACACCACGATCGCGGGCATCGAGCGCGCGGACGCATTGCTGCTCGTGGGCAGCGATCCACGCCGCGAGGCGCCCATCATCAACGCGCGCATCCGCAAGCGCTACCTCATGGGCGGCTTCAAGATCGCGGTGCTCGGTCCCAAGCTCGACCTCAGCTACGGCTACGACCATCTCGGCACGGGAGCCGCGGCCCTTGGCGAGATCGCGGACGGGCGGCATCCCTTCGCTGCGGTGCTCAAGGCCGCCAAGGCGCCGATGCTCATCCTCGGAATGGGCGCCTTGCGGCGGCCCGACGGCGCCGCCGTGCTGGCGGCCGCCCGGCGCCTCGCCGACGCCTGCGGCCTGGTCAAGGAGGGCTGGAACGGCTTCAATCTCCTCCACACCGCGGCGGCGCGGGTGGGCGGGCTCGAGCTCGGCTTCGTGCCCGGAGCCGGCGGGCGCGGCACGGAGGGAATTCTCGACGGCGCCGCCAAAGGCGAAATCGCGCTCGTCTATCTTCTCGGCGCCGACGAGATCGACACGCGCCGCCTGGGCAACGCCTTCGTGATCTATCAGGGCCATCACGGCGACCGCGGCGCCGCCCGCGCCGACGTAATCCTGCCAGGCGCGGCGTACACGGAGAAGCACGGCACCTATGTCAACACCGAAGGTCGTGTACAGCGGAGCGGTTTCGCTGTCTATCCGCCGGGCGATGCGCGCGAGGATTGG
>DASPPM010000182.1:0-18304 GCA_035625535.1 Alphaproteobacteria bacterium
CGCCCATCCAGGATCACCGCTGCCTCGACCCCGCCCTCGACCGCCGCGAGACAGGTCTCGACCTTGGCGATCATGCCGCCCGAGATGGTGCCGGTTGCGATGAGCGCGCGCACGCGCGGGACGGTGAGGTCGGTCACGAGCTCGCCCTCCTTGTCGAGCACGCCCGCCACATCCGTCAGGAGATAGAGCCGCGCCGCCCCCGCCGCGGCGGCGATCGCGCCCGCGACCGTGTCGGCGTTGATGTTGTAGGTCTCGCCCTCGGGCCCGGCACCCACGGGGGCGATCACCGGGATGATGTCGGAATCCTTGAACACCCGCAGCACGCTCGCGTCGACCGCCGCCGGCTCGCCCACGAAGCCGAGGTCGAGCACCTCTTCGATGCGTGAATCGGGATCGCGCTTGGTGCGCGTGAGCTTGCGCGCGGTAACGAGCCCCGCGTCCTTGCCCGAGAGCCCGACCGCGCGTCCGCCCGCGCGGTTGATCGCGCTCACGATCTCCTTGTTGATCTTGCCCGAGAGCACCATCTCGACGACCTCGACGGTGGCGGCATCGGTGACGCGCAGCCCGTCGACGAAGGAGCTCGCGATGCCGAGCCGCTTCAGCATGTCGCCGATCTGCGGTCCGCCGCCGTGCACCACGATCGGGTTGATGCCGATCTGCTTCAAGAGCACGATGTCGTGGGCGAAGCTCTCGGCGAGCTTCTCCTCGCCCATGGCGTGGCCGCCGTATTTGATCACGAAGCTCTTGCCGGCATAGCGCCGCATGTACGGCAGCGCCTCGGAGAGAATGCCGGCCTTGGCGAGCCACTCGAGATGCCGGGAGCGGGGATCCTTGTGAGCCATGGGCGGAAACTGTAACCGAACTATCCGGCACTCGCCAGCATCGCGAGGGCGGCGCGCAGCTCGGCGATGCCGCGTCCGCTCCTGGCGCTCGTCGGCAGGATCTCCGGATGCGCGGCGGGGTGACGCGCGAGCTCGCTCGCGATCGCGCTTGCGCGCGCTCTGAGCTCTTCCTCGCCGCAGCGGTCGGCCTTGGTGAGGACGATCTGAAAGCCGACCGCCGCCGCGTCGAGGGCGGCCATCATCTCGCGGTCGCTCTCCTTGAGGCCGTGGCGGGCATCGACGAGGAGAATCGCCCGGCCGAGCGTGGGGCGGCCGCGCAAATAGGCGTAGAGCAGGCGCTGCCAGCTTCCCACCTGCCGCTTCGGCGCCTTGGCGTAGCCGTAGCCCGGCAAGTCGACGAGGAGGAGCCGCTCGCCGAGGACGAAGAAATTGAGCTGGCGCGTGCGGCCGGGGGCCTGCGAGGTGCGCGCCAGGCTCTTGCGCCCGGTGAGCGCGTTGATGAGGCTCGATTTGCCCACGTTCGAGCGCCCGGCGAAGGCGACCTCCGGCAAGCCCGGCGCCGGCAGCTGGTCCACGCGCTCGGCACCTGCGCTGAAGCGCGCCTCGGCCGCGAAGAGACGGCGGCCGGCCTCGAGCGCCCCCGCAACGTCCTCGGGCCGGGCCGCGCTCGGCTTCAGGGCTTGACGCCCGCGCGTCGCATGATCACCCATTGCTGCAGGATGGAGAGACAGTTGTTCCACGCCCAATAAATCACCAGGCCCGAGGGGAAGCGCGCGAGCATGAAGGTGAAGACGAGCGGCAGCACCATGAACATCTTGGCCTGCACGGGGTCGGGGGGTGCGGGGTTGAGCTTCTGCTGCGCCCACATGGTGGCGCCCATGATGAGCGGCCAGATGCCGATGGAAAGGAAGTTGAGGAACTCGGGCGGCGTCCACGCGACCAGGCCGAAAAGATTGAGCAGGCTCGTCGGGTCCGGCACCGAGAGGTCGCGAATCCAGCCGAAGAACGGCGCCTGCCGCATCTCGATGGTGACGAAGAGCACCTTGTAGAGCGAGAAGAACACCGGAATCTGGATCACCATCGGAAGGCAGCCCGAGGCCGGGTTCGCCTTCTCCCGCTTGTAGAGCTCCATCATCTCCTTGTTCATGCGCTCGCGGTCGTCCTTGAAGCGCTCGCGGATCTTCATCATCTCGGGCTGCAGCTTCTTGAGCTTGCTCATCGAGCGGTAGGACTTGTTGGCGAGCGGGAAGAAGAGGCCCTTGATGATGACGGTGAGGAGGAGGATGGCGATGCCGAAGTTGCCGACCAGCTTGTTGAGGTAGTCGAGCAGGTAGAAGATCGGCTTCGTGAAAAACCAATACCACCCCCAGTCGATCGCATAGGAAAGCCGCTCGATGCCGAGCTTCTGCTCGTAGCTGTCGAGGCGGTGCACCTCCTTGGCGCCGGCGAACATGCGGCTCACGGCTGTGATCGTCTGGCCGGGCTCGAGCGCGAGACCGGCGGTCGTCACGTAGTCGGCCTGATACTTGTTGTTGCCGCTCGTGACGGTGTCGCTGAAGCGGGTGCGGACCGGGACCTTCTGGTTGGGGATGAGGGCGACGAGCCAATACTTGTCGGTGAAGCCGAGCCAGCCGCCGGTGGTGTCCTGCTCGTACGGCGTCTTCTGGAGGTCCTTGTAGTCGATCTTCGCCTTGTCAAAAAAAGAGCCGTCGTGAAGGACTCCGTCGAGCACGCCGAGCGGGCCCTCGTGCAGAATGTAGTAGCTGCTCGTCGGCGGGTCGCCGCTGCGCGAGACGAGGCCATAGGGGTAGAGCGTCACCGCGGCGCTGCCGCTGTTCTCGACCTTCTGGGTCACCTGCACCATGTAGGCGTCGTCGATCGCGTAGGTGCGCTCGAACTTGAGGCCCTGGCCGTTGTCCCACGTGAGCGTCACCGGCGTTGCGGGTGTCAAGGTGGTGCGCTCTGCCTGCCACAGCGTGTTGGCATCGGGCAGCTTGACGCCCGCCCCGCTCGCGACCCAGCCGAACTCCGCGTAATAGGCATCGGGCATGCCGGGCGGGGTAAAGAGCACGATCTCCGGGCTCTTGGGGTCGACCGTCTCGCGGTACTGGCCCAGCTTGAGATCGTCGATGCGCGCCCCTTTGAGCGAGATCGAGCCCTTGAGCGAGGGACTCGCGATCGCGATGCGCGGACTCTCGGCAAGGACCTCGGCCCGCCCAGGGTGGCCGGCGGCGGCGGGGGCGGCGGCAGGGGCGGCGGCCACTCCCGGCACGGTGGGAGCGCTCGCCACCGCACCTGCGGGCGGGATTTGCGGCTGAGCGCCCGTGGCTGCTGCCGGCGGGGCCGTCTGGCCGGTGGTCTGCTGCAACGCCTGCTGGCGCGCGCGCTCCTTGGCTAACCGCGGCGCCTCGACCAGGAACTGGAAGCCGAGCACGATCGCGATGGAGAGAAGGATCGCCGCGATCAGATTGCGCTGTTCCATCATCATTCGCTTCCAGACTGCCGGGCGTCGTGAAGAGGTGCGATCGGCGGCTCGAGGCGGCCGGCGATCAGGAGACCCGGCCGCGCGGGTGCGGGGGCACCGGGTCGTATCCGCCTCTGCTCCAGGGATGACAGCTCGCGATCCGCTTGAGCGCGAGGAGCGCGCCGCCCATGGCCCCGTGGCGCTCGAGCGCCGCCAAGGCATAGCAAGAGCAGCTCGGATGGTAGCGGCAGGCGCGCGGCAGAAGCGGGCTCAGCAGCAGCTGATAGCCGCGCACGAGGAGCCAGAGCAATCGCGTGATCGGCATCATCATCGAGCCTCTAAGCTATCCGCTGCAATCGTTTGGCGCCCGAGCGGTGTCAGCGCTCGTGATCGGCCCTCGGGCCAGCCGCGAAGCTGCCGAGGCCGCTCACGGGCAGGCGGACTCTTACACCCTTCGCCCCCTCGCGTCACGCCTTGGCATCGCCTCCCGGCCCGCGGGCGACATTGAGGCGCTCCAAGGCCGTCCTCAGATCCTCGACGAGCGCGGCGAAGGGCCTTCTCAAGGTCGCCGCGCGCGCGACGAGGACGAGGTCGTAGCCGGGCTCGGCCGCGGCGGGCAGCAGGCATCGGGCGGCCTCGCGCAGGCGGCGTCGCGCGCGATTGCGCTCGACCGCGCTTCCCACCTTGCGGCTCGCGGTGAGGCCGAGCCGCACCGCGTCCGCCGGGCCCTTCTCGGGGTCGGCGGCCTTGCGCTTGTAGGCCTGGAGGATAAGGCCCGGCGCCACCCATCGCTGTCGGGAGGCGGCGACCCGCAAGAATTCCGGGCGCCGTGTCAAGCGCCCGAGCGATCGAGCCATCGCCTTAGGCGGACAGACGCTTGCGCCCCTTGGCGCGGCGCGCGGCAAGCACGTTGCGCCCGCCGACCGTCTTCATCCGCGCCCGGAAGCCGTGGCGGCGCTTGCGGACGAGACGGCTGGGCTGATAGGTTCGCTTCACGTGCATCCTCCGTCGAAATTGGCCGGCTGTATAGGGGCTAAGGCGCGCGCTGTCAACCGCAAGTGATTGCCGCTCCGAGGGATTTTCCGCCGGCGGCCGAGGGCCGCCTGTCGCGGAAGCGGGCCGCCCTCTCACGCGAAGGTGATTCGCAGACGCACGCCCTGGGGTGCTAGCAGCAACTCAGCACAGAGCGGAGTAGAGGGACCCGAAAGCGGTTCCGCATGATGATGACGCACTCCACGAGCGGCAGCGAGCCAGTCCCGAGCGAGAGCCCGTTCCAAGTCAAGCGCTGGCTGCCGCTCGGCCTGCTCATCGCCGGGCTCGTGCTCTTCTTCGCGCTGGGCTGGCAACGCTACGTGAGCTTCGAAATGCTGCGCGCGTACCGCGGCGAGCTCATGCAGTTCGTGGTGGCGCACAGACTGCTCGCCCCGCCCGTCTACATGGTCGCTTACGCCGCGATCGCGGCCTTCTCGCTTCCGGGCGGCGCGGTGACGACGGTGCTCGGCGGCTTTCTCTTCGGGCCCTATCTCGGCACCGTCTACGTGGTCATCGGCGCCACGCTCGGGGCAACGCTCCTCTTCCTCGTCGCGCGCACCACGCTCGGCGCCGTGCTCGCGGCGAGCGCCGGACCGTTCCTCAACAGGATGGAGGCGGGCTTCCGCGAGAACGCGCTCAGCTATCTTCTCGTGCTCCGCCTTGTGCCGCTCTTCCCCTTCTGGCTCGTCAATCTGGTGCCGGCCTTCCTCAACGTCCCGCTCGGCACCTACGTCCTCGGCACTTTCCTCGGCATCATCCCCGGGACCTTCGTTTTCGCGCTTGTCGGCAGCGGCCTGGGCGGGGTGCTGGATGCAGGCCGCAAGCCCGACTTCGATGTCCTCTTCCACGGCCAGGTCCTGCTGGCGCTCGTCGGGCTCGCGGTGCTCGCCTTGACGCCGGTCGCCTACAAGGCGTTCAAGGCGCAGAAGCGCTGAGGGCGGAGAAGCGGGCGGCCGGCAAGGAAAGCATATGGGCGAGGCACTCGAGGTCGACATCTGCGTCGTGGGCGCCGGCTCGGGCGGCCTCTTGGTTGCTGCCGCCGCGGCTCTGCTCGGGCGCCGGGTTGCCCTCGTCGAGCGCGGTCGCATGGGAGGCGACTGCCTCAATTACGGCTGCGTCCCCTCGAAATCGCTGATCGCGGCGGCGAAGCGGGCGGCCCTTGCCCGTACGGGAGGCGACTTCGGCATCGACTTGGGCGAGCCTCGGATCGACTTCGCACGCGTCCACGCGCATGTCGAGCGCGTCATCGCCGCGATCGCGCCGCACGATTCGCAAGAGCGCTTCGAGGGCCTCGGCTGCAAGGTGATCCGTGCCGAGGGCCGCTTCGTCGGCCCCGACGTGCTTGTCGCGGACGGCACGCGCATCCGCGCGCGGCGCTTCGTGATCGCGACCGGCTCCTCGCCCGCGATCCCGCCGCTCGAGGGGCTCGCTCAAGTGCCCTACCTCACCAACGAGACCGTCTTCGAGCTCACGGCCAGGCCCGAGCATCTCATCGTCATCGGCGGCGGGCCGATCGGGGTCGAGCTTGCCCAGGCCTTCGCCCGCCTCGGCGCCAAGGTGAGCGTCGTCGAGCTCCTCGCCATTCTCGGCAATGACGACGCCGAGGCGGCGGAGGTCGTTCGCCAAGCCTTGCGCCGCGACGGTGTCGCCCTTTACGAGGGCACCCGAATCCGCGCACTCGCGCGTGCGGGCGACGGCATCGCGGCGACGATCAAGCGGGACGGCGAGAAGGAGACGCTCATGGGCTCGCATCTTCTCGTCGCCGCCGGCAGGAGCGCCAATGTGGCGGGGCTCGGGCTCGAGGCGGCGGGCGTCGCCTTCACAGAGAAGGGGATCACCGTCGACCGGCGCCTTAAGACGACGAACAGGCGCATCTACGCTCTGGGCGACGTCGCCGGGCGCTACCAGTTCACCCACATGGCGGGCCATCACGCCGCTATCGTCGTGCGCAACGCGCTTTTCCGCCTGCCCGCCAAGGTCGAGGAGCGCGCCATTCCGTGGGTCACCTTTACCGACCCCGAGCTCGCCCATGTCGGCCTCAAGGAGGGTAGTGCGCGCGAGGCGCACGGCACCGTCCGCATCCTGCGCTGGGCCTTCGCGGAGAACGATCGCGCCCAGACCGAGCGGGAGATCGACGGCTTCGCCAAGGTGATCACGACCCGGCGCGGGCGCGTGGTCGGGGCCACCATCGTGGGTGCGCACGCGGGCGAGCTCATCCTGCCGTGGGGGCTGGCGATCGCGCGGGGCCTCAGCGTACGCGCGCTCGCCGGGCTCATCGCCCCCTATCCCACGCTGAGCGAGATCAGCAAGAGTGTGGCCGGCAACTTTTTCACGCCCTCGCTCTTCGCTGAGCGCACCAAGCGCCTCGTGCGCTTCCTCGCGCGCTTCGGCTGACACGGCAGCGGTTTGGCTATACTCTGACGACATGGCGGACCCGCACACGAGCCTCCCCAAGCTCCGGCACAGCCTTTCGGCCAAGCTCTTGGTATTCACCGTGTTGTTCGTGATGGTGGCCGAGGTGCTGATCTTCACGCCGTCGATCGCGCGCTTCCGGCTCGACTATCTCGAGGAGAAGATCGGCGCCGCGCACATCGCGGCCCTCGCGCTCGAGGCCGCACCCTCGCACATGCTGAGCCCCCAGCTCGAGATCGAGCTCCTGCAATACGTCGACGCCTATTCGGTGGCGCTCGACATGCACGGCAATCAGCGCATGCTGGTGATGAACCGCGACATGCCGCCCGTCATCGACAAGACCTACGATCTGCGCAAGGCGACGTTCTTCTCGCTCATCGGGAATGCGTTCTCGACTCTCGCGCAGGCCCAGAACCGCGTGCTTCGCGTGATGGGGCCCTCGCCCAAGAATCCCGGCATCCTCGTCGATATCGTGCTGGACGAGGGGCCGATGCGGCGCGCCATGTACGACTTCGCCTGGCGCATCCTTTCGCTCTCGATCGTGATCTCGCTCATCACCGCCGGGCTCGTCTATCTGAGCCTGCAGTGGCTCCTCGTGCAGCCCATGCGGCGCATCACCGAGGCGATGCATCAGTTCCGCACCGCACCCGAGGACGAGAGCGGGAGCCCCATGCCGAGCCAACGCCGCGACGAGATCGGCATCGCCCAGCGCGAGCTTCAGCGCATGCAGAGCGACCTGCGCGTGGCGCTCCACGAGAAGACGCGGCTCGCCGAGCTGGGGACCGCGGTCACCAAGGTCACCCACGATCTCCGCAACATCCTCTCGACCGCGCAGCTTGTCTCCGATCGGCTTGCCGACAGCAAGGATCCCACGGTCAAGCGCGTGACGCCCACGCTCCTTGCCTCGCTCGACCGCGCCATCTCGCTCTGCGTCAACACGCTCAGCTTCGCGCGCGAGGAGAAGCCGGTCGTCGCGATGACGCGCTTCTCCTTGGGCCTCCTCGTCGACGACGTGGGTGCCGCGCTCCGCCTGCCGCTGCCCGAGACCAGCCGCTGGATCAACGAGGTGGCGCGCGAGTTCTGGCTCCGCGCCGACCGGGACCAGATGTTCCGCGTGCTTCTCAATCTCGGCCGCAACGCGTATGAGGCCGGTGCCACGAAGGTGACGGTCTCGGCCCGGCGCGGCGAGGACGGCATCGCGCTCGAGATCGCCGACAACGGCCAGGGCATTGCGCCTGCCGCGCGCGACAAGCTGTTCCACGCCTTTGCCGGCACGGGAAAGCCGGGGGGTACGGGCCTCGGCCTCGCCATCTCGCGCGAGCTCCTGCGCGCCCATGGCGGCGATATTCGCTTGGCGGAGAGCCGCCCCGGCTCGACCCGCTTCCTCCTCACGCTGCCCGAGAGATGTGCGGTTGCGGACGCGGACGTGAGGCACGCGGTTTGATCTTGCAAGTCGTCATGGCCGGGCCGGCCAAGGGGCTGCGTCCGGACCATCCATGTCTTTTGGGCAGAGCCGGGTCATGCCGGGGGGATGGGTTTACATTCTGACGAACAGGCCAAATGGCACGCTCTATGTCGGCGTCACCAGCGATCTCGCGCGACGCAGCTGGGAGCATCGCGAGGGTGTTGCCGAGGGCTTTACAAAGCGATACGGCCTGAAGCGGCTCGTTTTCGCCGAGCGTCATGACGACATTCGAGCGGCGATCCAGCGCGAGAAGAATATCAAGCATTGGCCGCGCGCTTGGAAAGTCCGGCTCATCCTCGCAGAGAATCCGGGTTGGGATGATCTCTACGATCGGCTCGTCTGACCTAAGCCACCATGCACGAGTAAGACAGGGATGGCCGGGACCCGACCTCTCGGCCGGCCCACAGCCGCCGAACTAAAGGATTTGGACCGTAGATGCGTACACTGAGAGCAACCCCACATCGTCGTGGCCGGGCTTGTCCCGGCCACCCACGCCTTTCTTCTCGGGATTCAAGACGTGGATGACCGGGACTCGGCCTGCGGCCGGCCCGGTCATGACGCGTTACGGTAGTGCGAACGATGCTGGCGGCTCGTGTGGTTTGCTGGAAAAACTTAACTGGACAGCCGCGCGGCCACCCCGGCCATGGCGGAACAAAGCAGTAGCCGTCATGAGCTGGGTCTGGATACCGATCACCATCTGGGCGGCACTCGCCCAGACTTTCCGCAACGCCGCCCAGCGCCACCTCACCAAGGAGCTCGGCACGCTCGGCGCCACCTTGGTGCGCTTCCTCTACGGTCTTCCCTTCGCCCTTCTGTGGCTCCTTTTCCTCAACCGCGGGCTGGGCCTGGCACTCCCCGCCCCGAGCATGAGCTCGCTTGGCTGGACGGTGGTCGGCGCCGTCGGCCAGCTGGTGGCGACCGCCCTTCTCCTGCGCACCATGGAGGAGCGCAATTTCGCCATCGGAGTCATCTACTCCAAGACGGAGATCGTGCAGATCGCCCTCTTCGCGATCATCCTCCTGGGCGATCCCCTCTCGCTCGCCGCGGCAAGCGCCATCGCCCTCGTCACCGTCGGGCTCGTCCTCATCTCGCTCAAGGCGGGGCCGGCGGGGGCGGTCTCGCTGGCGCGCGCCTGGAGCTCGCCCGCGGCCCTTTTTGGGCTCGGCTCGGGTGCGGCCTTCGCCATCTCGACCGTGGGCTATCGCGGCGCCGCCTTGTCCCTTCACGCGGGCTCGCTCTTCATGGCGGCGGCCTACGTGCTCGTCCTCGCGCTCGCACTCCAGGTCCTCCTCCTCGGCGGCTGGCTTCTGCTGCGTCGGCCTGAGGTGATCGCCGCCCTGTTGCGCGCGTGGCGGCTCTCGCTCGCGGCGGGCCTCGCGGGGGCTGCGGGCTCGGCCGGCTGGGTCACCGCGATGGCGCTCGAGCCCGTGGCGCACGTGCGCACGCTCGGGCTCGTCGAGGTCTTCTTCAGCTACGCCGTCTCGCGCCGCATCTTCAAGGAGCGCATCGGCCGGCTCGAGCTCGCGGGCATCGCGCTCATCGCACTCGGCGTCGGGCTCATCGCTGGCGCGGGGTAGGGGGCGCGCCGCTCTTCCGCTCAATCGAGCTGCAGCACCAGCGTCTTGAGATAGGCGGACTCCGGCAGGAAGGGATGCACGGGATGGTCGGGGGCTGCACCGGCACTCCGCAAGATGCGTCCCGTGCGTCCGGCTTGCGCCAGGCCGCGGCGTACCTCCTCGGCGAAACGCTCGGGCTCAAGATTGTGCGAGCAGGAGGCGAGAAAGACGAAACCGCCCGGCTCCGCGAGTGCCGCGGCGAGCCGCGCCAGCTTGCGATAGCCCTTAGCCCCTTGCGCGAGTTCGCGCTTCGATTTGACGAAGGCGGGCGGGTCGCAGATGACGAGCTCGAAGCGCTCGCCCGCGGCAACGAGGCGCTCCATCTCGGGAAACGCGTGGCCGCGACGGAGGCTCAGGCGCTCGGCGACGCCGTTGAGGCGCGCCGCCGCTTGGGCGAGTGCCAAGGCCGCCTCCGAGCGGTCGATCGCCAGCACGGACGCAGCACCCGCGACGGCCGCCTGCACGGCGAAGCCGCCGCTATAGCAATAGAGATCGACCGCGCGCCTGCCCCGCGCGAGCGAGGCCACGAAGGCCCGGTTGTCCCGCTGGTCGAAGAACCAGCCGGTCTTCTGGCCGCCTGTGAGGTCGGCCAAGAAGCGGGTGCCGTTCTCGACGAGCTCGATAGGGCCGGGGAGGCTCCCCTTGGCGAAGCGGACGTCGCTCGCGAGCCCTTCGAGCGCGCGCACGGAGCTGTCGTTGCGCAGGAGAATGGTGCTGGGCGCGAGCAAGCCGTCGAGCGCCTCCACAAGCGGAGCCGAGAGGCGCTCCATGCCGGCGGCATTGAGCTGGCAGACGAGCGCGCCGGCGTAGCGATCGACGACGAGGCCGGGAAGCCCATCGGCCTCGGCATGGACAAGGCGATAATAGGGCTCAGGGTACAGGAGCGTGCGCAGCGCGAGGGCGCGCTCGATCCGCCGCGCGAGGAAGCCGGCATCGACGGTTGAGCCCGCCTCGCGCGTCAAGATGCGCGCCGCGAGCAGGCTGTGCGAGTTGAAGAAGGCGAGCCCGAGGGCCTCGCCGTCGGCCGCCACCAGTCGCACGAGCGAGCCCGCCGGCAACGCCTTCGCCGCCGCGTCGATCGCGATCTCGTTCGAGTAGACCCAAGGGTGCCCCTGCCGCGCGCGCTTGTGGCGGCCGGGGAGCAGGCGAATGTCGGGGTAGGGCGCCATGGCGCGGCAGCATAGCGGCAGATGCCCCGAGGGGTTAGGGAAATGCGGCCCTCAGGGCCTACGCAATGCCGCTTCGCGTGTGCTGGCGGGTGCCGGCGTCAACAACACGAGGATGAGCGCCGCCAGCACGAAAAGGAGGGCGGCGATCTCGCGCCAGCCGATCGGCTCGCCCAGGACGAGGGCGCCACTGAGCACGCCCACGACGGGCACCAGGACCGTGCCGAGGGAGGCGACCGAGGCCGGGAACAGGCTCACCACCTTGAACCAGGCGTATTGGCAGAAGAGAAGCGGCAGCGCGACCGAGTAGACGAGCGCCCAGAGGGCCGTGGCGCTGGCGTCCTGCATGACGAAGCGCTCGCTCGCAATGGCCACAACGATGATCGGAACGACGCCTATCAGGAACTGCCAGCCGGCAACGGCAAGAATGGGGATCGGCCACACGACGCGCTTCTGCACGAGCGTGCCGAGCGCCCAGGAGACAGCACCGCCGAGGGTCAAGAACATGCCGAGCGGCGATTCTCCGAGCGCATGCAGCGCAGGTGCTAAGAGGACGCCGACCCCCGCCATGGCGAGTGCCAAGGCCGCAAGCAGGCGCAAGGTCACGCGCTCGCGCAAGAAGACGGCGCTCAACATCGTCGACCAGATCGGCATGGTATAGGCAAGTACGGCGGCCTGATTGGCGGCGATCAGCTGCACGCCGAAGGCGATCAAGACTTGCCAGCCGGTCACGTTGAAGAGCGCGCCGAGCGCGAGCGCGCCCCAGATGTCGCGCGGCGGGCGCACGGAGCGGCCGCCGAGGAGGGCGAAAAGCAAGAGGGCCAGGCCGCTGAAGGTGGTGGTGACGGCGCGGTACTGCCAGACCGGAATCTCGTTGAGCGAGAGCTTGAGGGCGACCCAATTGGTGCCCCAAAAGAGCGAGACCGCGCCAAGCAGGAGCCAGCCGAGGCGAGGCAAGGGCCGCGGGGCGCTCAAAGGCGGAGCCGGGACTCAGCGCAGCCGGTCCACGCCGGCAAGCGGCTGGACGTATTGCAGATCGGTGTCCCAGGGGAAATGGATCCAAGTGTCCTGGCTCACCTCGGTGACGAAGGTGTCGACGAGCGGGCGACCGGCGGGCTTGGCATAGACCGTCGCCATATGCGCCAAGGGCAAGAGCTCGCGGACCAAGCGCGCGGTCGCCCCCGTGTCGACGAGATCGTCGACGATCACCCAGCCGCGGCCGTCGCCGGGCGGGGCGCTCAGGATGCGCACCTCGGCCTGCTCCTGGTGCGCGTAGCTCTCGACGCAGATGGTGGCGATGAGGCGCAAATTGAGCTCGCGCGCGACGATCACCGCCGGCACCAGGCCGCCGCGCGCGATGCCGACGACGCCGATCCACGGCCCGCTCTCGTTGAGCCGCCACGCGAGCGCCTTGGCGTCTCGATGCAATTCCTGCCAAGAGACCGGGAAGGACTTGGAAAAGCGCTCGCTGCCACTCACCGGCGGCTCCCTTCATCCAGCATGGCGGCGATTAAAGCGGATCGAGCCGGACGAGGCAATCACGCCGGCCTCCCTCGACCCCCGCTCAGCTCATGCGTTCCTCGGCCTCGACGAGAACGCAGCCCGAGATGCGCCAGCTGCCGTCCGCCTCGCGCTCCATGCTGTAGAGCGCCAACACCAGGCGGCCGTCCGGGCCTATGAGGAGCACCTTCTGCACCGGCCCCTCCTCGCCCGTCGTGAGGGCGCGGAACTCCGCCTCGCGCGGACGATAGACCGGCTGATAGGCGCGCTTCACCATGTCCATGAACGCCTCGGGCGTGCCGAAGCGCGCTTGAATGTCGGGGGCGGCGAAGGCGAAGGCGGCGGTGGCATCGTCGCGCTGGAAGGCCTCGAGCTGCCGCTCGATCACGTTCCTGATCGCGGCCGCGTCGGCGCCGCCGCTCGACTCTTGGGCCGAGACGGAAAGCGGCCAAGCGAGAAGGGCGAGCACGAGAAGAAGAGAGCGCATGCCGGAGCCTCGAGATCGCCCATTCTAGCGCGAAATGCCCCCGCGGGCCATAACGCCGCCGAGCTCGAGCGTCGCGAGCGGCCTCGCGTGGATGCGGATGTGGATTGGGTTGCGCCGGCGCCGCTAAGGCATTAGGGATGGCGGCCTCAAGCGCGGCGCTGGCACGGGAAATCCGAATGCTGAACACGCCGAGAGCAACACGCGGCATGGTCGTCGCCCCCCATCACCTCGCCGCCCAGGCGGGCCTTGCCGTGCTGCGCGAGGGCGGCAACGCGATCGAGGCGATGATCGCCGCCTCGGCGGTCGCCATGGTGGTCTACCCGCACATGACCGGCCTCGGCGGCGACGCCTTCATGCTGATCGCACCCGCGGGCGGCGCACCGATCGCGCTCGAGGCCTACGGCCGTGCCGCCGCCGCTGCCGATCTCGCCTTCTACAAGAAGCGCGGTTTGGCAACCATACCTGCGCGCGGACCCCTTGCCGCGATCACGGTCGCGGGCACGGTCTCGGGCTGGCAGCAGGCGCTCGAGGTGAGCGCAAGCTTGGGCGGGCGTCTGCCGCTCGCGCGCCTTTTGGAGGATGCCATCTTCTACGCGCGCGAGGGCTATGCCGTGACCGGCACCCAGGCCGAGAACAGTGCTGAGAAGCTCGCGGAGCTCAAGGAAATCCCCGGCTTCGCGCAAACCTTCCTCACGAACGGCGTGCCTCCCGCCGAGGGCAGCCGTTTCAAAAACCCGGCACTCGCGGCGAGCTTGGCACGCCTTGCCGCGGCCGGCCTCGAAGACTTCTACGAGGGCGCGCTCGCGGAAAGCATCGCGGCCGATCTCGCGCGCGCCGGCAGCCCGCTCACGCGCGAGGATCTCGCGGCCCAAAGGGCGAGGTGCCTAGCCCCCCTTTCGCTCAAGCTGCGCAATGCCACGCTCTACAACCTGCCCCCGCCGAGCCAAGGCCTCGCCTCGCTCGTCATCCTCGGCATCTTCGAGCGCCTCGGCATCGCGGAGGCCGACGGCTTCGCCCATGTGCACGGCACCGTGGAGGCGACCAAGGCGGCCTTCCATATCCGCGACCGGCACGTGACCGACCCGGACTATATGAAAGTGCGCGCCGAGGATTTCCTCGCCGAGCGCGCGCTTGAGGCGATGGCCGCCAGGATCGACCCCGAGCGGGCAGGTGCTTGGACGCTCAATCCGGCACCGGGAGATACCGTGTGGATGGGCGCGGTCGATGGGGACGGGCTCGTCGTCAGCTTCATCCACAGCATCTATTGGGAGTTCGGCTCGGGCGTCACGCTCAGCGACACCGGCATCCTATGGCAGAACCGCGGCATGGCCTTCTCGCTCACCCTCGGCTCCCTCCATCAGCTGCTGCCGCGCCGCCGACCGTTCCATACCAACAATCCGGCGCTGGCGCTCTTCGACGACGGGCGCGTCATGGCCTATGGCGCCATGGGCGGCGACGGCCAGCCGCAAAGCCAGGCGGCGGTGTTCACCCGCTATGGGCTTTTCGGCTGCCCGCTGCAGGAGGCGGTGACGGCGCCGCGCTGGGTGTTGGGCCGGACCTGGGGTCAGGGCCGCACGAGCCTGCGCCTCGAGGGACGCTTCGCGGCGGCGACCGTGGCGGCACTCGAGCGCGCGGGGCACGCTGTCGAGCTCCTGGCCCCGTTTTCCTCGGTGATGGGCCATGCAGGCGCGCTGGTGCGCCATACGGACGGCATGATCGAGGCGGCCGCGGACCCGCGCTCGGACGGCGCCGCCGCCGGCTTCTAAGCGCCGCCGTCTCCTCCGGGAGAGCGTCTCTCAGCGCACGTAGAGGTGAACTTCGCTGGTTTCCGCCGAGCTGCTGGTGATCGCCGAGAGCTTCACGCGGCTCGCCGGCAGCCCCATGTTGGTGAGCGAGCGCATCACCGCGTCCGCGTTCCTCTTCGAGGTATTCATCGCGAGCGCGGTCTTGGCCGGGCCGCCTTTCGACGGCGCCACGGCCACGAGGTCGAAATCGGCGTTGGGCTTGCGCTGGAGCGCCTCGCTCACGGCGGTATAGAGCGCCGATTCATAATCCACATTCTCGCGGTCGAAGCGGATCACGACGAGCGGGCGTCGATTGGCGAGGCTGGCGGCGCTTTCGCCGCGCGGTGCAGGTGCGCGCGAGGCGAGCGGTGCCGCCGTGTAATAGGCCCGGTTGGCCAGGCTGGCGCCGAACAGCTCGCCGTTCTTGATCGCAACCGACAGCGTGGTGAGGTTGTTGCGCTCGCGTCCGAGATAGAGGTTTTGCCGGCTCGTGTCCTCGGAGAGCTCGTTGAGCAACCGGTCGATGGTGACGACGGTCTTATTGGTCTCGTCCTCGAGGATCGCGAGCTGGCGATGATCCTCGTCCACAGCACCCGAGATGCCGTAAGTGGCGCGCGTCGATTCGAGAAGAAAGGCGGCGAGCGAGGAGTCGCTCGACACCTCGGTCGAGAGCGAGTTCATGGCGGCAACGTCGCCGTCGATCTTCTCGAGGATCGATTGCGCCTGGTTCCACTGATTCACGAGCACCGGATTGCCGGGCGTGGTGCCGACCTGCAGCTTGGCGTTGATGGCGCCGATGAGCTGCTGGTACTGCTGCGCGTTGCCCACGGTCTGCGCGCGCAACGCCTGAAGCCGGCTGTTGTGGTCGCTGATCGAGCCTTCCAGCTTGACGAGCTCGCCGCGCATGGACTCCACCTTCTGCCCGACGGCGGTGCCGGTCGGCTGTCCCGGCTCGACGGGCACGGGCTGGAAGTTGGTGGTGTTGAGCTGCGGCGGCGGCGCCGGCTGCGTGACGACAGGCGTAGTCGGAGCCGGCTGCGCGGCCGCGGGCGCCGCCGCCGCGGACTGCGCGCTTGCCTGCTGCGCCTTGGCTTTGCCGGATGGTTCCTCTCCCGTCAGCGTCGGCAGCAAATTCTCGCTCGCGAACGAGCAGCTGCCGAGGAGAAGCACCACGCCCACCAGGGCGGTTTTCCACTGGGCCATTATTTTCCTTGGGTTTTTAAAGGACACGCCTTCCTGTCGTTCGGCCACCTTTTATCGCGCGTAACATGCCAGCAAAGGCACGCCATTGCAACGACCTTGTCTTTCGGGAGCGGACCTCCGCGGGGCGGTTCGCAAGCGCCGCGGCGGCGCCTTTCCGCGTGGTTTGCCTTGCTTTTCAGCGATGGTTTGAGTAGCGTCCCAGCCCTTCGACGGCCGGCCCCGCGCTCGCGGATTTCGCCGGCCGCAGCTGCGCCCGTAGCTCAATTGGATAGAGCGTCTGACTACGGATCAGAAGGTTAGGGGTTCGAGTCCTCTCGGGCGCGCCAGTCTTCCACCCTTGCGTCTGGCGACCTTGCGCGCGTCTCGGGCCGCGGCACTCAGAAGGCGCGCGGCTTCTATAGCAAAGGACTATGAACCCGCCGTGACAGCGCTTCTTGCGCTCGCGCGTCGCGCCGCACTCCGTTCGCGGAAAAGGGGGGTGGTCTCGGCGGGAGCGCCCGTCAGCCGGCCGCTTGCCGAGCCTCGAGCTGGGCCATCTCGCTCCTTACCACCTTGCCGAGCTTGGCCAACGCACGCGCCTCGAGCTGGCGCACCCGCTCGCGCGAGACGCCGAAGTGAACACCGAGGTCCTCGAGCGTGGGCGGCTCGTCGCTCAGCTGGCGCTCGACCAGGATCTGGCGCTCGCGCGGGGAGAGCGTATCGAGCGCCGTCGCGAGGATGCTGCGGCGCTTTGCCAGCTCGTCTGTATCCGCGAGCCGCATTTCCTGATCCGGCGCCTCATCGACGAGGAAGTCCTGGCGCTCCGCATCGCCGTCGGCGTCGAGACGCTCGTTGAGGGAGGCGTCGCGGCCGCCCATACGGCGGCTCATGTCGAGCACCTCGGACTCGCGCACGCCGAGCTCGCGTGCAATCTTCTCGACCGCTTCGGGCGAGGGATCGCCGCCCTGCAGCTCGCCATGGGCCGAAGCCACGCGGCGCAGATTGAAGAAGAGCCGCTTCTGCGCCGCGGTCGTGCCCATGCGCACAAGCGAGCTCGTGCGCATGACGTAATCCTGCAGCTGCGCGCGGATCCACCAGATCGCGTAGGTGCTGAGACGGAAGCCGCGCGCCGGATCGAAGCGCTCGATCGCATGCATGAGGCCGAGATTGCCCTCGGCGATGAGGTCATCAAGGGGCAGGCCGTAGCCGAGATAGCCGCGTGCCGTCTTGATGACGAGGCGCAGGTGGCTGCCGACGAGCCGGTCGAGGGCCGCGCGGTCGCGCTTGTCGCGCCAGCGCTTGACCAGGCGCTGCTCGGTCTCGAGGTCGAGGTAGGGATATTTGCGCACTTCCGCGAGGTAATGCGAGAGCGCGCTCTGCGACGAAAAATCCAAATGACTCAAAGGAATGACCCTCTTAAGGTTAATCCGCGGTGCCCGGCCCGAAGCTCCGAGGAAGGGATATGGAACGGACGTTCCGGTCTACCCTCCCGCCGCCTCGCACCTTTATGCGGCGCGCCACCCTTCACGGGCGCACTACGATAGCGGGCAGGACGTATGGGGTATGGTGCTGATATGGGCGACGATTCCCGAATTTCAAGGCAACGCGGGCCGGCGGATGGCCGCTAGGGTCGCCGGGGGCTAATCGCGTCCGAGCCAGCTCTCCACCAGTCGGCGCGCGATCGAATCGCGGCGCGGCAGGCGAAAGCTCTCGTCCTCGGGACTGGCCAAGAGCTCCGCCCGCGTGAACCAGCGCGCGTCCTCGAGCTCGTCGCGATTGACGTTGAGCTCGGGCGACACGGCCTCGGCATGGAAGCCGAGCATGATCGAGGACGGAAAGGGCCAAGGCTGGGAGGAGTGGTAGCGCACATTCGCGACGCGCACGCCGGTCTCCTCGAATACCTCGCGCGCGACCGCGTCCTCCAGGCTCTCGCCGGGCTCGACGAAGCCGGCAAGGGTCGAGTGCATGCCGGGCGGCCACACGCGCTGCCGGCCCAAGAGGCAGCACTCGCCCCGGCTCACCAGCATGATCACCGCCGGATCGGTACGGGGAAAATGCTGGGCCTTGCACGCCGGGTCTGTGCAGACGCGCACGTGGCCGGCCTGTGCGCTCAAGGTCTCGGCGCCGCACATGCCGCAGAAGCGGTGGTGGCGATGCCAGTGGAGAATGCCCCTGGCATAGGCGAGGAGCGCGCCCTCGCGGTGCTCGAGCAGCGGGCCGTGCCGGCGCAGGTCGGCGAACTCGCCGCCGAGTGCCATGCTCGCCTGGGCGGGATCCTCGAGATGGGAGAGATCGAGAGCGAAATGCGCGATGTCCCCGCTGAGGCCGAGGAGCACGAGAGGCGCTTTGCCGTT
>DASPPM010000183.1:0-6594 GCA_035625535.1 Alphaproteobacteria bacterium
CATGCCCTTCCAGCTCCCGCAAGACGACCTCCTCTACGCCCTCGGGATTGGCGAGAATGTCGTTGTTCCAGAAGCGAACGACCCGCCATCCCCGCCGCTCGAGCCACGCCGTCCGGCGCCGATCGTCGTCGCTGTCGGCACGTTGTCCCCCATCCACCTCGACGACCAAGCGGTGCTCGAGGCACGCGAAATCGGCGATGAAGGGTCCAAGGGGATGCTGACGGCGGAACTTGTAGCCCTCGAGCCGCCGCCCGCGCAATGCGCCCCAAGGCGACGTTCCCGCCCGTCATGGCGATCCGCAACCGGCGTGCTTTCGGCTCGGCCATGACCGGGAGAATAGCACGTGCGCCGCCCGCCCCCTCACCCTCCCGTTGCTGCGCAACGGGCCCCTCCCTCTCCCGCAAAGCGGGCGAGGGGCTTAGCGCCCTCGCCGTTATGTGTGAATCAGATAGCCCGCAAAGGGGAGAGGGTGGCGAGCGCAGCGAGCCGGGTGAGGGGTTCGGATGAAGCGGGCTTCCTACCCCGCCACCGCCCGCTTGAGGTTGGCGTCGACCGCGGCTAAGAAGGCGCGCGTCTCGAGATAGGGATGGTCGGGGCGGATGAGGATGGCGAGGTCCTTCGTCATCTTGCCCGACTCGACGGTCTCGATGCACACCCGCTCGAGCGTCTCCGCGAAGCGCACGACGTCGGGTGTTGAGTCGAACTCGCCGCGATAGCGCAGTCCGCGCGTCCAGGCGAAGATCGAGGCGATCGGGTTGGTCGAGGTCTCCTTGCCCTGCTGCCACAGGCGGTAATGGCGCGTCACCGTGCCGTGGGCCGCCTCGGCCTCGACGGTCTTGCCGTCGGGGGTGAGCAGCACGGAGGTCATGAGGCCGAGCGAGCCGTAGCCCTGGGCGACGGTGTCCGATTGCACGTCGCCGTCGTAGTTCTTGCACGCCCACACGTAGCCGCCATTCCACTTGAGTGCGGCGGCCACCATGTCGTCGATGAGCCGGTGCTCGTAGGTGAGCTTCTTCGCCTCGAACTCGCGCTTGAACTCCTGCTCGTAGACCTCCTGGAAGATGTCCTTGAAGCGCCCGTCATAGGCCTTGAGGATGGTGTTCTTGGTCGACATGTAGAGGGGGAAGCCGCGCGCGAGCGCGTAATTGAAGCTGGCGCGCGCGAAGCCGCGGATCGAGTCGTCCACATTGTACATGGCGAGCGCCACGCCGCTCGACTTGAATTCGAAGACCTCGTGCGTGACCGGCGCCGAGCCGTCCTTGGGCTGAAAGCTGATGGTGAGCTTGCCCGCGCCCGGCACCTTGAAGTCCGTGGCGCGATACTGGTCGGCGTAGGCGTGACGGCCGATCACGATCGGCTTCGTCCAGTTGGGGACCAGGCGCGGCACGTTCTTGCAGATGATCGGCTCGCGGAAGACGATGCCGTCGATGATGTTGCGGATCGTGCCGTTGGGCGAGCGCCGCATCTTCTTGAGGTTGAACTCCCGGACGCGCGCCTCGTCGGGCGTGATCGTGGCGCACTTGACCCCCACCCCGATTTTCTTGATCGCCATCGCCGCGTCCACGGTGATCTGGTCAAGGGTGCGGTCGCGGTTCTCGACGCTGAGGTCGTAATATTTGAGGTCGACGTCGAGATAGGGAAGGATGAGGCGCTCGCGGATGAGCTGCCAGATGATGCGGGTCATCTCGTCGCCGTCGAGCTCGACAAGCGGGTTCTTGACCTTGATCTTCGTCATCGCATGGCCCTTCGGTGTGGGGGGATTGGAGCGTCGCGGCGGGACAATAGCATCCCGCGCACGAGGCGCAAGGGGCAGGGCGGGCTAGAGTCGCCCGGGTGCGGAGGGTGCGACCGCGGGCTCGGGGGCTTCGAGGACGGTCATGAGCGCCTCCTCGACGGTCTCAGCGAAGCGAAGGAGATGGTGCGCGCGCGCGGGCGCGAAGCCGTCCTCGACGATGCGATCCATGAGCGCGCGAAGCGGGCCCCAGTAGCCCTCGCTGTCGATCAGCACGATCGGCTTGTCGTGTAGTCCGAGCTGCTTCCAGGTCAGCACCTCGAAGGTCTCGTCAAGGGTGCCGAAGCCGCCGGGGAGCACGATGAAGGCGTCCGCCAGCGCGAACATGCGCTCCTTGCGCGCGTGCATGCTGTCCACGACCTCGAGGCGCGTAAGCGCGCGCAGTCCGCGCTCCTTGCGGATGAGAAAGCGCGGCAGCACGCCGATCACCGTGCCTCCCGCCGCGAGGCAGGCCTGGGCGAGCGCCCCCATGAGCCCGACCCCGCCGCCGCCATAGACGAGCGTCAAGCCCCGCTCGGCGAGCGCGCGGCCGAGGCGGATGGCCCGCTCCCGGTGGCGGCTGACATGGCCGAAGGACGAACCGCAATAGACGCAGACGGACGAGATCTTGGCCATGAATGCGAGCTTCCCGCGGTGAGGCGAGGGCGCAAGGGCGAGGGTGCCGCCTCGAAAGCGCTAATATGGCTCAGGGTGGGCCGCTCTGGAAGCCCGCCTTTGGTTTCCCTTCAACAGCTTGTGATCGGCGCAGGCTTGCCTGTGCGGCAAACTCGCGCGACAGTGACGGGGGCCGCGCCGGACGGACGAGGCGCTGTGCATCGTGGAACTATAGGCGGCCGGTCCGGGCCGCAGAGGGAAGGGAGGCGAGATGAAGCGCATCGTCAAGACAGCATGGCTCGCGGGGCTTTCGACCCTCGTGCTGACGGCGGCCGTGACTGCGAGCAGGGCCGAGGACATGGCGAAAGTCATCGAGTACCGCCAAAACCTGATGAAGGCGAACGGGGCGCAGTCGGCGGACATTGGCATGATTCTCAAGGGCGACGTGCCGTTCGGCGCGGCGAACGTGGTGGCGCACGCCGAGGTGATCCATACGCTGAGCAAGCTCGTCCTCGACGCTTTCCCGAAGGGCTCGGGTCAGGCGGCCGGCAAGACCAAGGCGAAGGACGAGATCTGGACGAAGTGGGACGACTTCAAGAAGGACGCGATGGCGCTCGAGACCGAGAGCGCCAAGCTGGTCGAGGTCGCCAAGACCGGCGACATGACGGCGATCGCTGCGCAAGTGAGCGCCATGGGAAAACAAGCCTGCGGCGCCTGTCACGAGGATTTCCGCGTCAAGTCGCAATGAGCGCCGTGCCTCTGCGCCTCGCGTGATGCCGTAACGCGGCAGCGCCGTTGCTCGCGCGCCGCCGCCGTTGCCAGCTCGTGATCGACAAGGACGCGGCCGTCGGGCAAACTGACGGCCCGGGCGGTGCCGCAATGCATGCGGCGGGAATAAAGCCGCGCGGCCGCGAGTCAAGCTGGCAAGAGGAGGCGACATGAGGCGGTTGGTCAGGACGGCATGCCTGGGGGGCCTCGCCGCCCTTCTCCTCGCGACGAGCATGCCGGTGCGGGGGGCGGATGACGAGATGGCGAAGATCATCGAGTATCGCCAGCGCCTCATGAAGGCGAGCGCCGAGCACGCCATCGATATCGGCATGATCCTCAAGGGCGAGGTCCCCTTCGACGCGCGGCACATCCAATGGCACGCCGAGGCCCTCTATGCGATGAGCAAGCTCATCATCCAATGCTTCCCCAAGGGCTCGGGTCCGGCGGCGGGCAAGACCGAGGCGAAGGACGATATCTGGACGCATTGGGACAAGTTCATGGAGGACGCGGTCGATCTCCAAAGGCAGACCGAGAAACTGGTCGAGATTGCCAAGACCGGCGACATGAAGGCGACGCAAGCCCAGATGGTCATCGTGGGCAAGGGGTCCTGCACCGACTGTCACGACGATTTCGTCAAATCCGGCAATTGAGCGCGGCCGCGCGACGGCTGGCGGCGGCGACGGCAGGGGGTGGCTCGCATGCTCCGGAGCCCGAAGGGAGCAAGGGCGCTGCGGCGGAGGGGGGCGGCGCTCATTGCACTCTTCGTCATTTGCGCGGTTTCTGGCGTGGCGCGCGCCGCGGAGGACGCCGCCGCCGCGGTCCAGCGCGGCGCCTCCGTCTTTGCGGCCGCCGGCTGCGCCGAGTGCCACACCGCGAAAGGCGGCAAGCCGCTTGCCGGCGGGCGCGCGCTCAAGACGCCCTTCGGCACCTTCTACTCGCCCAACATCACTCCGGACCCCGCGACCGGCATCGGCAAATGGAGCGAGGTCGACCTCAAGCGCGCTTTGCGCGAGGGGATCGGCCCGGACGGCACGCACTTCTTCCCGGTCTTTCCCTACCCCTCCTTCACCTTCATGACGGACGCCGACATCCACGATCTCTACGCCTATCTCAAGAGCGTGCCCCCGGTGGCCGAGGCCAATCGGCGGCACGAGATCAGGTTTCCCTTCCGCTTGCGCATCCTCATGCTGGGCTGGAATCGACTCTTCCTCAAGCGCGGGCCCTTCCAGCCAGCGGCAACCCGCTCGCCCGCATGGAACCGCGGCGCCTATCTCGTCAAGGCGCTCGCTCACTGCGGGGAGTGTCACACGCCGCGCAAAATGTTCGGTCAGCTCGACCTCGACCACGCGCTCTCCGGCACGAACGAGGGCCCCGAGGGCGGCACGGTGCCCAACATAACGCCGGACAAGGCGACCGGCATCGGGGCCTGGAGCGAGAAGGACATCGCCTATTTGCTCGAGAACGGGCAAAAGCCCGACGGCGACGACGTGCAAGGCGGCATGCGCGCCGTCGTCGATTCGAGTACGAGCAAAATGACGCCCGAGGACAGGGCCGCCATCGCAACCTACCTCAAATCGCTCGCGCCGATCCAACATCAGATAGGCAAGCCGAAGGCCAAGGAGTGAGCCGCCCGCGCGCGGGCACAGCGCTCCGTCCAGCGCTTTTGTTGCGCGCCTCAATCAAGCGTATTAGCTTGGTCACGCGTCGAGGCGGCAAGAGGCCGGCGTGAAAAAAATATTGCTCCTTGGTGTCATTTCTGCGGCGATCGTCGTCGCGGCGGCACTTTGGCTCGGCTGGCACAAGTGGGCAAGCGCGCCCGCGCCTCAGGCCGTCGCACGCCAGGCGGCGGTTTCGCCGGCGGTACCGCAAGCCGAGCGGCCGGCGACGAGCGAGGAGCCGCCGAGCTTCGATGTCGTGAGGGTCGAAGAGGGCCACGCCGTGATCGCGGGCCGTGCGGCACCGGATGCGAGCGTGAGCGTGCTGGACGGCAGCAAGACGATCGGCGAGGTGAAGGCGAATTCGCGCGGCGAATGGGTGCTGGTGCCGGAAGCCTCGCTGGCGCCCGGCAACCATGAGCTCAGCCTTTCCGCGAAGCTGCCGGACGGTCGCACGCTCGAATCGGGGCGCGTCGTGGTCCTCGTCGTGCCCGAGGCCCACAAGGACATCGCCGGCCGGCCCGCGAGCGGGGCCAAGGCGTTGGCGCTCGCCGTGCCGCGCACGGAGGGGAGTGCTGAGCCGAGCAAAGTGCTCGAGGCCCCGCCCGCGCAAGCTGAGGCGGCCCCGGCCGTGCAAGCGCCTGCCGCGTCCGCAGAGGCCGCTGCGGGCGGGGGCAAGAGCTTGCTGAAACTCTCGGTCGTCGACTACGACGAGGCCGGTCGCCTCGTCCTTTCGGGTGAGGCGAGTGCCAACGCGAGCGTGGAGGTCTATCTTGACAATCGGCCGCTTGGCCGGGCCCAGGCGGATGCGGGCGGCCATTGGAAACTCGTCCCCGAAGACAGGATCGAGCCGGGTCTCTATAGCTTGCGTCTCGATGAGCTAGGCCCGTCGGGCCAGGTGACCGCGCGCATCATTTTGCCCTTCGCGCGGGCCAAGCCGAACGAGCTCTCGATGGGCGCTGGCAGCGTCGTCGTGCAGCCGGGCAACAGCTTGTGGCGGATCGCGCGCCGCAGCTATGGCGCGGGCGTGCGCTACACGGTGATCTACGAGGCCAACAAGGATCAGATCCGCGATCCCGATCTGATTTATCCTGGCCAGGTATTTGCCGTGCCGAGTAAGTCGAATTAGTCTCATGGCACCGCCACGCCGCGATGAGACGATTTCACCGTGCAAGCGCCTGAAATGGCTGCTGTCGGCGTAGTACCACTATGACGTGCTGCAAGATCGAGGGACGGCCCAAGATCCGGAAAGCGGTAGCTAAAGTGCCCGGAAGAGGGCAATATCACCGCGGAAACCGCACTTCGGGCCGTTCGCCCAGGAAATTCCGCTGAACGCAACGCTTGAGGAGGATGAGAGAATGCTGAGGAAATTCGCTTTGGCGATAGGTGCGGCCGTCTTGGCCGTGGGAGTTTTCGCGCTTCCGACCGGCGCGCATGCGCAGACGGGCGTGAAGGTAGGCACCCTCACGTGCAACGTGTCCAGCGGCTGGGGCTTCGTCTTCGGGTCCTCGCGCAGCCTGAGATGCGTTTATGCGCCCGTCCAAGGTGCTGCCGAGCATTATGCCGGCCACGTCAACAAGTACGGCGTCGATGTCGGCTATACGGCAGGCGGGGTGCTCGTCTGGGGCGTCATTGCACCGACATCGACTCTGGCGCCGGATGCCTTGGCCGGCCACTACGGCGGTGTCACCGGCAGCGCCACGGTCGCCGTTGGCGTCGGCGCCAATGTGCTGGTCGGCGGCTTCAACAAGTCGATCACGCTGCAGCCGCTCAGCATCGAAGGCA
>DASPPM010000184.1:0-8627 GCA_035625535.1 Alphaproteobacteria bacterium
GCGTCGCCTATCTTGCCCGACGGCTCCTCTACGGCCTGATCTCGCTCCTGATCCTCTCGGCCATCGTCTTCGCCTTGACGCACCTCCTGCCCGGCGATGCGGCGACGGCCATCATAGGCGAGAACGCCACGCCCGAGGCGCTGGCGGCCTTGCGCGCCCGGCTTGGGCTCGACCGGCCGCTCCTCATGCAGTTCGCCGGCTGGCTCGGCGGCATGCTGACGGGCGACTTCGGCGTATCGACCACGCTCAACCAGGCGGCCGCACCGATCATCGCCGAGCGCTTCCTCAACTCGCTCGCGTTGGCCCTCGGCACCATCGTTGTCGCGGCGTCGCTCGCGGTGCCCTTGGGCGTGGTCGCGGCCGTCAAGCGCGGCAGCCGCGTCGACGCTGCCGTCCTCACCGCAAGCTATGTCGGCATCTCGATCCCCGACTTCGTCGTGGCACCCGCACTCATCATCCTCGTAGCGATGCCGCCCCTCGACCTCTTCCCCTCGAGCGGCTTCGTGCCCATGAGCGCTTCCTTGGGCGGCTGGATCGCCCACATCATCCTCCCCGTCGCGACGCTCACGCTCGTGCTCGCGGCCCACCTCGTGCGCCAGACGCGCTCGGGCATGCTCGACGTGCTGCTCAGCGACTACATCCGCACCGCGCGCCTTAAGGGACTCCCCGAGCGCACCGTGCTGTGGCGCCACGGCCTGCGCAACGGACTCGGCACCACGATCGCGGTGCTCGCCCTCGACCTCGGCTATCTCATGGGCAGCATCGTCATCATCGAGGAGATTTTCGCCTATCCCGGGCTTGGCCGCCTCATCGTCTACGCGGTGGCCAATAGGGACATCCCGCTCGTCGAGGACACGGCGCTCGTGATCGGCGCCGTCTACGTGGCGGCCAATCTCTTGGCCGACGTGGCGCACGCGGCGCTCAATCCACGCATGGCGCAGTCGTGACGGTCGAGAGCTCCGCCGCGGCCCCTCGAGGCCGCTCGAACCGCTACCTCCGGGCCGGGCTTGCGCTGACCGCCGCGGCACTCGTGGCCTCGGCACTCGGCTTGCTCTACACGCCCTATTCGCCCAGGCAGGTCGACCTCCTCCATCGCCTGGCCCGCCCCACGCTCGATCATCTCTTCGGCACCGACCGCTTCGGGCGCGACGTGCTGAGCCGCGTGCTGGCCGGCGGCTGGCGCTCGCTTACGCTCGGCTTCGGGGCGACGGGGCTCGGGCTTGCGATCGGCCTGCCGGTTGCGCTCGCGACCGGCTACTTCCGCGGCGCCGTCGACCAGATCGTCATGCGCTTCGTCGATGCGCTCTTGTCGATCCCCACGCTCGTCTTCGCGCTTCTCATCATCGTCGGGCTCGGCCCGGGCCAGCTGCAGGCGATCCTCGCCTTGGGCGTCGCCTCCTCGCCCAAGTTCGTGCGCATCGTGCGCAGCGCCGTGCTGGCGGCGGCGGGCGAGGATTACGTCACGGCCGCCAAGGCGCGCGGCGAGCGGGCGCTCTACATCCAGTACGGCGAGCTCCTGCCGAACATCTGGCCGCCCATCATCGTCGAGGCGAGCATCAACGTCGGCTTCGCGCTCATGGGCGGAGCGGCGCTCAGCTATCTTGGGCTCGGCACCCAGCCGCCCTTCGCCGACTGGGGCGTCATGATCAACGAGGCGCAGCAATACATAGCCGTGTCGTTCTGGCCGCTCCTGGGGCCGGCGCTCGCGATTTGCCTCTCGATCGTCGGCTTCAATCTCTTCGGCGAGGGGCTGCGCGACCGCCTCCACCTCAAGGCCTCGCTCCGCGATGTCTGAGCCGATCCTCGAGATCGAAGACCTCACGGTGAGCTTCCTCGCCGGCGGAGAGCGATACCCTGCGCTCAAGGACCTGTCGGTCACGCTCCACGAGGGCGAGGCGTTAGGCCTTGTCGGCGAATCGGGCTCGGGCAAGTCGACGGCGCTCTTCGCGATCATGAACTATCTGCCGGCGAACGCGGTCGTCGAGTCGGGCGCCATCCGCTATCGCGGCCGCAACCTCCTCGACGCCGACCGGCGGACGCTCGACGGCATCCGCGGCCGGAGTCTTGCCATGGTCTATCAGGACCCCGGCACCGCGCTCAATCCGGCGCTGACGGTCGGCCGGCAGATCGCGGAGGTGCTGGAGCGGCATCTCGGCCTCGACGAGCGCCAGTCGCGCGAGCGCACGCTCGAGCTCCTGCGCACGGTCGAGCTCGACGAGCCGGAGCGGACGTACGCTGCTTACCCGCACCAGCTCTCGGGCGGCATGCGGCAGCGCGTGGTGATCGCGATCGCGCTCAGCTGCGAGCCCGACGTGCTTCTGATGGACGAGCCGACGACGGCCCTCGACGTGATCGTCCAGGCGAGGGTGCTGGAGCTCGTGCGGGCACTTCGCCATAAGGTCCGCGCGGCGATCCTCTTCGTCTCGCACGATCTAGGCGCCGTCGCGGAGATCGCAGACCGCATCGGCGTGCTTTATGCAGGCGAGCTCATGGAGCTCGGCCCTGCCGAGCGCATCCTGCGGCATTCGCGGAACCCTTACACGCGCGGGCTCATTGCGGCCGTGCCCCGCATCGCGGGACGGACCGAGCTTCACGGCATCCCGGGCACGGCCTCGCGCGAGCCCGCGCGCTTCTCGCGCTGCGTGTTCGCGGAGCGCTGCCAATTCGCAGCCGAGCTCTGCCGCACCGCGCGGCCGCCTTTGGCCGCAGTGTCGGCGGCTCCTCACCTCTCCCGCTGCCATTTCGCGACGGACCCGGCGCTATTCGGAGAGAGGCCCCTCCATGCGAGCGCAAAGCCCGCGGAGAGCGCTGACTCGCAACACCCGCCCGTGCTTCTCGAGGTCGCAGCACTCTCCGTCGACTATCCGCGCTCCGGGGGATTCCTGAGCTTCGGCGGACGCGGCGTCGTCCGTGCCGTGCGCGAGGTCTCTTTCGAGCTGCCGCAGGAGCGCGTGCTCGCGATCGTCGGCGAGAGCGGCAGCGGCAAATCCACCGTCGCGCGCACGATCCTCCGCCTCGAAGCCAAGGTAGGGGGCCGCGTGCTGTTCAAGGGCGAGGACGTGTTCACGCTCGATGGGGCGCGGCTCCGGCGTTACCGGCGCAGCGCGCAGATCGTCTTCCAGAACCCGACGAGCTCGCTCAACCCCAAGAAGACGGTCCTCGAGCTG
The DNA here is from genome assembly GCA_035625535.1 of Alphaproteobacteria bacterium. GTDB lineage: Bacteria > Pseudomonadota > Alphaproteobacteria > JACZXZ01 > JACZXZ01 > DASPPM01. The sequence goes on from DASPPM010000184.1 coordinate 3,168, forward strand.
GTCGGCCGGCCGCTTCGCCTCGACGGCACCTCGGCTCAGGACCGGCGCGAGCGCGTCCGCGCCGTGCTCGCCTCGGTCGGCCTCGGCGATGGCTACCTCGAGCGCTATCCGCAGCAGCTGAGCGGCGGCGAGAGGCAGCGTGTGGCGCTCGCCCGCGCCTTCGTGACCGAGCCGCAGCTCGTCATCCTCGACGAGCCGACGACCGCACTCGACGTGTCGGTGCAGGCGACCATCATCGAGCTTCTGCTCGAGCAGAAGCGCCGTCTCCGCTGCGCCTATCTTTTCATCTCACACAACCTCGCCGTCGTGCGCCAGGTCGCGGACGAGGTGATCGTGATGCGCGGCGGCGCCGTGCAGGAGGCGGGACCGGCCGCGCGCATCTACGACTCCCCCGCGCATCCTTACACGCAGGCCCTGCTTGCGGCCGTGCCGCCGCTGCCGCTTCCGGCGGAATGCTGAAGTGAGTCACGGACTGTGGTCGTTCGCGCGAAGCTTGTCCCGGCGAAGGCGCATGGGGATGCACACATCTTTGCAGAGGCGCCGATCACGTTAAACCCCTCTCCCGCTTGCGGGCTATCGCATTCACTCATCTTCGCAGATATTCGCGGAGGCACCGATCGCGCTAAGCCCCTCTCCCGCTTGCGGGCTATCTGATTCACACATAACGGCGACGGCGCTAAGCCCCTCTCCCGCTTTGCGGGAGAGGGAGGGGCCCGTTGCGCAGCAACGGGAGGGTGAGGGGGCGGGCGGCGCACGTGCTATTCTCTCGGTCATGGCCGAGGCGAGAGCACGCGAGTTGCGGATCGCCATGACCGACGCGGAACGTCGCCTGTGGAGCGCTCTGCGCGGCGGCGGCTCGAGGGCTACAAGTTCCGCCCTCAGCATCCCCTCGGACCCTTCATCGTCGATTTCGCGTGCCTCGAGCACCGCTTGGTCGTCGAGGCGGATGGGGGACAACATGCCGACAGCGACGACGATCGGCGCCGGACCGCGTGGCTCGAGCGGCGGGGATGGCGGGTCGTTCGCTTGTGGAACAACGACATTCTCGCCAATCCCGCGGGCGTAGAGGAGGTCGTCTTGCAGGAGCTGGAAGGGCACGCGCGCAGCGCTCGGGCTCGACGACCCTGACCCTCACCCTCCCATCCCTTCGGGATGGGCCCCTCCCTCTCCCGCTTAGCGCGGGCGAGGGGCTTAGCGCCGTCGCCGTGATGCGTGAATCCGATAGCCCGCACGCGGGAGACGGATTCATAGCGCCTCATCCCCTCACGCGCCGAAGCGGCTCGGGCTATAGGGGGCCGGGTCGATCTTGTCAGGCTCGCCCAGCATCAGCCGCGAGAGCAGCCGTCCGCTCGGCGGTCCCCCGGTCATGCCGAAATGCCCGTGGCCGAAGGCGAGGAAGAGGCCCGCGCGCCTGCGCGTCTCGCCCAGGATCGGCAGGCTGTCGGGCGTTGACGGGCGATGCCCCATCCAAAGGCGCGCCTCGCCGTGCTTGAGCTCGGGGAAGAGGCGGCGCGCGTGCTCGATCAGAATCCTGGCGCGCGCCTCGTTGGGCGGGGCCGCGAGGCCGGCGATCTCGACCGTGCCCGCGACGCGCAAGCCCTCCTCCATCGGCGCCATGCCGAAGCCGCGGCTCTTGTAGCTTATCGGAATCGGCAGACGGAGATTGTGGTCGGGCAGCATCGCGTGGTAGCCGCGCTCGCTCTCGAGCGGCAAGCTGATGCCGAGCGGGGCCAGAAGCTCGCCCGACCAGGCGCCGGCCGCGACCACCAGCTTTTGCGCGGTGCGGTTGGCGATATTGGTCAGCAAGAGATAGCCGGCACCTCCTTCGCGCGGGATGATCTTGACCACGCGCTCGGCGACGATGTCCCCGCCCGCCTCGCGAAAGAGCTCGCCCAGAGTCCGCACGAGACGCGCGGGGTTGACGGTGTAGCCGTTCCCCGGCACCAGCACGCCGCGCATGACGTCGCGCGCGATGCCGGGATACATCTGACGCAAATCGTCGGGGCCGAGCACCTCGGCGCGGATGCCGTGGCGCGCGCGCACGTCGCGCTCGATCTCGGCGGTCCGGCTCTCGGTGGCGCCGTCCCAAAGCTGCACCTGGCCGGACGTGCGGATCAATTCGCCGAAGAGCTTGGCGCCCAGGAGCTCCTGCCAGCAGGCGAAGCTGTCCTTGTGCAGCGCGCGCATCGCGTCCGAGATCGCCATCACGCGCGACAGCCGGCTCGCCTCGATCCAGCGCAGGAGCCACGGCAGCGCCTTCAGGAAATAGGTCGGCCGCACGGCGAGCGGGCCCATGGGGTCGACGAGCCATTGCGGGACGCGGCGCAGCATGCCCGGGAGTGCTATCGGCACGGCGGTATCGGCGCTGATCAGCCCGGCGTTGCCGAAGGAGGTGCCGCCGGCCGGCGGCAGCGGATCCACCACCTCGACCTTGAGTCCGGCGCGCTTGAGATAGAGGGCGGTCGACAGGCCGACAACGCCGGCGCCGACAACGATGATCTTTTGCTCGATCGCGCTCATGCTGGTCCCCGCCCGCTATGGATTGACGATGAGGGTGCGCGCCAGCCGCGTGAGCCGCTCGGCGCCCGCCTCGGTCACCCGCACGGTCTCGCTGAACGAGGCACCGGCGGCCGAGACGTACATGTGGAAGACCATGCCCGGCTCGATGCGCCAGCGCGCCCCCGGGCAGAAGATGCGGGTGAAATCGCTCGTGCGCGGCGTCGCGTGGGAATAATAGCCGAGCGTGTAGCCGGTGATGTTGTCCACACTCTGCCGCAGGCCCGCCGACAGGATGCCCTCGCGCAGGATCGCATCGACTTCCTCGGCGACGGCGCCGGGCTTGATTGCCGCGATCTGCGCGTCCTGAAGGGCGGCGAGCCGCTCGGCCGCGCGCACGAGCTCCGCCGGCGGCGCTCCCACCGCGACGCAGCGCATGACCCGCGCGCTGTAGCCGCCGACACGGGGGACGATCTCCAAATGCACGACCTCGCCCTCGGCCAAGGCCCCGTCGCCGAGGTGGCCATGCAGGAAATCCCAGCCGCGCGCGCGCGAGATCGGGCCCGGCCGGTCCGGATCGGCGCCGAGGTCGACGAAGGCGGCCATCGCGGCCTTGGCCGCAGCACGCTCCGAGCCGCCGCGCACGCATTCTGCAGCCGCGCGCCGCAAGGCCTCATCGGCGATCCGGGCGGCCTTCCTCAAGAGTCCGATCTCCGCCGGCGATTTGATCAGCCGCAATTCGTCGGCGAGCGCGCCGAGATCGACGAAGCGCGCCCCGGGCAAGGCCGCCTTCATCGCCTCGAAGCGCGCGGCCGATAAGCAATAGGAGCCGAGATTGACGCCGATGCGCGCGCGCGCCAGGCGCCGCGCGGCGAGGGCCTCGGCCAGCCCCTTCATGGGGTCTTCCCAATCCTTGAAGGTGACCACGTCATCGAACCAGATGCGGTCGCGGCACGGGCCAGCGTCGAGCGCGCGGATGAAAAAGAACGGCTCGCCCTCGAGCGGAATCGCGAGCGAGCGCCAGCGGTTCTCCGAATTGCCGTAGCCGCTCAGCCACGCCATCGCCTCGAGCTCGTCGAAGAGGGCCAAGTCGACCTCGGCCGCGCGCATGCGCGCGCGCAGACGCGCGATCCGGCCGGCGAATTCGTCGCGCGTGAAATGCGGATGAGTCCCGATGGCGCGCGTCCCCCGCTAGGCGCGGGCCGGCCGGCGCCGTCCCCGCAAGATGCTGTCCAAGAGCAGAATAACGGCGGTGACCCCGATCAGGAACGCGCTCACCGCCGCGATGATGGGCTCGATCTCCAAGTGCAGACTGTTCCAAATGCGCACGGGGAGCGTTTGCGTCGCGGCATTGGTCAGGAAAAGCGCCACGATCAGCTCGTCGAACGAGGCGAGAAAAGCGAACAAGGCCGACGAGATGATCCCCGGTGCCGCCAACGGCACCACCACCCGCCACATCATGCGCGGCCAACTGCTGCCGAGGCTCAAGGCCGCGCGCTCCATGTTCACATCTACCCCTTGCAGGGTCGAAAGCAGGATCAAGAGCACGACGGGCAATGCGAGTGCCGCGTGGCAGCAGCCGATCCACAGCATGTTGCCGACGAGGCCCAGGCGCGCCGAGAGGAAATACATCGCGATCGCCGTGATCACCGTCGGCACGATGATCGGCAGGAGCATGAGCGAGAGGACGAACCTCTTGCCCCGAAAATCGCGGCGCACGAAGGCGTAGGCCGCGAAGAAGCCCAGGGAAGTGGCGATCGCGCAGGCAATCGCCGCAATGATCACGCTCGAGCGCAATGTCGCCTGCCAGCGGGCGTCGCCGAAGAACGTTGCAAACCATCGCAGCGAAAGGGAGTCCGGCGGGAATTTGAGGAAGCCTTGGCCGCTGAACGCCAGCACGATGACGATGGCGATCGGCACGATCAGCGTCAGGCAGACGAGAGTCACGAAGATCGGCAACAGCCGTTCGGTCGCCCGCTCCATGGCTAGCCCCCCACCAGCCGCCGGATATCGGTGACCCGGTAATAGACCGCGTAAAGCAGCAGGGTCACGGCGAGAAGGAAGAGGGACATGACGGTGGCGGTCTGCCAATCGAGCGTGATCTCGACCGAGCGCTCGATCAGCATCGCGATCATGACGTCGGACGGCCCGCCCATGAGCGAGGGCGTGATGAAAAACCCGATCGAGAGAATGAACACGATCAGCGCGCCCGAGATCACGCCGTGCAGGCTGAGCGGCAGATAGACGCGGCGGAAGACGTAGGCGCCGCCGGCACCCAGCGCGCGGGCGGCGCGCAGCAACACCGGGTCGATCGCCTTCATCGCCGCATATAGGGTCAGCACCATGTAGGGCAACAGCACATAGGCCATGCCGACGACGATGGCGAATTTGTTGTAGAGAAGCGGCAGCGGCTCGTCGATGACGCCGAGGCGGGCGAGAGCCTGATTGACGATGCCGTTGCGCCCGAGCAGCACCATCCACGAATAGGTACGCACGATGACGCTGGTGAAATACGGCACGATCACGCAGAAGATGACGAGCGTGAAGCGCGGGCCCCCGTGATTGGCGAGATAATAGGCGAGCGGATAGCCGAGCAGCAGCGAGATCCCCGTCACCAGGATCGAGATCCAAATCGTCGCCACCGTCGCTATCAACATGGGCCGCGAGGTGGCCACGCTCAGGATGGTGCCGGGCAAGGCCGCCGGGCTCGCGTCTATGAGCAGCGTGCGCACGAAAAACCACATGAGCGGCACGATGAAGGTGACCGCCAACATGATGTAGCTCGGCAGCATCAAGAATGTCGCCTGGCGATCGATGCGCGTCATGGTCAGCCCGGCAGGATCAGACTGTCGGCGACGGCCCAGACGAGGCCGACGCGCTCGTCGATCTCAGGGATGCGCGCATGTCCGACATTGGGGATATCGACGGTCAGCCGCAGCTCGGGTGCGATTTCTACAACGCAGC
>DASPPM010000185.1:0-15629 GCA_035625535.1 Alphaproteobacteria bacterium
GCTCGAGGCACGCGAAATCGACGATGAAGGGTCCGAGGCGATCCTGACGGCGGAACTTGTAGCGCTCGAGCCGCCGCCCGCGCAATGCGCTCCAAGGCGAGGTTCCCGTCCGTCATGGCGATCCGCAACTGGCGTGCTTTCGGCTCGGCCATGGCCGGGAGAATAGCACGTGCGCCGTCCGCCCCCTCACCCTCCCGTTGCTGCGCAACGGGCCCCTCCCTCTCCCGCTGGCGCGGGCGAGGGGCTTAGCGCCGTCGCCGTTATGTGTGAATCAGATAGCCCTGAAGGGCGAGAGAGTTGCGCAGGGTTAGCGAGGCGAAGCCGAGCCTTACCCGTTTGACGCCCGCCGAGCGTCCACTGGACGCTTGGACCGAACATACCAATGGCATGTGCGGCCTGCGCCGAAGGGTGAGAGGGCCGCGAATCCACTTGGTGGAAGACGGCTCTGCTGGATAGGAGCCGGCGATTGCTACGTTCAGGCCCGGACGAGCACGGCGCGTCCGGCCGCGGTCAGCTTGCAGACGAGCCAGTCCGGCTTGATCGGATTGTGGAACCACGGCTCGGCCCAGCCGTTGTCGATGCAGCTCCTGATGGTGCGCAGATCGACACGCTGACCATCCCCGTCGAAGAGGGGCAGCTTGCCACCGGGCTGCTCGAGGCCGCGCTTGAGCCAGCTGCGCTGTGCCGTGCTCGGCCTACCCCTTGCGGCGCGCGACGCCCGGCTGCGCCGGAGCGGCAGCTTGACAACGTTATGGGCCTCGCTCATTGGGCTCCCCTGGGCCGGATGCGTTGGCGTCCGGCGGCCAATGACTGAGCGTCGATCCTACGTTAAATTGCTTGCAGCGCCAAGTGCCGAGCGCATCTTGGCGATGGTATTTTCCGGGCCGTGCGGCCGCGAGCGAGGGTGCCGACATGAGCGCGATGTTGGTCTATGTCACCTGCCGGAGCGAGGAGGAGGCGCATGCGATCGCGCGTGCTGTGGTCGGCGAGCGCCTGGCGGCGTGCGCCAACATCTTGGGCGCCATCCGCTCGCTCTATTGGTGGGAGGGCTCGCTCGAGGAAGGCGAGGAGGTCGCACTCATCCTCAAGACGCGGGAGGATCTGGTGGCACGCCTTACGGCGCGGATCAAGGAGACGCACGGTTATTCGGTGCCTTGCGTGGCCGCACTCCCCATCGTGGCCGGCAATCCCGACTATCTCGCGTGGATCGAAGCTGAGACGCGGTGACAGGGCGGCGGCGCTTGCCGCAATGCGCGCTCAGTCCGCTCCTCTTTGGGGCGGTCCTGCCCTTACCACCGCCACCTGCCGCCGGGTCTCGCGATAGAGAATGTAGATTCCGCTCGCGATGACGACGAGCCCGCCGAGCACCGTGCCCGGTCCGGGGAGCTGATGCCAGATCACGTATCCGAAGAGCGTCGCCCAGATCAAGCCGGCATAATTGAACGGTCCGACCACGGCGACGGCAGCATGACGGAAGCCCTGGGTCTGGCAAAAATGGCCGGCGACGCCGACAAGGCCCATGATGGTAAAGAGGGCAAAGCCGCCGAGGGTCGGCGTCTTCCAGCCGAAGGGGAGGAGAAGGACGCTGCCGGCCGTGCCCACCGTCGCCTGGTAGAAGATAATGGTGAGCGGCGCTTCGGTACGCCCGAGTCGGCGCACGCTCACGAGAACGAGCGCTCCGACCACCGTGCCGCCGAGTGCCGTGAAGAAGCCGAGGTTCTGGCCGATGCCGGACGGCTTGGCCATGACGAGGATGCCGAGGAAGCCGATGACGACGGCACTCCAGCGATGGATGCCCACCTTCTCGCCGAGGAGCGGGGCCGAGAGCGCGGTGAGGAAGATGGGAGAGGCGAAGGAGATCGCCACGGCGTCGGCGATCGGCAACAGGCTGTAAGAGGTGAAGGCGAGCAGCATCGAGGCGAGTCCGCCCAGGCCGCGCAAGAAGTGAAGGCCGAGTCTGCCCGTCCTCAACGAGGCGATGCCGGGGCCGGCGAAGACGAGGAGAAGACAGGGAAAAAAGGCAAAGATGTTGCGAAAGAAGGTGATCTCGACGATCGAATAATCGTCGGCGAGCCATTTGGCCGTTGCGTTCAGGATGTTGAAGAGGAACGTCGAGGCGAGCACGTAAAGGATGCCAAGCCTGGCGTCGTCGGGCGGCGGGGAAAGGGGAGCGCTCGTCACGGGCGGCCTGGTCGAGGAAAGCCAATACGAGTAGTCTCCTCTCAAACGGACAGGCGTGCTATTGCGGGAAACGCATGGCGTCTCGGCGAGGTAAGCATTGCCGAGTCCGTGCCATTGCCGGCCCGGGTGCCGAGCGCGCTGCAGGCCTTAGGGGAGTGGGGTTCGGCCATTGTCCCGCGTAAAGGTCGCTATTATTTATCAAGACGAGTCAAAGCCGCGTGCCTCCTGCGCGTGCCCAAAAAGGACGTCGGACTGAAACGATGCCGCAGCGCTCCCCCTACCTCTCGCAGCTCTTCGCTTGGCTCGGCCACGGCTACATACACCTCTTGACCGCGCTCTACCTCACCGTGGTCCTCACGCTCGAGAGGGAGTGGAACCTCTCCTACAGCGAGCTCATCGAGCTCTGGACCGTGGGAGCGCTGCTCATGGGCTTAGGCGCGCCCTTCGCCGGCTGGCTCGGCGACCGCTGGAGCACGCCGGGCATGATGGTGCTGTTCTTCTTGGGCGCGGGCTCAGCCACGATCGGCGCCGGGCTGAGCCAATCGACCCTCGGGCTCGCCGTGGCATTGTCGGCCCTCGGGCTTTTTGCCTCGATCTACCATCCCGTCGGCATGTCGTGGCTCATGCGCACGGCGTTGCGGCCCGGCTTCTCGGTCGGCGTGTTCGGCATCTTCGGCAACGTGGGCGTCGCGTCGGCAGGCGTGATCGCGGACCTTCTCACCAACCTCATCAGCTGGCGCGCCGCTTTCATCATTCCGGGCGCGGCGTCGGTCGCGACCGGTGCGGCGCTCGCACTCTTGCGCGGCGGCGGCTCGATTCTCGACCATAAGGTCGATCTCAAGCCGCTCGCGGAAGCGGCACCCAGCAGGCGCGATGCGATGCGCGCCTTTTGGGTGCTCTCCCTCACCGTCGTCTGCAGCGGGCTGATCTTCTCCTCGACCCAGACGGTGATGCCGAAGCTCTTCGAGCTGCGCCTCGGCGAGTATCTCACGGGCGGGGTGTTCGGCGCGGGGACGCTCTTCACCGTCGTCTATCTCGCCTCGGGCGCCTTCCAGGTCGTGGGCGGGTGGTTCGCGGACCGCTTCAGCCTGCGCGCCGCCTATCTCATCTTCTTCGCGCTCCAGCTGCCGCTCCTCTATCTGATGGGGAGCCTCACCGGACTTCCCGTCGTCGCCGTCGTGCTGCTCATGGTCCTCTGCAACAGCGGCAGCCAGCCGGCGGAGAACCTGCTGCTGACGCGCTACACCCCGCAGCGCTGGCGCGCGACCGCCTTCGGCGCCAAGTTCGTGCTCGCCTTCGGCGTGACGCCGCTCTCGGTGCAACTCGTCGGCTGGATTTACGGCGAGAGCGGGGACTTCTTTTGGCTCTTCGTGATACTCGCGGGCCTCGCGGCGACCGTCGTTCTTGCGGCCCTCCTCTTGCCGTCGACGGCGCCGGCGCGGCTTCGCGCGCAGCCTATTGCGGCCGATTAGGGATGGGACGATAAAGAAGAACGCGCCAGGTCCAGCCCGCCAATTGTGGGCAAGAGGAAAGGAGCAAAAGCATGAGGTGCTTCGCAACAAGGATCGTCGCAACGGCGGCGGTGGTGCTGCTCGGCAGCAACGCTGCCTGGGCCTTGGCGCCGAGCGTTCAGGTCATGCCCGGTCCGAACAAGCCCATGCAAGTGTTCCAGCAGGATGACGCCGCCTGCAGGCAATACGCCGACGGGCAGGCGGGGCCGGACGAGAGCGGCAGCACGGTGGCGGGGAGTGCCATCGTCGGCACCATACTGGGCGCCGGGCTGGGGGCAGCGTTCGGGGGCGGCCGCGGTGCCGCCATCGGAGCGGCCTCGGGCGCCATCGCCGGTACGGGCTATGGCGCGAGTGCCGCGGCGCAACAGCAATATACGCAGCAGCAGCGCTACGACAACGCTTACGTGCAATGCATGTATTCGAGGGGGAACCAAGTGCCGGGCGCCGCGGGCGCGGCGCCGCCGCCTCCGGGCGCACAACCACCGCCTCCGGGCTCGCAGCCCCCGCCGGGCTCGCAGCCCCCGCCGGGCGCCGAGGGGCCGCCGCCTGGCACCCCTCCGCCGCCGCCGAGCCAATAGCCTCTTAGCACTATTCCGCCGCCTCGCGGCTCTTGCGCGTGGCAGCGGCGAGGGCCTGGTCGAGGTCGCGGATGAGGTCGTCCACGGTCTCGAGCCCGATAGAGAGGCGGATCACGTCGGGGCCGGCACCCGCTGCCAGGCGCTGCTCGTCGCTCAGCTGGCGGTGCGTCGTCGAGGCGGGATGGAGGATGAGCGAGCGCGTGTCGCCCACATTGGCGAGGTGGGAGAAGACTTCCACGCTCTCCACCACCTTGATGCCCGCCTCGTAGCCGCCCTTGACGCCGAAGGTGAAGACGGCACCGCAGCCGCGCGGCAGATATTTCCGGGCGAGCTCGTGATAGGGGCTCGATTTCAATCCGGCATAGGCGACCCAGGCGACGGCGGGATGGCCGGCGAGAAACTCGGCCACCTTGCCGGCGTTGACGACGTGCCGCTCCATGCGCAAGGGCAGCGTCTCGATGCCGGTCAGGATGAGGAACGCATTCAGCGGCGCCAGCGACGGGCCGAGGTCGCGCAGCGCCACCGCGCGCGTCTTCATGGTGTAGCCGAAATCGCCGAAGGTCTCGTAGAAGGTGAGGCCGTGATAGGCCGGGTCAGGCTGGGTCATGGAGGGGAACTTGTCGTTCTGGCCCCAGTCGAACTTGCCGGACTCGACGACGACGCCGCCCATCGAGGTGCCGTGGCCCGAGAGGAACTTCGTCATCGAGTGCACGACGATGTCCGCACCCCACTCGAGGGGCCGGCAGAGATAGGGCGAGGCGCAGGTGTTGTCGACGATGAAGGGAATACCCGCCTCGTGCGCGATCCTCGCGATGGCCTCGAGGTCGATCACGATGCCCGTCGGGTTGGTCAGCATCTCGGCGAAGACCGCCTTGCACTTGGGCGTCAGCGCCTTGCGGAAATTCTCCGGCTCCTGCGGATCGACGAAATGCACGTGCCAGTCGAACTTGGCGAAGGTGTGTTGGAACTGCGTGATCGAGCCGCCGTAAAGATTGCGCGAGGAGACGAACTCCGCACCCGGCTCCATGAGCGAGAAGAAGGCGAGGAGCTGCGCCGCGTGGCCGGAGGCGCAGGCGACCGCGCCCCGCCCGCCCTCGAGGTTGGCGACCCGCTCCTCGAGAACGGCGACGGTCGGGTTGGTGATGCGCGAATAGATGTAACCGAAGGTCTGCAGGTTGAAGAGCGAGGCCGCGTGATCGACGTCGTCGAACACGTAGGAGGTCGTCTGGTAGATCGGCGTGCTGCGCGCGCCGGTCACCGGGTCCGGGCTGGCGCCCGCGTGGATCGCGCGCGTCTCGAAGCCGAACGCATCGTTCTTCTTGCTCATGCGATCAATTTCCGCCTCCTGCTCGAGATGACGCCGGAGCTGATGCCGCTCCATGAAAGCTCGCCCGAGAGCCGGCCGAACTCGATCTTCATGCAGCGGTTCATGACGACCTTGAGGCCGGCGGCCTCGGCTTTCGCCGCCGCACCCTCGTGGCGCACGCCGAGCTGCATCCAAACCACCTTGGCGCCGATGGCGATCGCCTCGTCCACGATCGGCGGAACCGCGTCCGAGCGCCTGAAGATGTCGACGATGTCGATCTTGACCGGGATGTCGCTCAGGCTGGCATAGTCTTTCTCGCCCAGGATCTCCTCGCCGGCGGCCGCGGGATTGACCGGAATCACGCGATAGCCCTTCGACTGCAGATACTTCATCGCGAAGTAGCTCGGCCGCACCCAGTTCGGGCTGGCGCCGACCATGGCGACGATGCGGTTGTTCTTCAGGATATCAAGCAGATATTCGTCGGAATAGTTCTCGCGGTCGATCGGGTCGCTCATCGCCATACTCTCAGCGCCCCCTCCATTTCGGCGCGGGCGCCTTGCTCATGAAGGCGTCGATGCCTTGGGCCACGTCGTCCGCCATCATGTTGCAGGCCATGACCTCGCCGGCGTAGTCGTAGGCCGCGGCAAGGCCGAGCTCGCTCTGCTTGTAGAACATCTCCTTGCCCATGCGCACGGCGAGCGGCGACTTCGCGACGATCTTCCCGGCAAGCTCCGCGACCTTGGCGTCGAGCTCCGCGGGCTCGACCGCCGCATTGACGAGGCCGCGTCTTGCCGCCTCTTCGGCCGAGACGAATTCGCCCGTCATCAGCATCTCGAAGCTCGCTTTGCGGCCCACGTTGCGCGTGACCGCCACGGCGGGGGTGGAGCAGAAGAGGCCGACATTGATGCCCGAGGTGGCGAAGCGGGCCGCTTTGGAGGCGATTGCGAGATCAGAGGAGGCGACGAGCTGGCAGCCGGCCGCGGTTGCGATCCCGTGCACGCGCGCGATGACCGGCTGCGGCAGCCGCGTGATCGCCTGCATCATGCGTCCGCATTTGGCGAAGAGGGCACGGTAGTAGTCGGGCTCGCGGCGCTCGCGCATCTCCTTGAGATCGTGTCCCGCGCAGAAGGCGGGCCCGTTGCCGGCGAGCACCACGACGCGGACCGCTTCGTCCTTGGCGATCCTTTGGAGCGCGGCGAGGAGCTCGTCGAGGAGTGCGTCGGAGAGCGCGTTGTATTGCTTCGGGCGGTTGAGCGTAAGCGTGGCGATCCCGCCGCTTTGCCGAGAAAGCAGGAGCGGCTCGTTGGCGAGGCTGGCCCTCCCGGTCGTTGGCGCGGTTGCGGTCATGGTCGAGCGATCCTTTCCGGGTGAGCGAGGCTAATATACTCCGCATTCATTGCTCGGGAAAACCTCGCTCGCCGCCCCTTGGGCTCAAATCTCCCCGAAATCCCCGTGCCGGCCCTTGCCGTCTGCGAAGCGGCCGGCGCCGCCCACGGCCTCCGCGCGGACGACGGCAAGGCTGCCGGCGAATTCCTGGCGCAAGGCCTCGTTGAGCGAAAGCCCGTGCTGCCGACAGGCCGAGGCGCGATCCGCGCGCAGGCAGGCTTGCGGGAAGCGGGCGATCTCATGGGCGAGCGCTTCGGCCTTTGCGCGCGCCCGACCGTGCGCAACGACGTACTCGCAGAGCCCGATACGCAAGGCCTCCTCGGCCGGGACCTTGCGCCCCGTCAAGATGATCTCGAGCGCCCGTCCCAGGCCGACGAGGCGCGGCAGGCGCACCGTGCCGCCGTCGATGAGCGGCACGCCCCAGCGCCGGCAGTAGATGCCGAAATAGGCGTCCTCGGCCATGACCCGGAAGTCGCACCAGAGCGCGAGCTCGGTGCCCCCTGCGACCGCCGGCCCCTCGACGGCGGCGATCACGGGCTTGCTGAGCTCGAGGCGTGAGGGTCCCATGGGCCCGGGCGGAGTGGGTTGGGCGCGGTTCTCGGGGAACCGGATCGCCTCCGCCCATTCGGCACCCTCGCCCGACGAGAGCGCCTTTAGGTCGTAGCCGGCGCAGAAGCTGCCATTGGCGCCATAGAACACGGCAACGCGCGCATCCGGATCGGCCTCGAAGGCGAGAAAGCGCTTGTGGAGTTCGCGCGCAGTCGCCGGGTCGACCGCGTTCTTGACCTCGGGTCGGCTCAGCACGATCGTGGTGACCGGCCCGCTTTTCTCGACGATCACAGCCATGATGTCCTCCGCCTCGCGCGAGGGTTGCCGCCCGAATGATAGCGCCTCCGGGAGGAGGGTTGTCCCGGTAGCCGCGCGAGCGTAATCTTACCTTTACGTAAACGTCAACGCGCCCCAGGCGCCGGTAGTGGGCCAGTTCGGCTGAATCCTCATCCTTCGAGACGCGCCCCTTCGGGGCGCTCCTCAGGATGGGGTCACATTGGTTAGGGTTTCACCTCATCCTGAGGAGGGCCGAAGGCCCGTCTCGAAGGATGGGTGAAACTGACCGGTTACCCAGAGGCGGGGCGAGAAGAGGGAAGGGGCGAAGCCGTGCACAAGATGAGCGCCGCCGAGTTCCAGGCTCTGGTCGAGCGCGAGCTGCCGCTCGTGCGCGGGCTCGGCTTCCGTGCCGAGCGCGTGAGCGAGGGCAAGGCGACGATCCGCTTGCCCTTCAAGGCCGAGACGATGCGGCCGGGCGGAACCATCGCCGGTCCCGCGATGATGGCGCTCGCGGACTGCGCCATGTATGCGGCGGTGCTCAGCTTGCGTGGCGAAGCCATCATGGCGGTCACCAGCAACCTCACGATCCACTTCCTGCGTGCCCCCAAGCCCGCGGACCTGATCGCCGAGGCCGAGCTCCTGCGGCTCGGACGTCGACTTGCCGTCATCGAGGTGACGCTCACCTCGGCGGGCGACGAGAAGCCCGTCGCCCATGCCACCGGGACCTATGCGCTCCCTGCCCAGACCCACGGCGAGACTTCTGCGGTACCATGATACCTCCGACGAAGGCCCTATGATTCCGCGCTTTTGCGGTTGACAGCGCCCGTTTTCCTGGCATAGTCCGGGCCTCGTCGCGGGTCCCGGGGAGCCTCTCGGGAGCCGCGCATGCGCGAGCGAGTGGTGACAAGCATGAAGACCTATTCGGCCAAGCCGGCTGAGGTCGCGAAGAAGTGGGTGCTGTTCGACGCCGAAGGCGTCGTCTTGGGGCGGCTCGCGGCGGAGATCGCGCGGCGCCTGCGCGGCAAGCACCTGGCGATCTTCACGCCCCATGTCGACTGCGGCGACAACGTGGTGGTGGTCAACGCCGAGAAGGTGAAGGTCACCGGCAGGAAGCTCGCCGACCGCAAGTTCTATTGGCACACCGGCTATCCGGGCGGCATCAAGGAGCGCACCTTGGGCCAGACCTTGAGCGGCAAGCATCCCGAGCGCGCGCTCTTGAAGGCGGTCGAGCGCATGGTGCCGCGCGGGCCGCTCGGCCGCAAGCAGATGGCCAATCTGCGCGTCTATGCCGGTCCGAGCCATCCGCACGAGGCGCAAAGTCCGGTCAAGATCGACTTCGCCTCCCTGAATGCGAAGAACAAGAGGAGCGCCTGAGCATGGCCGAGGAGACCGCGATTCCCGCTTCCGCCCCCGAGCTCAAGCCGCGCGTGGATGCGCAGGGCCGCTCCTATGCCACCGGCAAGCGCAAGAACGCCATCGCGCGCGTGTGGATCAGGCGCGGCTCGGGCAAGGTCACCGTGAACGGACGCGAGAGCCAGATCTATTTCGCGCGTCCGGTCCTGCGCATGCTGATCAACCAGCCCTTCGTCGCGGCCAACCGCCTGGGCCAGTTCGACGTGATCTGCACCGTCGTCGGCGGCGGGCTCTCGGGCCAGGCCGGCGCCGTGCGGCACGGCATATCGCGGGCGCTCATCTATTTCGAGCCGGAGCTGCGTCCGACCTTGAAGCAGGCCGGCTTCTTGACGCGCGACGCGCGTATCGTGGAGCGCAAGAAGTACGGCCGCGCCAAGGCCCGACGTAGCTTCCAATTCTCCAAGCGCTAATCCCTCGCGGACCGGCTTTCCTGCCAAAGGGGCGTCCTCAAGGGGGACGCCCCTTTTCGCATTCGCTCCGCCGACATACTCTCCGAGGCAAGAACGAAAGGCAGCGTGTCATGGCCAAGCCAACGAACCGGATCAAGATCGCCATTCTGGGTGCGAGCGGCTACACGGGGGCCGAGCTCATCCGCCTGCTCTCGCGCCACCCGGCGGCCGAGCTCGCCATGCTCACCGCCGATCGCCATGCCGGCAAGGCGCTTGGCCAGGTGTTCCCGCACTTGGGCACCCTCGGCTTGCCCGGGCTGATCAAAATCGAGGATGCGGACTGGGACAAGGTGGAGCTGGTCTTCTGCGGCTTGCCGCACAGCACGACGCAAGAGGTCATCGCGTCCCTTCCGCGCCGGCTCAAGGTCATCGACCTCTCGGCCGACTTCCGTCTCGAGGACGCCGAGGAGTACGCCAAATGGTACGGCCATCCGCATTTGGCGCGCGAGCTGCAGAAGGAGGCGGTCTACGGCCTGACCGAGCTCAAGCGCGAGGCGCTCAAGAAGACGCGCCTCTGCGCCGTGCCCGGCTGCTATCCGACCGCCGCGCTCCTCCCGCTCGTCCCGCTCGTCGCGACCGGCCAGATCGACGCCGACGACATCATCGTCGACTGCAAGTCGGGCGTCACCGGTGCGGGCCGCTCGCTCAGGGAGGACATGCTGTTCGCCGAGGTTTCCGAGGGCATTCACGCCTACGGCGTCGCCCACCACCGGCACACGCCCGAGATGGAGCAAGAGCTCTCTGCCGTCGCCGGTCGCAAGCTCAAGATCAACTTCACGCCCCATCTCATGCCCATGAACCGCGGCATCCTCTCGACGATCTATGTGCGCCTTGCGGGCGGTGCGGCGGTGGACGATCTCCGGGCGACGCTCGAGAAACGATACTCGGACGAGCCTTTCGTGCGCGTCGTGCGCAACGGATCGACGCCGGCGACGCGCCACGTGCGCGGCTCGAACCATTGCCTGATCGGCGTCTTCGCCGACCGCGTGCCCGGCCGCGCCATTCTGATCTCGGTCATCGACAATCTGGTGAAGGGAGCCGCGGGCCAGGCGGTGCAGGACATGAACGTGATGCAGGGCCTCTCGGAGACCGCGGGCCTCGAGCAGCAGCCGCTCTTTCCGTGAGGTTCTGGGTTGCTTCGTCGGCGCTGCCTCCTCGCAACGACGTAAATCGTCATTGCGAGCCGACCTGCCTGCGCGAAGCCGAAGCGGCTTCGCTTCGGCGAAGGCAGGAGGCGAAGCAATCGAGGCGTTTGGGGCGCCTCAGCTCCCTGCCTTGACGCGCACGTAGGAGCCGGGGGCGTCCTCGAGCGCAGGCAGCGCGCCCTCGCCGGGGACGCGGGCCTTCAGCTTGCCGCCGCCGAACTTGGCGACCCACTTGGCCCACTCGGGCCACCAGGAGCCGGGCCGCTGGTCGGCCTGGGCGAGCCAATTCTCCGGCGTGCCCGGCGACTTGCCGCTCGTCCAGTAGCAGTACTTCTTGGCCGCCGGCGGATTGACCACGCCCGCAATGTGGCCCGAGGCCGAGAGGCAGAACTTGACCGGCCCCTTGTAAAGCCGCGTCGCAGCATAGGTCGATTTCCAGGGTGCGATGTGGTCCTCGCGGGTCGAGAGGATGAAGACGGGAAGCGTGACCTTGCCGAGGTCGATGGGCACGCCGCCGAGCTCGATGCCGCCGGGGATCGGCAGCAGGTTCTCCTGATACATCTTGCGCAGATAGAAGCTGTGCATGGCCGCGGGCATGCGCGTCGAATCGGAGTTCCAATAGAGCAGGTCGAAGGGGAAGGGGTCCTTGCCGAGGAGATAGTTGTTGACCACGAAGGACCAGATGAGGTCGTTCGCGCGCAGCATGTTGAAGGTGGTCGCCATGGCCGAGCCTTCGAGGTAGCCCTTCTCGCGCATCATGGCCTCGAGCGAGGCGAGCTGCTCCTCGTCGATGAACACGCCAAGCTCGCCCGCCTCCTCGAAGTCGACCATGGAGGCGAGGAAGGTGGCGCTCTTGAAGCGGGAATCGCCCTTGCTCGCCATGTAGGAGAGCGTGCAGGCGAGCAGCGTGCCGCCGAGGCAATAGCCGATGACGTTGAGCTCGTCCTCTCCGGTCGCCTTGGTGACCGCGTCCGCCGCGGCGAGGATGCCTTCGAACATGTAGTCCTCGAAGGTCTTGGCGGCGAGGCGCTCGTCCGGGTTGACCCAGGAGACCACGAACACCGTGTGCCCTTCTCCGACCGCCCATTTGATGAACGAGTTCTTCTCCCTGAGGTCGAGGATATAGAACTTGTTGATCCACGGCGGCACGATGAGGAGCGGGCGCTTCCACGCCTGCGCGGTCGTCGGGTCGTACTGGATGAGCTGGATGAGGTCGTTCTGGAAGATGACCTTGCCCGGCGTCACCGCGATGTTCTCGCCGAGCTTGAACACGTCCATGTCGGTCATCTTGATGTGGAGCTTGCCCTTGCCGCGCTCGAGGTCCTCGAGCAGGTTGGAGAGCCCCTTGACCAGATTCTCCCCGCTCGACTCGAGGGTGGCGCGGATCACCTCCGGGTTGGTCATCACGAAATTCGAGGGCGCCATCGCGTCGACGAACTGGCGCGTATAGAAGTCGACCTTCTTGGCGGTCTTGTCGTCGAGCCCGTCGACCTCGCGCACGGTCTTCTGGATCCAGCGCGCGGACAGGAGGTAGGACTGCTTGATGAAGTCGAAGAGCTGGTTCTCGTCCCAGGAAGGGTCCTTGAAGCGGCGGTCCTCCGCGTGCGGCTCTGCCACGGGCTCGGCCTCGGCGCCGAGCCAGCGGCGCGTGGTGTTTTGCCACAGCGTCATGTAGTCGCGCCAAAGGTTGACCTGGGCCTCCATCAGCTTGGCGGGGTTGGCGATCAGCCGCGCGGTCATCTCGAGGAAGGCGCTGCCGACGTTGAGGGGGTCGCTCATGCCGACGTGGCGGTCCGTCTGCTGGCGTGCCAGGAACTCGGTGACGAGGCGCTGGCTGCGCTCGGCGATCTTGGCCATGGAGCGCGAGAACTCCACCGGATCGGGCAGCTTGATATCGGGAGCTCCCTTCCCGGGATCGGTTTCAATCGCCATCACGCATTCCTTCTCGACCACTCTGGCTTGCCGCGGCCCAGGAGCAATACGCTGACCCCAAGCCCCGGCTTGCGCGACCCATATGGTTCCATTACACGATATTTGCAATCAAGATAAGATGGCTGGAAGGGGTCTCGCGGCTCGCGGGCGGGACCTCGGAGGAGTGGCATTTCGATGGCAAGGTCGTCCGGCCGGTGCATTGCTCGCTTGGGGCCCGCGCTCGCTCGCTCGCACGGGCGGCACCTCGGCCCCGGGCTTGCGCTCCTCTCCTTGCTCTGCCTGACGCTCGGTGCCTGCAGCGATTTCGAGCCCGAGGATCTCCTCGCCTGGCGCAAGGGCCTGGTCAGGGAAGTGGCGGGCGCCATCCCGGGCACGGATCAGCCTTACCCGAACCTCGCCTCGGTGCCCACCTCCGTACCTGCGGCGAGCCCCAAGTCGGCCCGCGTCGAGCTCGAGAAGAAGCTCGAGGCCGACAACAAGGCCACGACCTACACCCCCGACAAGGCCGCGGCACCGGAGATTCCGGCAGCACCGGCGGCGCTCCCGCCGGGGTTCGTCGAGGCGGAGACGCCGGTCAAGCTCGCCGACGCCGGCACCTCGGCGGAGCCGCCGCCCTCGACCGCGGCGAAGACTGCGCTCGGCTCCGGCGCCCTCGCGCTCCCCCATCGGGCCGCCATCGTGTTCTTCGCCGAGGGCTCGGCCGCAATGGACCCACAGCAAGTCGCGAAGCTCAAGCCGCTCATCGAGGGAGTGAAACGCGGGGGCGGCTCGCTCGTAGTGGTCGGACACGCCTCGCAGACGGGCGACGGTCTCGACCAGACCAAGCTCGACAATTTCAATCTTTCCGTCGAGCGGGCGAGCGCCGTGGCCGAGTCGCTCGGCCGCCTCGGCATGGAGTCGGGGGCGCTCGTCGTCCGCGCCGAGGGGGACAGCGCGCCCGTCCTCGCGATCGAAGGCGTTCATGGGGACGCTGCCAACCGGCGCGTCGACATCTTCTACGAGGATTAGATGCTGGAGCAGCTGCTGGTCTCCTGGTTCTGAAATTCACCGCATCGGGAAGACAGGGGTCATTGCGAGGCGCCCGGAGGGCGCCGAAGCAATCCAGAGAGAGATTCGCACCACGCATGCTGGATTGCTTCGCTGCGCTCGCAATGACGCTTATCTCGGGGTGGGACGAAGTTCGGAAACGCGACACTAGCCCGTGACAGCGTGCCCTTGCTGCGGCTACGATGCCGGCCGAGGGGAGGAGCTTCGCATGGATACCCGCGACCGCGAACATCGCCACGGCAGCGGCGAGCATCATGGCCATGATCACGCGCCGCAAGAGGTGCCCCCGGATGTCGCCCTCAGGGTCAAGGCGCTCGAATCGCTGCTGATCGAGAAGGGGCTCGTCGATCCTGCAGCGCTCGATGCCATCATCGACATGTACGAGCACAAGGTCGGACCCAGGAACGGCGCCCGCGTGGTGGCGCGCGCCTGGAGCGATCCCGCCTACAAGAAGCGCCTGATGGCGGACGCGAGTGCCGCAATCGCGGAGTTCGGCTATACCGGCCGCCAGGGCGAGCACATGGTCGTCGTCGAGAATACGCCCAAGCTTCACAACCTCGTCGTCTGCACGCTGTGCTCGTGCTATCCCTGGACTGTGCTCGGCCTGCCTCCCGTCTGGTACAAGTCGGCACCCTACCGCTCGCGCGCGGTGATCGATCCGCGCGGCGTGCTGCGCGAATTCGGCCTCGAGCTCGGCGAGGACGTCGAGGTGCGCGTGTGGGATTCGACGTCCGAGATGCGCTATCTCGTGCTGCCGGAGCGACCGGCGGGCAGCGAGGGCATGGACGAGGCGGCCCTCGCCGAGCTTGTCACGCGCGATGCCATGATCGGGGTGGCCAAGGTGACGCTCGGCAAGGGGCGAGAGCGGCCATGAACGGCATCCACGACATGGGCGGCATGCACGGCATGGGGGCCATCGAGTACGAGGCTCGCGAGCCCGTCTTCCATGCGCGGTGGGAGGCGCGCGTCTTGGCACTCAACCTCGCCATGGGCGCCTGGCACAAATGGAACATCGACGCCACGCGACACGCGATCGAGCTCATTCCGGCGAGAGAGTACCTGCGCATGAGCTATTACGAGAGATGGATCGCGCGCCTGGTCACGCTCTCGCTTCAGGCCGGGCTCGTGAGCCGCGCGGAGGTCGAGAGCGGCAGGCCGGACCCCGGCTCCGCCAAGCTCTCGCCCGCACTCGCGCCGAGCGGGGTCGAGCCCATGCTCGGCAGAGGGGCGCCCGCGAACCGCGACGTGGCGGTCGCCGCGAGCTTCAAGGCCGGCGACAAGGTGCGCGCCCGGAACATTCATCCCATCGGCCATACCAGGCTGCCGCGCTACGCGCGCGGCCGGCTCGGCACCATCGCGCGCGATCACGGCGTCTATGTCTTCCCGGACAGCCGCGCGCATTTCCTCGGCGAGAATCCGCAGCACCTCTACTCGGTGCGTTTCGCCGCGCGCGAGCTGTGGGGCGAGACCGCGTCTCGGCGCGATTCCGTCTATCTCGACCTGTGGGACGACTATCTTGAGCGCGCCTGAGCCGCAAACGACGTCGCGGTCCTTGGCCGAGCTGCCGGCGCTGCCGCGCGACGAGGCGGGGCCCGTCTTTGCCGAGCCGTGGCAGGCCCAGGCCTTCGCGCTCGCCGTCAAGCTCTCGGAGGCGGGGCATTTCACCTGGAAGGAATGGGCCCAGGCGCTCGGCGCCGAGCTCAAGCGAGCGGAGGACGTGGGCGAGCCCGATGACGGCCGGCAGTATTACCGCCACTGGCTCGCCGCCCTCGAGCGCCTTGCCGCAGAGAAGGGCCTCGCCGATCGGGCGAGCCTCTTGGCCCGCAAAGAGGCCTGGGCAGAGGCCTACCGCTTAA
>DASPPM010000186.1:0-2443 GCA_035625535.1 Alphaproteobacteria bacterium
ACAGCCTTTCCGCTGAGACTGCGATAGGGGCCTCTGGTGAAGGGCATGGAGATCGGGGAGATCGGAGAGCGCGGGCGGGAGCGCGTCGGCGCAATCATTCGCGAGGTCGCGAACGAGACGGTGCTGCGGCACTTTCGCGCGCTCGAGAAGGCGGAGGTGCGCGAGAAGGGGCCCAACGACTTCGTCACCCTCGCGGACGTCGAATGCGAGCGCGTGCTCGGCGAGCGCCTGCTCGCCGCCTACCCGGGCACGGCGGTGCTCGGCGAGGAGGCGGTGGCGGCGGACCCCGCACTCATGCGCCGGCTCGGCGAGGAGAAGCCGCTTTGGGTGCTCGACCCCATCGACGGCACGATCAACTTTGCGCACGGCCGGGCGGGGTTCGCCTCGATCGTAGCGCTCATCGTCCACGGCAGCACGGAGGCGGGCTGGATTCACGATCCGCTCGCGGACGAGACGGTGGCGGCCGTGCGCGGCCACGGGGCGTGGTCGGACGGCAAGCGGCTTTCCGCCGCGAGGGGGGTGGCGCTTTCCCGCATGATCGGCTCGGCCTACGGGGCGGGCGCCGGCAATGTCTTGGCCGAGCGCGCGCTCAGTGAGAGCGGCCGCATCGGCGGCCTCGCCAACCGCCTCTGCGGCGGCGTCGAGTACATCGATTTCGCCAAGGGGCGGCGCCATTTCATGCTGTCCTCGCGCTCGCTTCCCTGGGACCACGCCGCGGGCGTGCTCATCGCGAGCGAGGCAGGCGGCATTGCGCGCTTCCTCGACGGCTCGGCCTACGACCCGGCCGTGAGCGAGAAACGCGTCCTCGTGGCAACGGACGAGCCGTCGTGGCGCGAGCTGCAGGCGCTTGTGGTCGCTCGCGAGCCGGAGGGTGTCAGATGAGCAAGCGGCATCTCAGCAAATGGAAGGTGCGTGGCGAGCGGGAGCTGCTCGACGCCTCCCCCTTCCTCAAGGTGAGCGCCCAGCGCATCGAGCTCCCCGACGGCCGCATCGTGGAGAATTTCTACCAGCTCGCGTTGCCCGACTTCGCCAGCATCTTCGCCGAGACCGAGGAGGGGCGCATCCTGGTGCTGAGAGCCTATCGCCATGGCGCCAAGCGCGTATGTCTTGCGGCCCCCGGCGGCCATCTCGCGCCCGGCGAGGCGCCGCTCGCGGCGGCCAAGCGGGAGCTCCTCGAGGAGACCGGCTACGAGGCGGCCGCGTGGCAGCCGCTCGGCAGCTTCATCACCAACGCCAATCACCGTTGCCAGACCGCCCACTTCTTCCGCGCGAGCGGCTGCCGCAGGGTCGCGGCGGCGGACTCGGGCGACCTCGAGGAGGCCGAGCTCGTGCTCATGAGTTGCGCCCAAGCCATCGCCGCCTTCAAGAGAGGCGAGTTCCCCTTTATGAGCCAGGTGGCCCTCTTCGGATTGGCGTTCGGCGCGGCACTCGGCGGCAGCGGAGCCTGATCCGGATTCCGTGCTTAGACCGCGTATGCTCCCGCGCCGAGCCCTACTCGATCGCGGCCGGAGCTTCCTTCGCCACTTCTTTCTGCCTGGGATTGGCAAGAAGAAACACGAGCGCGATCGAGACGATGGCCAGCACCGTCATCATCTTATAGTCGTTGATATAGCCGATCATGGCGGCCTGCCGCGTGACCTCAGCGTCGAGGGCCGCGGCCTTGACCTGATTGTGGATGTCCCACACGCGCTCGATCTCCGGCGATCTCATCGACAGGTTGTAGGGCGTGATGAAGGAGCCGATCTGCTCGTGGTTGACTTGGGTGCTGCGGTCGAGGAGGGCGGTGACGATCGAAATGCCGGCAGACGCGCCGATGTTGCGCAGGAGGCTGAACATGCCCGCCGCCTCGGTCCGGCGCGAAGGCTCGAGCGTAGAGAAGGCGACCGCCGTCACCGGCACCCAAATGAAACCGAGGCCGATGCCCTGGACGAGGCCGCTTATGACGATATCCCTGATGCCGACATCGAGGGAGAAGCTGGCCATCCAGTAGAGCGACACGGCCGCGAGCGCGAAGCCAATGCCGAGCAGCACGCGCGCATCGACGCGGCCGATGATGCGCCCGACGAGCATCATGGCGATCATGGTGCCGATACCGCGCGGAGCGATCACGAAACCGGTAGTGACCACGGGATAGTCGAGCAGGTTCTGCAGAAACGGCGGCAGGAGCGCCAAGGTCGAATAGAGGATCACGCCGATGACGAAGACGACCAGCAGGCTCACCGAGAAATTGCGGTCGGCGAACAGGCTGGGGCTGATGAAAGGCCGCTCGGCCATGAAGGTATGGACGAGGAAGATGTAGAGGAAGAGGCCTGAAAGTGCGGCCTCGACGACGATCTCGGTCGAGCCGAACCAGTCCTTGAGCTCGCCGCGGTCGAGGAAGAGCTGCAGGCAGCCGATCGCGAGGCTGATCGCGGCGAAACCGAAGACGTCGAAGCCGAGGCCG
>DASPPM010000187.1:0-5117 GCA_035625535.1 Alphaproteobacteria bacterium
GGTCCCCATGAGACGTGTCGTCGTCACCGGCTTGGGCCTCGTCACACCGCTCGGCTGCGGCGTGAACGCGGTGTGGCGGCGTCTCGTCGACGGCGAGTCGGGGATCCGCGCGATCCAGAGCTTCGACGTCTCCGATCTGCCGTGCAAGGTCGCAGCACAGGTGCCGCAGGGCGAGACGGCGGCCGGCTATTTCAACGCCGACGACTGGATGCCGCCCAAGGACCAGCGCAAGGTCGAGCCCTTCATCGTCTACGCGATGGCGGCCACGGTCCAGGCGGTCGAGGATTCCGGCTGGATGCCGAGCGACGAGGAAGCGCGCGAACGCACCGGCGTCATGATCGGGTCCGGCATCGGCGGGCTCGAGGGGATCGCGGATGGCGCAGTCCTCATCAAGGAGAAGGGCCCGCGCCGGCTCAGCCCGTTTTTCATTCCCGCCTGCCTCATCAATCTCGCCTCGGGCCATGTCTCGATCCGCTTCGGCTTCAAGGGGCCGAACCATTCCGTGGTGACCGCCTGCTCGACGGGAGCGCACGCCATCGGCGACGCGACGCGGCTCATCCAGCTCGGCGACGCCGACGTCATGGTGGCGGGCGGAACCGAGGCCGCGATATGCCGCATCGGCGTCGCGGGATTTGCCGCGGCGCGCGCGCTGTCGACCGCCTTCAACGACAACCCGCCCGCCGCCTCGCGGCCGTGGGACAAGGACCGCGACGGGTTCGTGATGGGCGAGGGGGCCGGCATCGTCGTCCTCGAGGAGCGCGAGCATGCCATGAAGCGAGGCGCCAAGATCTACGGCGAGGTACTGGGCTACGGCCTGTCCGGCGATGCGTATCACATCACGGCGCCCACGCCCGACGGCAGCGGCGCCTTCCGCTCCATGCGCAACGCGCTCAAGAGCGCCAAGCTCGGTCCTGAAGCGATCGATTACATCAATGCGCACGGCACCTCGACGCCGCTTGGCGACGAGATCGAGCTCGGTGCCGTCAAGCGCCTTTTCGGCGCGCAAGCCTATAAGCTCAGCATGTCCTCCACGAAATCGGCGATCGGCCATCTCCTGGGGGCCGCAGGCAGCGTCGAGGCGATCTTCTCGATTCTCGCGATGCGCGACGGCGTCGCGCCCCCGACGCGAAATCTCGACAATCCGTCAGAGGGCTGCGACATCGATCTGGTCCCGCACCAGGCGAGGAAGCGCCCGATCAAATATGTCCTTTCGAACTCCTTCGGCTTCGGCGGCACCAACGCGTCGTTGATCTTCGGCCCTGCCCCCTGAGTGCCGCGCGGACTTTCGCCATGCGTCGGCTCGTCCTTTGCATCGGGGGGCTCGCTCTCTTAATACTTCTTGCCTTGGCCGTGCTGATCTGGGGTTATGTTGAGTTCACCTCCCCGGGGCCGCTCGAGCGCGCGACTGCGCTCGTCATCCCCAAGGGCCTGAGCGTGGAAGGCATCGGCCGCCGCCTCGCGGAAGGCGGAGTGATCCGCGACCCGCGCA
Organism: Alphaproteobacteria bacterium; assembly: GCA_035625535.1. Classification (GTDB taxonomy): domain Bacteria; phylum Pseudomonadota; class Alphaproteobacteria; order JACZXZ01; family JACZXZ01; genus DASPPM01. Next base: position 1,490 of record DASPPM010000187.1, read on the forward strand.
TCTTCACCATTGGCGTGCATCTCCTGCGCAATCACCGGGCCTTGCGCGCAGGCGAGTACGAGTTCCCCGCGCATGCGAGCGCCGAGGCGGCAATGGAGATCCTCATCTACGCCAAACCCGTGGTGCGGCGGCTCACTATTGCGGAGGGCATCACCAGCGCGCAGGCGCTCGAAGAGATCGAGCATGCCGACGGGCTCGAAGGCGCCGTCAAGGAGACGCCCGCCGAAGGCAGCCTGCTGCCGGAAACCTACAGCTTCTCCTGGGGCGACAGCCGCGACGCCATGGTGCGGCGCATGCAGAAGGCGATGAGCGAGACGCTCGAGGCGCTCTGGCAGGCGCGCGCGCCGGCTCTCCCGTTGGAGACGCCGGAGGAGGCGCTCGTGCTGGCCTCGATCGTCGAGAAGGAGACCGCCAAGCCGGAAGAGCGGCCGCGCATCGCCGAGGTGTTCCTCAATCGCTTGCGCCACCGCATGCGCCTGCAGTCGGACCCGACCGTGGTCTATGCGCTCACGCACGGCAAGGGCGCGCTTGGACGCGCACTCACGCATGCCGATCTCGACACGGGAAGCCGCTACAACACCTATCTCGTGGAGGGCCTGCCGCCGACGCCGATCGGCAATCCGGGCAAGGCGTCCCTCAGCGCGGTCCTTCATCCTGCCGCGGGAGACGACCTCTATTTCGTGGCGGAAGGCAACGGCGGCCATGTCTTCGCGAAGACGCTCGCCGAGCACAACCGCAACGTCGCGCGCCTGCGGCAGACGCAGGGCGGCGCGCAGGGGCAGAAGGCCGAATAGGGGCCGCTTCTACGGCTTCTTCGGCAGGCGCGCGAGCCAGCGGTCGGTGAGCGCGTGCGGGAGCGCTGCGAGCAGCCACATCGCCGCATAGAGCGGGAAGGGAAAGGCGATGCGCGCTCTATTGCGCGCCAGGCCGCGCCTGATGATGGCCGCAGCATCCTCGGCCTCCATCAGGAACGGCATGGGGAAATCATTGGCCTCGGTCATGCGGCTCCTGACGAAGCCCGGGCAGATCACCGAGACAGCGATGCCGACCGGCTGAAGCTCGCCGCGCAGCGCCTCGCCATAGGCCTTGACCGCCGCCTTGCTCGCCGAGTAGGCGGCAGCGCTCGGCAGGCCGCGCAAGCCGGCGAGCGAGCTCATGATCGCGATCTGTCCGCGGCCGCGCGGCGCCATGAGCGCGATGGCGGGCTCGACCGTGTTGACGACGCCCATCAGATTGACGGCGAAAGTGCGGCGCACGCGCTCGGCGCGCTCGCCGCCCTGGCCTTGGCCGAGCGAGACGCCGGCGTTGGCGATCACGAGATCGAGCGGCTCGGCGGCGTCCTCTCTCCGCATCCATTCGGCCATGGCCGGCGCAGCGCAGACATCGAGTTGGGCCGTCGCCACCTCGGCCCCCTTGGCGCGGCAGCGCGCGGCTGCCACCTCGAGCCGGGCCGCGTCGCGGCCGCTGAGCGCAAGCCGCACGCCGGGGCCGGCATAAGCCTGGGCCAAGGCAGCACCCAGGCCGCTGCTGCCTCCGGTGATGAGGATATGGCGCGGCATCTTTCGAGCTCTCCCGCGAGATCGTCAATGCGGCCTTGTTGCTGGGTACCCGGCCAGATAGATATAGTGGGCGCAATCGGGCCTGATCTACAAGTTAAAGGGGCTGCGTGTCCATTTCGAGCATGACGGGCTACGCTCGTGCCGTCGGCCACGACGAGGCGCTGAGCTGGACCTGGGAGGTCAAGAGCGTCAATGGCCGGACGCTCGACATCCGCTTTCGTCTGCCCTTGGGCATGGATCGGCTCGAGGTCGCCGCGCGCGGCCTGGTGAACCGCTACGTGAAGCGCGGCTCGCTCACGGCCTCGCTGCAATTGAGCCGGGCGGGGGCGGGGGCCGTTTGGCGCGTCAACCGGGAGCTGATCGAGCGGCTCTTGGGGCTCCACGAGGACTATGCCGGACGGATCGCCCCTGAGCCTCCCCGCCTCGACACGCTTCTGACCGTGCGAGGCGTGGTCGAGCAGGTCGAGGAGTCGGAAGGCGAGGCGGCGGCGGACGCGCGCAGCGCCAAGATCATGGCGAGCTTCGAGACGGCGCTCGAGGCGCTCGCCGCGGCGCGGGCGGCCGAGGGCGGCCAACTGGCAAAGTCGCTCGCGAGGCAGCTCGAAGAGATCGCGCGCCTCACTGGCGACGCCGAGGCCCTCGCGGCCCTCAGCCCGCCTGCGGTTGCCGCCCGCATCAAGGAGCAGGTGGCAACGCTGCTTGCCGCGGAGCCCCAGCTCTCCGAGGAGCGCCTCGCCCAGGAGGCGGCTCTGATCGCCGCCAAGGCCGACGTGCGCGAGGAGCTCGACCGCCTGAAGGCCCATATCGTCGCCGCGCGTGAATTGCTCGCTGCAGTTGACCCGGTGGGGCGCCGGCTCGATTTCCTCTGCCAGGAGTTCAACCGCGAGGCCAACACGCTTTGCTCGAAGGCGGCGGACGTGGCGCTCACGCGGCTCGGGCTCGAGCTCAAGGCGGTCATCGAGCAATTGCGGGAGCAGATCCAGAACATCGAATAAGCCGCCATGCCGGACCAGGACATCAAGCGCCGAGGCCTCATGCTGGTGCTCTCCTCCCCTTCGGGCGCGGGCAAGACGACGATCGCGCGCAAGCTGCTCGAGCGCGAGCCGAACCTCGCGATGTCGGTGTCCGTCACCACGCGCCCGCGCCGGCGCGGCGAGGTCCAGGGTATCGATTATCGTTTCGTCGACGCGAGCGAATTCGGCGAGATGGTGAACCGCGGCGAGCTCCTCGAGCACGCCAAGGTGTTCGGTCACTATTACGGCACGCCGAAGAGGCCGGTTGAGGCAGCCCTCGCGGCGGGGCGCGACGTGCTCTTCGACATCGACTGGCAGGGCACGCAGCAGCTCGCCCAGGGTGCGCGCACCGATCTCGTGGCCGTGTTCATCCTGCCGCCGACGACGGCCGAGCTCGAGCGCCGGCTCAAGAGCCGCGCCCAGGACAGCGCCCAGGTGGTGGCCTCGCGCATGGCGAGGGCGGCGGACGAGATGAGCCACTGGCCCGAGTACGACTACATCGTGGTCAACCTCGAGGTCGAGGAGAGCGTCGCCAAGGTGCGGGCCATCCTCCTGGCCGAGCGCCTGCGGCGCGAGCGCCAGACCGGCCTCGTCGACTTCGTGAAGCGGCTGCGGCAAGGGCAATAGGCGGGCAGCTTTACGCTCGGGTCTTCTCCCGCCGTCGCGGTCTTTTCCCGGTATTTTTGCCGGGCGCGGAGTCAGCTCCGAGCGCCTTTTGCTGCAAGACGGCGATGCTACGACTACCCTACATCCGCCAACCTGGAATTATCGACGTCGTGAATAGGGCGGACTAGTGTCCTGATCTGGAAATTTGCGACATTCGGAACAGGCTGGTCATTGCGAGGTGCCCGAAGGGCACCGAAGCAATCCAGAGATTTCTTGGCTTCAAGCGCCCTGGATTGCTTCGCTGCGCTCGCAATGACGGTTTTTTTCCGGATGAATCGAAATTGCGAATCGGTACACTAGCAACAATCGACCAAAAAAAGCGGCATAGGCGCACGCGGGCGCCGTATTTGGGCCCGGCACGGATATTTTGTGGCTTGGGGGATGGCGGCG
>DASPPM010000188.1:0-9798 GCA_035625535.1 Alphaproteobacteria bacterium
GTTCGCCGCGGCGATGCTCAACGCCCAGCCGCTCGGCTTCTACGCGCCCGCGCAGCTCGTGCGCGACGCGCGCGAGCACGGGGTCGAGGTGCGCCCCCCGGACGTGAACCACAGCCTGTGGGACTGCACGCTGGAGGAGACCGAGCTCAAGCCCCCTCACCCTACCCTCTCCCCCTCGAAGGGGGAGAGGGTTGCGCAGGGTTGGCGAGGCGAAGCCGAGCCCTACCCGTTTGACGCCTGCCAAGCGTCCACTGGACGCTTGGCCCGAACATGCCAGTGGCATGTTCGGCCGGCGTCAAAGGGTGAGGGGGAAAGGCGTGACACCCTCGCCCTCCGCCTCGGCTTCCGCCAGGTCAAGGGTCTCAGGGAGGCCGACATCGCGCGTCTCGTCGCCCGGCGCGAGGGCGGCTATGGCGACGCCGCGGCGCTGCAGCGGCGCGCGCGCCTCGGCCCGGCGGCACTCGAGCGCCTGGCAGAGGCCGATGCCATGGGCTCGCTCGGGCTCGACCGGCGCGCAGCACTCTGGGCCGTGCAGGCGCTCGACGAGGCGCCGCTTCCCCTCTTCGCCGCGGCCGCGCTGCGCACGCTCGCGCCCGAGCCGGAGGTGACTTTGCCGCCGGCGGCCCTCGGCGAGGAGGTGGCCGCGGATTACGCGACGCTCAGGCTCTCGCTCAAGACCCATCCCCTGGCGCTCCTGCGCGAGCGTCTGGCGCGGGACGGCGTTACCCCCCACGCCGAGCTCGCGACGACGGCCGACGGCAAGCGGGTCACGGTCGCGGGCTTGGTGCTCGTGCGCCAGCGGCCGGGGAGTGCGAGAGGCGTCATCTTCGCAACCCTCGAGGACGAGAGCGGCCCCGCCAACGTCATCATCTGGCCCGATATCTTCGAGCGCTTCCACCGGGTGGTGCTCGCCTCCCGTCTCATGGCGGCGACGGGACGGCTGCAACGCGAAGGCATCGTCATCCACGTCATCGCCGAGCACTTAGCCGATCTCTCACACCATTTGAGGGACCTCATGACCCCCCTCGAGGGCGCGCGCGCGGCGGCGCCCGAACGGCAGCTCTATCCCTCGCGCGACTTCCATTGAGCGGAGACGGACCCCGCCTCTTAGAATCCCGCGAGCACGACCTTGCCGCGCGCGCGGCCGCTCTCGATGAGCGCATGCGCCTTCCTGAGCGTCGCGGCATCGATCCGGCCCATCGCCTCGGTCGCGGTCGTGCGGATCAAGCCGTCGTCGACAAGGGCGGAAACCTCGTTGAGCAGGCGGTGTTGGGCGATCATATCGGGCGTCTCGAAGCTCGAGCGCGCGAACATCGCCTCCCAGTGAATGGACACGGCCTTGCGCTTGAAGGGCAGCGCATCGAGGGACTTAGGGTCGTCGATCAGACCGAACTTGCCCTGCGGTGCGGTGATCTCGACGATCTCCGCGAGGTGCCGGTCGGTCGCCGTGACGCCGAAGACGTGCTCGACGCTCGGAAACCCGAGAGCCGCGAGCTGCGGGGCGAGGGGCTGGCCATGATCGACGACGTGGTGCGCGCCGAGCTCGAGGCACCAGGCCCTGGTCTCGGGTCGCGAGGCCGTGGCGATGACCGCAAGCCCGGTGAGCCGGCGCGCCAGTTGGATGGCGATCGAGCCGACGCCGCCAGCACCTCCGATGATGAGAAGCGCACCCGCCGCGGCGGGCTTGCCGATGCGGATGCCGAAGCGGTCGAACAGCATCTCCCAGGCGGTGATCGCGGTGAGGGGAAGGGCCGCGGCCTCGGCGAAGGAGAGGCGCTTCGGCATGGCGCCCGCAATGCGCTCGTCGACGAGATGGTACTCGGCGTTGGTCCCCTGGCGCAGAATGCTGCCGGCGTACCAGACCTTGTCGCCGGGCTTGAAGAGGCTTGAGCCCGGCCCCACGGCCTCGACCGTGCCGGCGCCGTCGAAGCCGAGCACCTTGGCCTTGCCCGGCTCGGGCTGGGCGCGCAGTCGCACCTTGGTATCGACCGGGTTGACCGACACGGCTTCGATCTTGACGAGAAGGTCGCGGCCGATCGGCGCCGGCTTCTCGAGCTCGAGGTCGAGGAGCGACTTCGCCTCGCTGATCGGCAAGGAGCGGTAGTAGCCCACGGCTTTCATCCTGTCCTCCCTTCGCGCATGAGATGATGGCGCAGCAGCACCAGCCGGTCATTGCCCCAAAAGAGCCGGCCGTCCGCGATAAAGGTCGGGACCCCGAAGGCCCCGCGTGCCAGCGCTTGGCGCAAGATGCGCTCTTGCTCGGCCCTGCTCGCGCGGCTGTCAAGCTCCGCCTCGAAGCGGGCGCGATCGAGACCGGCTCGCTCGGCCAGCTCCGCGCAAACTGCGCCGTCGATCCGCGTTCGCTCTTCAACGAAGATCGCCGCGAACAATGCGCGCGCGTATCCCTCGACCGCACCTAAGCGCCGCGCCGTGACGGCGGCCCGCGACAAGAGCTCAGGGTCGAGTGCCAGACGCCCGTGCGGCTCACGGAAGGCAATGCCGTAATACTCCGCCCACGCCTCGGCATCGCGCCGCCTGTAGTCCCAGTCGTATTGCCCCGCGGCTTTCCCCGCCTTGAAGGGATTGTCGCCCCGCGCCTCGATGAGCTTGGCGCTGTCCACGGGTAGCCAGTCGAACGCGGTGCCTGTCGCGGCGGCGAGTGCGGTCAACTGGCTCGCCGCAAGATAGGAATATCGGCTGCCCAGGCCGAAATAGAACTCGACAACCGAACCGGGTGCTGAGCTCGTCACGCCGGCCACCGTCATGCAGCACCGCCGCCGGGGGCGAGCGTCGTCACGATGCTGATCTCGGAGGTGAGCGTGCGGTGCACGGGGCATTTGTCGGCGATCTCCAAGAGGCGCCGGCGCCCGGCGTCGTCGAGCGGGCCCTCGAGCTCGATCAGGCGCTCGATGCGGTCGAGCATGCCCTCCTTGGTCTCGCACTCGGCGCAGTCCTCGGCGTGGATCTTGCGGTGGCTCAAGCGCACGATCGTGCGCGCGAGCGGCAGGCCCTTGCGCTCGGCATAGAGCCGGAGGGTCATCGCGGTGCAGGCACCGAGGGCGGCCAGGAGATAATCGTAAGGCCCGGGGCCGCGGTCGTTGCCGCCCGCGGCCTCGGGCTCGTCGGCGGCGAGCCGATGGCGGCCGACCGCGATCGCTTCGCTAAAGCGCCCTTCGCGCGTCTCGGCCACCACGACTTCGCCGGGGCGCGACGGCTCTACGGCCGGCAATGAAGCTCCTTGCGCGGCGCCCACGTAGCGCTGGGCCCAAGCGGCGAGCACCTCGGCCACGAATTCGGCATCCTCGCGCCGGCGCAAGAGATGGTCCGCCTGGTCGAGGGAGACGAAGCTCTTGGGGTGGCGCGCCGCCTCGAAGATGCGCGTCGCGTTCTCGATGCCCACGATTTCGTCGCGCGGCGCGTGAAAGATGATGAGCGCCTTGCGCAAGTCGCGGATGGCATCCTCGAGGCGGTGCCGTGCGATGTCCTCGAGGAACTGCCGCTTGATGCGGAAGGGCCGGCCGCCGATCGAGACCTCCGCCTCCCCCGCGGCCTCGATCTCGGCGGCGCGCGCGCCCAAGAGCTGTCTCACATGGTCGGGCTCCGCGGGTGCCGCGATGGTCGCGACCGCGGTCGCCTCCGGCACGCGGGCGGCCGCGGCGAGGACGGCGGCACCGCCCAGGCTGTGGCCGATGAGGAGCTTCGGCGCCGCGTGGTGCTCGCGCAGAAAATCGGCCGCGGCGACGAGATCGCCGAGGTTCGAGGAGAAATTGGTGTTGGCGAACTCGCCCTCGCTCGCGCCGAGACCGGTGAAATCGAAACGCAGCACGGCAAAGCCGCGCTCGGCGAGGCCGCCTGCGATGCGCGCCGCGGCGAAGATGTCCTTCGAGCAGGTGAAACAATGGGCGAAGAGCGCATAAGCGCGCGGCGGCGTCGCCGGCAGCTCGAGAAGGGCCGCGAGACGCTGGCCGCCGCTGCCCTCAAAATCGACGCGTTCGGCTCGTCTTGCCATGGCGCCCTCCCCTCGCGCGCTGCCGCTCGATGCACCTCGGCCTTGCCGAGCGATCACGGCAGGCTGTGCTTTGCGGAGCGCACGGTTAATATGGCGCGCCCCAGCCGACGAGGACAAGGATGACCAGGGACGATGTCGAGATTCTTTCGCACGAGTGGCTCTATCAGGGCTTCTTCAGTCTCGAGCGCTTCACGCTCAGGCACCGGCTCCACGCCGGCGGCTGGAGCGGGGTCATCGAGCGCGAGCTCTTCGTGCGAGGCGCGGCCGCCGGCGTGCTGCTCTACGATCCGCGCCTCGATGCCGTGGTCCTGATCCGGCAGTTCCGCATGGGCGCCTTCGGCGCCGGACGCGGCCCGTGGATCACAGAGATCGTGGCGGGCATCGTCGATCCCGACGAGAATGCCGAGGTGACCGTGCGCCGGGAGGCGGTCGAGGAGGCGGGAGTCACCATCACCGACCTCGTCCCCATCACGACCTACTTGACCTCGCCGGGCGCGTGCTCCGAGACGGTTGCGCTCTTTTGCGGCCGCGTCGATGCCTCGAGCGCAGGCGGCGTCCACGGCATCGGCCGCGAGCAGGAGGACATCCGCGTCATCGTCCTCCCCGTGGCCGAGGCCTTCGCCCTGCGGCGCAAGAACGACGACATCCAGGACTCGATCACCGTCAACGCGCTGCTCTGGCTCGAGCTCGAGCATCAGGCGTTGCGCCAACGCTGGAGCTGAGACAGCGGCGCGCGCGTCAGAAGATGCCAAGAAAGCCACCGCTGCTCGGGGGTGGCGCGGTGATGCTGCACCATTGCAGCGCTTGCGCGCGGCTGAGCTGCCCGTCGTGGCTCGCATTGAGGGAATCGAAGACCTTGCCGGCGTGCTGCAGGAAATCCGGCTCGGTGACCTGCAAGCGCAGGCTCGTATCCGCGGACATCACCGGATCGGGGACGTCGCGCGCGATGTCGACGCCGCTGGCGCCTGTTCGGCCCGAGCCCGGCTTCTTCATGTGGCCAGGTTGTCCCGTCTTGTCGCTGTCGCTCTCGTTGTCGCGCGCGGCCTGTTGCGCTGCCACGCCGACCGAGTAGGGCTCGCGGTAGCGCAGAAGCACGTCGGCCGTGAGGACGCCGTCGCCGTTGAGATCCATCGCCTTGAACTGGCGCCGCGCATCGGCAAGGAAGGTCGCGCGGTCGATCGCACCCTTGTGGGCGCTGTCGAGGCGGTCGAACCAGCCGCCCATCGCCGTCTCGCATTTAGGAAAGCCGAGCGGCCCGCCGGAAAGCGGCTCGCCGTTCGGGCTGAAGATGGCGCGGTGCGGCGGAGTGTCGGGATGGGAACGCGCGCAGCCGACCGCCGAGAGAAGCGCCAGCAGCGCCAGGCAAAGCCCAGCTTGCCGCAACACGCGGGTCACTCCTCACGACGCATGGTGGGTCGGACAGGCATTGACCTCAATGGTCAGGTGCGCGAGCTCGCGCCGGTGCGCGAGCCTGCTCTTGAACTCGGACGCGGGGCGCGGGCGATCGCTCACGATCGAGACGATGGCCCCGAAATGGCCGGGGCCCAAGCGCCAGAGATGGAGGTCGGCGACGCGGTCGTCACTGCCCGCCTCGACCGCGCGGCGTATCTCGGCGGCGAGCTCGGGGCTCGCCTGGGCATCGAGCAGGACCTTCGCGGAGTCACGGATGAGCCCGTAAGACCAGCGCGCGATCACGATGGAGCCGACGATGCCCATCATCGGATCCATCCAGACCCAGCCGTAATTGCGCCCGGTCACCAGCGCAATGACCGCAAGGAACGAAGTGAGCCCGTCGGCGAGCACGTGGAGGTGGGCCGAGCGAATGTTGTAGTCGCGATGCTGGGCGTGATCATGATCATGGCGATAGCCATGAGAGGGTCCGTGCTGGTGAGCGGCATGCGCCTCATGCCCGTGGCGGTCGTGGTCGTCTCGGCCCTCCAAGCGCTCGTGCAGCAGATAAGCGCTCAGGAGATTGACGCAGAGGCCGACCGAGGCCACGAGGATCGCCTCGTCAAAGGAGATGGTGACGGGCGCGAAAAGGCGTGTCACCGACTGATAGGCGATGATCAAAGAGATGACGGCGAGGATCATGGCGCTCGAGAAGCCGGCGAGATCGCCGAATTTGCCGGTGCCGAAGGAGAAGGCGGGGTCGCTCGCGTGCCGGCGCGCATAATAGTAGGCGAGGGCCGTGATGCCGAGCGCCCCCACGTGCGTCGCCATGTGCCAGCCGTCGGCAAGGAGCGCCATCGAGCCGTAAAGCGAGCCCGCCACGAGCTCGACCACCATCATGGTGGCGGTGAGGCCGATCACCGCCCAGGCCTTGCGCTCGTTCTGGCGATGCGAGCGGCCGAGGAAAACGTGCTCGTGCCGCCAGCGGCTGAGATCGATCGTGTGCATAGTACGCGTCCTTTTGCCCGCAACCTCCCAGTATAGCGCGCCGAGGCCCGGGCCGGAACCCGTCAAGGCGACGGCCGCACACCTCGCGGCCGCAGCTTGATCGGCGGAGATGCTCTGGCTACTGTGCCGAGAGAGGAAACGGCCCGGTGAAGGTCCCCATGCAAATCCGAGACGGCTTCGTCGGGAGCATCGGAAACACCCCGCTCATCAAGCTGCGCCACGCCTCCGAGTTGACCGGCTGCACCATCCTCGGCAAGGCCGAGTTCCTCAATCCGGGCGGCTCGGTCAAGGACCGGGCGGCGCTCGCCATCATCAAGGACGCCGAAGCGCGCGGCACCTTGCGCCCAGGGGGTGTCATCGTCGAGGGTACCGCGGGCAACACCGGCATCGGCCTGGCGCTCGTCGGCAACGCGCGAGGCTACCGCACCGTGATCGTCATGCCGGAGACGCAGAGCCAGGAGAAGAAGGACATGCTGCGGCTCTGCGGTGCCGAGCTTCACTTGGTACCCGCCGTCCCTTACAAGGATCCCGGCAATTACGTGCACGTTTCCGAGCGCATGGCGAACGAGCTCGCCAAGCGCGAGCCGAATGGCGCCATCTGGGCCAATCAGTTCGACAACATCGCCAACCGGCGCGGACATTACGAGACGACCGGGCCGGAGATCTGGGAGCAGACCGAGGGCGAGGTGGACGGCTTCATCTGCTCGGCCGGCACCGGCGGCACGCTCGCAGGCGTCGCGAATTTCCTCAAGGAGCGCAAGGCGAAGGTCATGATCGGGCTGGCGGACCCGTTGGGCTCGACCAACTACAATTGGTTCAAGTTCGGCGCCATCAAGGTGGAGGGCAGCTCGATCACGGAGGGCATCGGCCAGGGCCGCATCACCAAGAACATCGAGGGCGCGCCGATCGACTTCCCCTGCCAGGTGCCCGACGAGGAGGCGCTTCCCCTCATCTTCTCGCTGCTCAAGGACGAGGGGCTGTGCGTGGGCGGCTCCACCGGCATCAATGTCGCGGGCGCCATCAGACTCGCCCGCGAGCTCGGCCCGGGCCATACCGTCGTGACCATTCTCTGCGACTACGGCACGCGCTACCAAAGCAAGCTGTTCAATCCCGAGTTCCTGCGCTCTAAGAAATTGCCGGTACCGGGCTGGCTTGCCTGACCCGGCCCGGGAAATAAGACAATCGCGAGGAAACGCCATGGAATACGTGAACAAGGAGGCGCTCGTCACGACCGAGTGGCTCGCCCGCCATCTCTCCGCACCGGACGTGCGGGTGGTCGACGCCTCGTGGTATTTGCCGACGCTCAAGCGCGATGCCAAGGCGGAGTATGCGAAGCAGCACATTCCGGGTGCCGTCTTCTTCGACATCGACGACATCGCCGATACCTCGAGCCCCCTGCCCCACATGCTGCCGAGCGCCGAGAAATTCGCCACACGCGTGCGCAAGATGGGGCTCGGCGACGGCAACCGCATTGTCGTCTACGATGGCGGCGTGATGGCGAGTGCCGCGCGCGTGTGGTGGACGTTCCGCGTCTTCGGGCACGACGACACGGCGGTCCTCGACGGCGGCTTGAGGAAATGGCTCAAGGAGGCCCGTCCCGTCGAGAGCGACAAGCCGACGCCGCGCGAGCGGCATTTCACTCCGCGCTTCAACCACGCCCTCGTGCGCGACCTCGAGGAGGTGAAACGCAACATCGCGAACGCGCGCGAGCAGGTGCTCGACGCCCGCTCGCGCGGCCGCTTTGCCGGCACCGAGCCCGAGCCGCGCGAGGGCCTGCGCGGCGGCCATATCCCGCGCAGCCTCAACCTGCCCTATGACCTTCTCATCGATGCCGCCTCGGGTACTATGCGGCCTGCCGACGATCTCGCGCGACTCTTTAAGGAGAGCGGCGTCGACATGCGGCGCCCGGTCGTCACCAGCTGCGGCTCCGGCGTCACGGCCTCGCTCTTGGCGCTCGGCCTCTTCCTCCTCGGCCACGCGGACGTGGCCGTCTACGACGGCTCGTGGAGCGAATGGGGTGCGCGCAGCGACACGCCGGTCGAGGCGGGCGCCGCGTCCGGTGCGGCGAGCTGAGCCGCGGTGTTGCGCATCCGCCCTTACCGCGCGGGCGACCTCGAGGCAATCACGGCGCTCTGGCGCGCGTGCGGTCTCGTCGTCCCCTATAACGACCCGGCGCAAGACATCGCCTTCTGCCGCGCGAGCGCTCACGGCGAGGTCTTCGTCGGCGAGGACGAGCAAGGCCGCGTGATCGCAAGTGCCATGGCCGGCCACGACGGCCACCGCGGCTGGCTTTACTACGTCGCCGTGGCACCCCGGCTGCGCAAGGGCGGGCTCGGCCGCCTGATCGTGCGTCACGCCGAGGAGTGGCTCAAGGGGCTCGGCGTGCGCAAGGTGCAGCTCCTCGTGCGCCCGGGCAACCTCGCCGCCACGAGCTTCTATGAGCGGCTCGGCTACGAGCGCTCGCCCGTCGCCGTCTTGCAACGCTGGCTCATCCCGCCCGAGGCCTGAGCGAGCGCCTATGCCCGCCATCCCGCCGCCACGGTCCGACGGCAAGCTCGAGCTCATCGTCACCTATCTCGAGATGCGGGCAGCGCCTACGCGCGCACCGCACCGGGCACCCAAGCGCAAGCTCGCCCTTTTGCGCGCCGAGGCGATGCCGGTGCATTTCTACCGCTATCTTTACGACACGGTCGGCGAGCCGTGGCTCTGGTACGAGCGGCGCCTCATGGACGACGCCGCCCTCGCGGCCGTGATCCACGACGCACGCGTCGAGATCTACGTGCTTTACGCGGGCGGCGTCCCCGCCGGCTACGCCGAGCTCGACCGGCGCACGGACGACGAGATCGAGATCGCCTATCTCGGCCTCGTGCCCGATTTCATCGGCGCGGGCCTCGGCGGCTATCTCCTCGACTGGACGATCGACACCGCCTGGCGCTACCGCCCGCGCCGGCTCTGGGTCCACACCTGCAACCTCGACCATCCCCGCGCGCTGCGGACCTACCAGAAGGCGGGTCTCGTCGCCTACCGGCAGGAGACGAGGACGATCGACGACCCGCGGGCGACGGGCGTGATCCCCTACAAGGCTTGAGGGCCGCTCTCGAGGCGGCGCCGAGCAACTCACGTGCGGGCGTGTGACGCAGCTCGAGTAAACGGCGTCTCACAAGGGAGAAAGTCGCTTCTCGAGAAAAATGCTGGTTGCAATGGCGTGCGGATTCATGGACGAATAGGGTTCAAATACTCCGCATGGCTGGAACCCGCAGCGTCGATAGAAGCGAAGGGCCGCGAGCTGGCGCGTTCCGGTCTCCAGCCGCAACACGGTCAGGCCGGCATCCGATGCCTCCGCCGCCAGTCTCGCGATGATGACATCCGCCACACCTTGCCCGCGCGCTTCG
>DASPPM010000189.1:0-5836 GCA_035625535.1 Alphaproteobacteria bacterium
CGCTTAGCGATGGGCCCCTTCCCTCTCCCGCAAGCGGGAGAGGGTGGCGAGTGTAACGAGCCGGGTGAGGGACGGCTCAGTGGCTTAGGATCTGGCCGAGGAAGGCGCGCGTGCGCTCGGAGCGCGGGGTCGAGAAGAAGCTCTCGGGCGGCGCCTCCTCGATGATCTCGCCGCGGTCCATGAAGATGACCCGGTCGGCGACGCGCCGGGCGAAGCCCATCTCGTGGGTGACCACGAGCATGGTCATGCCGGAGAGCGCCAACTCGACCATGACGTCGAGCACCTCCTTGACCATCTCGGGGTCAAGCGCCGAGGTCGGCTCGTCGAACAGCATGACCTTCGGGTTCATGCAGAGCGCCCGCGCGATGGCCACGCGCTGCTGCTGGCCGCCCGAGAGCTGGCCGGGATACTTCCGCGCCTGCTCGGGGATGCGCACGCGCTCGAGATAGCCCATGGCGATCTTCTCGGCCGCTCCTTTGTCGAGATTGCGCACCTTCATCGGCGCGAGCGTGCAGTTCTCCAGCACGGTCAGATGGGGAAAGAGGTTGAACTGCTGGAACACCATGCCGACCTCGCGCCGCACCTGCTCGATATGGCGCGTCGTCTCGTCGAGCTCGATGCCGTCGATCACGATGCGGCCCTGGCTGTGCTCCTCGAGGCGGTTGAGACAGCGGATAAGGGTCGATTTGCCCGAGCCGGAGGGGCCGCAGATCACGATGCGCTCGCCCCGGCGCACCACGAGGTCGATGCCGTTCAACGCCTGGAACTTGTCGAACCACTTGCTGACGCCGCTCATCTCGATGATGACGTCGCCGAGCTCGCGGCGCGGCTCAGTGCGCTGTTCGGCCGTCATGGGCGGGTCTCCCTGATGTGGCCCCTCAGAAGGTCGGCAGCTCGGGCAGCGGCTGGCCGAACCACTTGCGGTGGACGGCGTCGAGCTCCCCGTTGTTCTTGACGTAGAAGATGAAGGTATCGATCCACTGGCGCAACTCGCCGTCGGCGCGGCGCAGCGCGATCCCGTTCGGCTGGTGGCGCAGCACCAGCTTGGGCTCGATCTCCATCTCCGGGTGGTTCTTCTGCAGCTGGGCCAGCACCACATTGGCCGCGCCCAGCGCGTCGGACTGGCCCGAGATCATGGCCTGGAGCGCGCTTGCGTCGTCGTCGAAGCGCATGATCCGCGCCTCCTTGGGAGCGAGCGCCGTAATCGCCGTATCCTGCGTACTCGCGCGCGCGACCGCGATCTTGACGCCTTTCAGGTCCTCGGGCGTCTTGATCGCGAGCTTCTTGGGCGCCAGGAGGAAGACCTCGATGCTGCTGTAGGGGATGGAGAACTGCACCTGCTTGGCGCGCTCCGGCGTGATGCCGAAGGTCGCGACCAGCACGTCGATCTTGCTGGTGAGCAGGTAGGGGATGCGGTTCGGGCCCGTCACCGGCACGAGCTCGAGCTCGACGCCGAGATATTTGGCCATGAGCCGCGCCACGTCCGCGTCATAGCCGTCGGGCTTCTGCTGCGCATCCGTGCCGCCGAAGGGCGGGAAGTCGGTGAGCACGCCCACCACGAGCTTCTTCTTGCTGAGAATGTCGTCGACTGTGGTGGCATGGGCACCCACCGAGGCCGCGAGCGCCACGAGGGCGGCAAGCGCCACGGCGCCGAGCCGCAGGCTCAGTCTCTTGATCGCCGGAGACATCGTCATGGGGCATCCTCCCGCTTCATGGCCCTCTCTGGTCGCCTGAGCCTACCTCAACGCGCGCCCACGGCAAGCCTCTGTTCCATGCGCCGGCTCGCGAGCGAGAGCGGCCAGCAGAGCGCGAAATAGATGAGCGCCACCATGCCGAAGATGGTGAAGGGCTGGAAAGTGGCGTTGTTGATGACCTGGGCCGCGCGGGTGAGCTCGACGAAGCCGATGATCGAGGCGAGCGAGGTCGCCTTGATCAGCTGCACGAGAAAGCCGACGGTCGGCGGCAGCGCGATGCGCAAGGCCTGCGGCAGCACCACGTGGCGCATGAGGCTCTTGGTCCTGAGGCCGAGCGCGCGCGAGGCCTCCCACTGGCCCCGGGGAATGGCCTCGATGCAGCCGCGCCAGATCTCGCCCAAGAAGGCGCTCGCATTGAGCGTGAGGCCGAGGCTTGCCGCGGTCCAGGGATCGACGCTCAAGCCGAGGATATTGACGCCGAAGAAGACGAGGAAGAGCTGCATCAGGAGCGGAGTGCCCTGAAAGAGCCGGATGTAGCCAGCACTCGCCGCGCGCAGCCAGGCGAGCCCGCCGGTGCGCGCGAGTGCTATCGCGAGGCCGCCGACCCCGCCGCCCAGGAAGGCGATCGCGGAGAGCGCCAGCGTCCAGCGCGTGGCGAGGAGGACGAAGAGGAGCTCGTTGGGCCCGAGGCTGCGCATCGTCGCCTCAGCGCTCCCCGCGCCGCGCGAGGAAGGCACGCTCGATGCCGGCGAAGGCGGCGGAGAAGCCGAGCGAGAGCACGAGATAGATTCCCGTCGCGACGAAATAGACCTCGAAGCTGCGGAAGGTGCGCGATTGGATGTCGTTGGCCGCGGCGGTGAGCTCGTCGGCGGCGATCGTCGAGCACACGCTCGAGTTCAGCATCAGCAAAATGAACTGGCTGGTGAGCGCCGGATAGACCGTGCGGATCGCCGGCAGCAGGATGATGTGGCGGAAGATCTGGAGCGGCCGCAAGCCGAGCGCGCGAGCCGCCTCGATCTGGCCGCGCGAGATGCTCTCGATGCCGGCGCGGACGATCTCGGCGGCATAGGCGCCGACGTTGACCACCATGGCAAGAAGCGCCGCCCAGTCCGCCTCCAGGCGCAGGCCGAGCACGGGCAGGCCGAAGAAGACGATGAAGAGCTGGATGAGGAAGGGCGTGTTGCGGATGAGCTCGACATAAGCGTCGACGAGCGCCCCGAGCATCTTGGGTCCCGAGGTCTTGGCGAGTGCCAAGCCGATCGCGACGACAAGGCCGAGCACCATGGCGGAGAACGAGAGGCGCACCGTGAGCCAAGCCCCGAGCATGAGCTCGTCCCAGGAGTTCCACACGTCCCCGAACTGGAAGACGTAGCTCACGGCATCCTCGTGGGGCTCAACGCCGCTCGGGCACCCCGCGCCCTTCTCCCGTGGGCATCCGTAAAAAGCAAGCAAAAAGCAGCGTGCTCGGACGCCGCCGGCCCGCTATGATCCGCACCTTTCGCCGACCAACCGACAAGGAGACCCCCATGATCAAGCGCCTGAGAGTAGGCCCCCGCATGAGCCAGATCGTCGTCCACGGGGACACCGTCTATCTCGCCGGTCTCGTCGCCGACGATTTCTCCGCCGACGTAGCGGGCCAGACCCAGCAGACCCTCGCCAAGATCGAGGCCTATCTCAAGGAGGCCGGCAGCGACAAGACGAAGATGCTGTCGGCGACCGTCTGGCTCGCCGACATCAAGACCTTCGATCAGATGAACAAGGTGTGGGACGCCTGGGTGCCGCAGGGCCACACCCCGGCGCGCGCCTGCGTCGAGAGCAAGCTCGCGCGCCCCGAGATCAAGGTCGAGATCCGCGTCGTCGCGGGGCTGTGAGAGGCGGTGCACACGAAATCGGAGATTGACCTGCGGGATTTCCGCTACCGCCCCTCGCGCGCGACCACCAGCGCGTCGAGCGCCGTGGCACCCTTCGGCAGCACCACGAAGGGGTTGATGTCGATGCTCTCGATGCGCTCCCGATAGGCGAGCGCCAGGCGGGAGAGGGCCGCGAGCGCCTTGGCGAGGGCCAAGAGATCGAGCCGCGGGCGCCCGCGCGTGCCCGCGAGGAGGGGGTAGCCCTTGAGCTCGCGGATCATGCGCATGGCCTCGCGCTCACCTAGGGGGGCCAAGCGAAGCGCCGTATCGGCAAAGGTCTCGGCGAAGACGCCGCCGAGGCCGAGCATGATCACGAGGCCGAAGATCTCGTCGCGCCTTGCGCCGAGAATGAGCTCGACCCCGCCCTTCAGCATCGGCGCCACGAGCACGCCGTCGAGCCGGGCCTTGGGCTTTTGCCGGGCCGCGCGCGTCATGATCCGCGCGAAGGCGGCACCAGCCGCTACCTCGGTCGCCACGTCGAGGACGACGCCGCCGATGTCGGACTTGTGCGCGATATCGGGCGACGAGATCTTGAGGGCAACGGGGAAGCCGAGCTCGGCCGCCGCGCGCGCGGCTTCAGCGCGCGAGCGCGCCAGGCGGTGCGGCACGGTTGGAATGCCGGCATTCGCGAGGAAGGCGAGCGCCTCATGCTCGTTCTGCGGCAGGCGCGCCAGCGTCCGCGCGCTGAGCTTCGGTGCCGGCGCGGGCGGGCGCCGGTGCCACGCCTCGGACATGCGTCGAAGTGCCGCGAGTGCAGCCGTGGCGCGCACGGGCTCGTCGAAGACCGCGAAGCCGGCCGCCTCGACGAGCGCGCGCGTCTCGCCCGTCGTCGCCATCACGAAGACGATCGGCCGGCGCGGATAGGTCTCGCGCACGCCTTCGAGGGCCGCGAGCGTCCTCTCGACGAGAGCGGCGTTGAGGCCGAGGGTTGCCAAGAAGACCACGACCGCCCCGTAGCCGCCTGCCGCGAGCGTCTCATCGAGGAAGCGGCGCAGCACGCGCGGCTCGGTGATGATGACCGTGGTCGCGTCGACCGGGTTGCGCACGGCGGAGAACGGCACGATCGCCTTGAGCCTCGCCTGCGCCGCGCGCGGCATGGGCGTCATCCGCAAGCCGCGGGCGAGCGCCTCGTCCGCCATCATCACGCCGACCCCGCCCGACACCGTGACGATGCCGAGGCGGTCGTTCTCGGGATAGAGCCCCTCGGCCGCCGCCTCGGCCACGTCCAAAAGCTCGGAGAAGTTCTCGGCGCGATGGACGGCGTGCGAGCGGAAGACGGCCTCGTACACCGCGTCGTTGCCGGCGAGCGTGCCGGTGTGCGAGACGACCGCGGCGGCGCCGATCTCGCTGCGGCCGATCTTGAGCATGATGACGGGCTTCCGCCGTGCGTGCGCGAGGCGGAGCGCTTGGCGCAGCTTCTCCCCGTCCGTGCAGCCCTCGAGCCCGGCCAAAATGACGTCGGTGCCGTCGTCCTCCGCGAGATATGCGAGGCATTCCGAGAAATCCACGTCGCACTGGTTGCCGGTGGTGACCCACAGGCTGACGCCGATGCCGCGGTCGCGCGCAAGCGCAAGGGAAAGCGTGCCGATGGCCCCGCTCTGGCTCAGGATCGCGACACGGCCGCGTACCAGGCCCTCGAGTGTCGCGGGCCCGACGAAGCTGGCAACGATGCCGCCGGCGACGTCCACGAAGCCCATGCAGTTGGGCCCAAGGAGCCGCATGCCGCTCTCCCGGGCCAAGCCGAGGAGCCGCTCCTGGAGCCGCCGCCCTTCGCCTCCGAGCTCGGCGAAGCCCGAGGTGAAGATCACGGCATTCCCGACACCCTTGGCGGCGCAGGCTGCTACGGCCTCGAGGGCCGAGTCGACGGGCACCGAGACGATGGCGAGATCGGGCGCCTCGGGCAGCTCGGCGATGCTGCGGTAGGTGGCGAGGCCGTCGATCTCTTGCCCGCGCGCGTTCACCGCGTAGAGCCGGCCGGGATAGCACGCGCGCAGATTGACAAGCGTTCGGCCGCCGAGCTTGCCCGGATCGGCGGAGGCGCCGAGGACGGCAAGCGAGCGCGGCTCGAACAGGGCTCTGAGCGACGCCTCTCGTCCCGCCACCGCGCATCCCCCCTAAAACCGGCTTGCGATCTCGGCGCGACCGTGGTTGATCACCACGACGTCGCGCGGAAGCGCCTTGGCGCGGAACGAAACCACGCCGCCCTCGCGCCACATCTCGGTGCGGATGGTC
>DASPPM010000190.1:0-2822 GCA_035625535.1 Alphaproteobacteria bacterium
GAGGCATGCCGATCTCGGCGGGAGGGCGGGAGGTCATGACGCAGCCTTTATCGTCGCGGGCGGGTCCTGCTCGGCTCGCCAGGCAAGTAGCCGATGTCACGCGGCGTTGCAATGCCGCGCCGCTCTCTTATTCCGGTTTTCTCGCGGCAGGCCATGCGGCAGGGGTCACGCGCTCTTCGCCGGCCTTGGGCTCGTCGGCGCTGGAAAGACGGACCGACAACATGTCATAAGCATCCGCGAGCAAGAGGAGCTCGGCTTGGAGCGGGTCGCGGCGCGCGAGCCGCGCAAAGCGCCGACAGCTCTCGGCCTGCGATCTCGCCGCCTTGGCGTGGGCCTTCATGGTGACCTCCACCACGTCTCGAGGCAGCCACGCTGTCATGGTCGCCGGAGCGGCGCCTTGATGTAGATCAGGGCTGCGGAGGAAGACGGTCTTGAACTTTCCTGAAGCGCGCTTCGCCATCTATTTCACGCCGCGCAAATGGTCGGCCCTCGGACGCTTCGGCAGCACCTGGCTCGGGCGTGACGCGGCCACGGGAGAGGCGATCGAGCGCTCGGCCCTTCCCGGCTTCACGGCAGCGAAGCTCGCTGCACTCACGGCCGAGCCCGCCCGTTACGGCTGGCACGCCACCTTGAAAGCGCCCTTCCGCCTCGCGCGGCGTGCAACCCTCGGCGAGCTCGTGGCCTATACGATGGGCTTCGCCGCCGCCCGGCTTCCCTTCGAAATTCCGGCATTGGAGCTCGCCAGCCTCGGCGGCTTCCTCGCCCTCGTACCGCGCTCGAGTCCACCTTTGCTCGCCGGCCTCGCCGAGGACTGCGTGCGCGCCTTCGACGGCTTCCGGGCGCGGCCCGACAAGGCGGTGCAGTCGAGCCGCGGCCTCCGGCCGCTCTCGCCGCGCCAGCGGGCGCTCTTCGCGCGCTGGGGCTATCCTTACGTGATGGAGGAATTCCGCTTCCACATGACGCTCACGGCGCGGCTCGCCGCGGAAGAGCGCGCGCGGCTCAAACGGGCACTCGAGCCTCGGCTGGCCCGCCTGCTCGCTCGGGCCGTTGCGGTCGATGCCGTTTCCATCTTCGTCGAGCCGGGCCCCGGCGAGCCTTTCCGCGAGCTGCGCCGCTTTCCCTTCGAGGCGGCCGGATGAGTGCGGGCAAAGGTTCTAGCGAAGCCGCAATTGGGTTATAAGGAAGGGTACGGCTTCGCGAGGCTTTTAGATAGCCAGGCAAGCGATCGGGAGGAGCGATGGCGCTGAGGCTCAAGCTCACCATCGGCAAGGTCGTGCTTACCGCCGAGCTTTTCGAGACGCCGACGGCGGAGGCGCTTTATGCCAAGGCGCCGTTCTCCTCGCGCGCCGAGCGCTGGGGCGAGGAGGTCTATTTTGCGACACCCGTCTCGGTCCGCCGCGAGGCGGGCGCGCGCGAAGTGGTCCAGCCGGGCGAGCTCGCCTTCTGGGTCGAGGGCAACTCCATCGCCATCGGCTTCGGCCGCACGCCGATCTCGCGCGGCGACGAGATCCGCCTGGCCGCCCCCACCAACATCTGGGGCCGCGCGGTCGAGGACGTGCACAGCCTCGGCGTGGTCAAGGCCGGCGAGCCGATCACGGTCGAGCGGCTCGAGTAGCCGGTGCCGAGGTGCCGAAGCCGCAGCACCGCTACTGGCAGGAGATGACGAGCGAGGAAATCGCCGCGCTCGATGGCGCGAGCGTCGTCGCCATCCTGCCCGTGGCCGCGATCGAGCAACACGGCCCCCATCTCGCCGTCGCGGTCGACGCGGTGATCAACGAGGGCGTGCTCGCCCGCACGCTAGAGCTCGTGCCCGCGCGGCTCCCGCTCATCGTGTTACCGGCCCTCGTCATCGGCCGCAGCGACGAGCACGAGGATTTTCCGGGCACGCTCTCGCTCAGCCCCGAGACCGCCGTCCGTCTCTGGGAGGAGGTGGCCGACGGCGTCGCGCGCGCGGGCGTGCGCAAGCTCGTGCTCTGCAACAGCCACGGCGGCCAGTCCCAGCTCCTCGACGTCGTCGGCCGGCGCCTGCGCAGGAAGCACGGAATGCTGGTCGTCCAGGTCAACCTCTATCGCCTGTGGGACGCGCGGCGCTTCTTCAGCGCGCATGAGATCGCGCACGGCATCCACGCAGGCGCTGCAGAGACCTCGCTCATGCTCCATCTCCGCCCCGATCTGGTGCGCCGCGGCAAGCTGCGGAATTTCGCGCCGCGCTCGCTCGAGCTCGCCAAGCGCTATAAGGAGATCGGCGCCCACGGCCGGGTGCCCTTCAGCTGGCTCGCCCAGGACTTGAGTCCGAGCGGTGCCGCGGGCGACGCGCGCAAGGCGAGTGCCGCGCGGGGCCGCGCCCTCCTAGAGGAGGCCGCCACCCGCTTGGCCGCCATTCTCGTGGAGACCGCGCGCCTGCCGCTTACGACGCTCAAGGGACGGCCTCGGGGCAGAGGATGACATGGCGAGAGCGCGGCTGACGCGTCGCGGCTTCTTGAACCTGGTCGGCAGGGCCGGCGGTGCCAGGGCGCTCTACGAGACTATGACGGCCATGGGGCTCCTGCCGGTGCCGACGGTCTATGCGGGCGCGCCCCAGCTCCCGCATGGCTCGGGCAGCGGTACGCATGTCGTCATCCTCGGCGCCGGGATCGCCGCGTCCTGCGCTTAAAGCGATTCCGGCGCTGCGGGATTTCGTGCTAAAGCATGTTCCGATGGCGCGGAATCACCCCCTCACCCTTTGACGCCAGCCGAACATGCCACTGGCATGTTCGGGCCAAGCGTCCAGTGGACGCTTGGCAGGCGTCAAACGGCTAAGCTCGACTTCGTCTCGCTAAGCC
>DASPPM010000191.1:0-7817 GCA_035625535.1 Alphaproteobacteria bacterium
CGCGACATGGAGATGGTGCAATTCCACCCGACCGGGCTGCTTGCCGGCCCAGAGACGCGCATGACGGGCACGGTCTTGGAGGAGGGTCTGCGCGGGGCGGGCGGATATCTGCTCAACGGCTCGAAGCGACGCTTCATGGAAGCCTATGACCCGAAGCTCGAGCGCGCGACGCGCGATGTGGTCAGCCGGTCGATCTATTCGGAGATGAAGGCCGGGCGCACCACGCCGAACGGCGGTGTCTACCTCACCATGAGCCACCTGGGGCTCGAGAGGGTCGCCAAGGAGTTCAAGGGAATGGTGGAGCGCTGCCGCGACTGCGGCTTCGATCTCGCAGGCGGCCTCGTCGAGGTCGTGCCGACCGCGCATTACTTCATGGGCGGGCTCGTGTGCAAGCCCGACACGTCGACGGAGCTTCCGGGCCTCTTCGTCGCGGGCGAGGATGCCAGCGGAATGCACGGCGCGAACAGGCTCGGCGGCAACGGCGTCGCCAATTCGACGGTATTCGGCGGGATCGCCGGCGACGCGATGCCGAGGTGGCTGGAGAGGGAAGGCGGCCACCGCCCGCCCGACGCGGACATCCTCTACGCGGAAGAGGCGCGGGCGGCGCATCCTTTCACGCAGAAACCCGGAAACGTGAGCCGCCTGCGCGAGCAGCTGCTCGATCTCATGTGGGAGGACGTCGGCGTCGTCCGCGATGCGGGCGGGCTCGATCGGGCCCTCGCGAAGCTCGCGAGCATCGAGGCGGAGCTCCTGGCCACCGGTGTTCCCGATGATGATCGAGCCTTCAATCTGACCTGGCACGACTGGCTCAATCTGCGCTCCCTCTGCGAGACGAGCCGGGTCATCGCGCTCGCGGCGAAGCGCCGGCAAAATTCGCGGGGGGCGCACTTCCGCTCCGATTTCCCCGAGCCGGGCGACCTTCAGACCTCGCGTTTCACCGTGGTGCGGCAGAAGGCCGGCACGCTGGAGGTCACCGACGAGCCGGTTCAGTTCACGCGCGTCAAGCCGGGCGAAACACTGCTCAAAGATCGAGTGGCGGCCGAGTGAGATGGAGGCTCTGATGATCCCCTTATCGTCGGTCGAACGCACCGCCGAGGACCTGATGGCAAAGGCCGCAATCGAGATACCGGATGATTATCTCGACGGCGTGCGCCGATGTGCCGATACCGAGAAGGGCGAGCTGTCAGCGTTCGTCCTCCGGGCCATGCTCGAAAACTACGAGGCCGCAAAAGAGGACCGGCGTCCCATGTGCGGCGACACCGGCGTGCCGCGCTGGTACGTCAAGATCGGCAACGAAGCGCGTATCGAGGGCGGGCCGGTCGCGCTCGAGGCCGCGCTGCGGCGGGCGACCGCGAAGGCGACCTCCAGCATCCCCCTGCGCCCCAATCGCGTTCATCCGCTGTGGCGCACCGACCACAACAACAATTGCGGCATCGGCGCTCCGGAGATCGAGTACGCCTTTCACCCCGACGCCGACTGGGTCGAGCTCACCACGGTGCACAAGGGCGGCCTGTTCGGCACCGATTACCGCATGCTGTTCCCCGCCGACGGCATCGCGGGCATCAAGCGCTTCTTCCTGGACACGCTGATCGCCTTCGGCAAGCGCGGCCTTGCCTGTCAGCCGGCGATCGTCGGCATCGGTCTCGGCGGCTCGAAGGACATCTCCATGGTGCTCGGCAAGCAGGCGGCCTGCCTGCGCGTCGTCGGATCGCGCAACCCGGATGCGAAGATCGCGGCGCTCGAGGAGGAGCTTAAGGAGCTCGGCAACAATATCGGCATGGGCGCCATGGGTTTCATGGGAAGCTCGATGGTCGTAGACTGCCATATCGAGGTCGGATACTGCCACACCGGCGCCATGCCGATGAGCGTGCACATGTTCTGCTTGTCCTCGCGACGGGCATGCGCGCGCGTCGCCGCCGACGGGAAGGCCGTATTCCGCACCGATCCCATGTGGTTCACGGATTATATGCGCCGGGCGACCGTCGAATGGAAACGGCCCGCCGCCGAGGCAGCGGAGTGACGGATATGGCCGGCACCAGGCTCAAGACGGTCCGTCTCGCTCTTCCGGCCCGCACCGATGATCTCCGCCGGCTCGAGCTCGGCACGGTTCTCTATCTGACGGGCCGCGTCTTCACGGCGCGAGAGGGTGCCTACAAGCGCGCGATCGAGGACGGCGCGGGGATGCCGGCTCCCAAAGAGGTGCTCGGGAGCGCGAACTTTCATTGCTCCCCGGCGGCGAGGGTCAATGCCGACGGCACCTATACCGTAGACAAGGTCTATGGCGGGCGTCCCCCCTTTCCCCATGCCGCAGAGAGCGCCACGGACGACGCCTATACCGTCGGGGCCGTCAGCGCGACGGCCTCGTTCCGCTTCGCCACGTGGCTCGACGGCTGGTTCAAATTATCGGGCTGCAACATCATCATCGGCAAAGGCGGCATGAGCGCCGAGCATTACCGCCGGTTTTTCGTGCCGAACAAGGCCATCTATCTGACGACGGTCGGCTACGGAACGGGCGCTCTGCTCGGCCGCGGCATCAGGCGGGTGGTCGACGTGTATTGGCTCGAGGAACTCGGCCTCGCACAAGCGGTATGGGTGCTCGAGGTGGAGAACTTCGGGCCATTCATCGTCGAAAGCGATCTCGAGGGCAACAGCCTGTTCGAGCGCGAAAACGCCAAGATCGCGCCTGCGATCGAGAGGCTCTACGCCGGCACGAAGCCGGCCACGCTGCGTCGCTACGGCGAGACGGACGACAAGGCCAAAGAGGTGATCTGAGGCGACCCGCACGCGCAGCCAAGACGGACCGCTGCCGCGAGGCGCCGGCCGCCGCAGGGACCCCGGCCCGCGCCCGTACAAGGGTGAAGCCCTTCTGTGAGCCGCCTGTCCTTCGACTTGGCTCCGCTCCACGGCGGGGCTCTCCATTTGGGGAGCGCTTGACCGTTGCCGTTATCCCAGTCAGGCTGAGATGCGCCGCACCTCGCGCTTCTCATGTGCCTACTGGCGCGAATAGCCGGCGCTGGGCGCATTGGGCTGCTTGTATCGAGGATGCAGAAAGAGGGATGTCTGATGCGAAACCGTCCAATCGTTGCCGCAATACTGACTTTGACGACGTGCGCGTCGGTGGCCGTCCCTGCCGCCGAGCCTGGCCCGTTCGTGGGCGAGTGGCACTGGAACAAAGCGGAGTCGACAAGTGCCGCGGGCGAGGCGCCGCCGCGCGAGATGGTGCTCAACATCACGAGCGCCGATCCTGCGCATGTGGTGTGGAGCTTGACCGTGGTCGACGAGAAGGGCGAGCGCCATCAGCAGTCCTTTAGCGGCGCCGGCGACGGTAAGCCGGTCCCGGTTCCGGGCTCGACCGATGGCTCGACGACGGCCTTCACCGTCACGACGACGAAGCTCGAAAGTGCTTCCGCCAGCGCGGACGGCAGCACCGACCGCTCGAGCTGCTCGCTCTCCGCGGACCGCAAGAAGATGACGTGCCGCGGCACGGAGAGTGACGGCAAGGGCCACTCGGCCACCTACGTCGACGTCTACGACCGCAAGTAACGCGTTAGTGCCATCCATCGCAGTCGAGAGCACAGGTGTGCGCACCGGTGCCATGACAG
This sequence comes from Alphaproteobacteria bacterium, assembly GCA_035625535.1. Lineage (GTDB taxonomy): Bacteria > Pseudomonadota > Alphaproteobacteria > JACZXZ01 > JACZXZ01 > DASPPM01. The sequence goes on from DASPPM010000191.1 coordinate 3,603, forward strand.
GCACTTGCGATCAATGTACGGCCCGTCGAGCCTCCCATTTCTGCACGGAACCGGAGCTGACAATCGCGCAAGAATCGCGCGGTTTGGCTGAGAGCGAGGGCGGCGTGTCAGGGCGTGAACTCAAAACTTGCCTTAGGGCTGCCAGCCAAAGTCGACTTTGAAACCATTAGAAGCGTCCCGGACGTCGCCGTGCGGCTTCCGGGTACCCCAGCGGAGTGCTATCGTTACCGCCGCTCCCTGGTCTTGTGGCCAATGTCGGCTGACGCGTCGCGGCTATAACGCCGGTGCATCCTCGGGAGGACGGCATGGATTGCTGCGGTCACGGCCACGCGCTCACGCGCCGCCAGTGGATTTGGAGCACGGCGATAACGTCGATCGGCGTGATGCTGGGCGGCGGCGTGGGGCCGCGCGGCTCGACCGCCGCCGCCCAGACGGCCGAGGCTGCCAGCGCCGCGCTCGACGTCCTGGGCAAATCCATTTCGGTCGATGTCCATACCCATGGCGGGACGACCGGGATCACGTCGAAGGCGCTCCCCAGCGACGATCTCGCGAACGGCATGCGGGCGGGATCGCTGGCGGTTGCGTGTCTCGCGAACGTACCGGACAGTCCCGTCCTCGGCAGAAACGCGGCCGGCGTTCTCACCGCGTTGCGCACGCCGGAGCCGGGCCAGCTCTATAAGCACCATCTCGAGCGCCTGGCCTGGATGGACGAGATGGTCGCCAGCCATGGCCTGCGCCGCGCGCTTTCCGCGGCCGATCTCGCGGCGGCGCACCAGGCAAGGCAGCCCGCGATCGTGGGCGACGTGGAAGGGCTCGACTTCCTCGAAACCAAGATCGAGCGCCTCGAGGAAGCGCATCAGCGAGGCGTCAGGCACGTGCAGCTCGTGCACTACACGCCCAACGACATCGGCGACTTTCAGACCGGCGTCGTCACGCATCAGGGCCTCACCGCCTTCGGCGCCGAGGTGATCCGCGCCTGTCACCGGCTCGGATTCGTCTGCGACGTCGCACACGCGACCGAGGACACGGTGAGGCACGCGGTCAAAGTCGCGACCAAACCGCTGCTACTGTCGCACACCGCGCTCTCGGGATCGCGGGCGATGGGTCCGACGCGGCTCGCCGGCCGGCAGATCAGCCCCGACCACGCGCGGGCGATTGCCGAGACAGGCGGCTCAATCGGCATCTGGCACTTCTTTCCGAGCCTCGATAAATATGTCGATGGGCTCAAGGAAATGGCCGAGATCGTCGGCGTCGATCACGTCAGTATCGGCACCGACCAGCAGGTAGCCCCCGGCCGCGTGCAAGACTATGTGCAATGGGTTCAGCTCATCGCGGCAATGCTACGGGGCGGCTTCACCCCCGAAGAAGCCGGCAAGATTGCGGGCGACAACTATATGCGCATCTTTCGTGCTGCGGTCGGCTGAGCTGAACGCCCGAAGCCGATTGAGTCCGGCAGCGGGTGAAAGTCGCACCGGTTCCGTGCGGCGCGAGAATTGAACCGGCTGCGGGGTACTATTTCGATCGTATTCTCGGGGCCGCCAGGGCGCCGGCTCTGGCGGCCCCGCCCGCGCCGACGAGGGGCGGCCGACTGAGCAGGCGCCGCATGTCTCCTATGGGTCAATGGACGAAACCGCTGTCGCGATTCCGAAGTTCGTCTCACCCGGAAATAGCCGTCATTGCGAGCGCAGCGAACCCCGGCGTACGCCGGGGCAGCGCGTCAGACGCCGGACGTATTCCAGATTGCTTCGGCGCCCTTCGGGCGCCTCGCAATGAAAAGTGCTTTCCTGATGCGGGGAATTTCGGAACCGGGACACCAGGGTCCGGCCTATGACGGCTCGCCTCGCGGCTCAGCGATAGATGAAGCCGTAGACCGGATAGATCCGCGTGCCGTAGTCATGCGCCGGCCCGTACCAGACCCGCACCTCGCTCCAGTCGTTCGCGGGCGATTCGTCGACCACGGCGACATGCTTTTCCACGCGGCCCTTCTTCCCGCCGATGCGCGACCAGTTGGCGTGCTCGACCATGATGGTGCGGGAATTCACCACCTGTGTGACGATGGCCACGTGACCGGAGGGCATGCCGCGGCTCTTCTTGAAGACGAGCGCCGCTCCGGGCGCGGGCTCCTTGCCGCGGTCGTACTGGCCATCGGCTGAGAACCACCACGTCCAGGCGGCGCCGTAGAGATCGAAGCCCGAGACGGAGCGCGCATAGGGTGCGCACTGAATGGCCGATGCTGGGTTTGAGATAAGGAATGCCGAGAGGACGACGCCAACGCAAACGCCGGCGAGCATTCGCCCCGTCATGCTGCCCCCTGTCGGTTTGTTTGTTACATCGCTTCCGCTTTTTTGTGAGCATGCCGCACATCGTGGCGGAGATCAAGCATCGAGCGGCATCGGCGCGACCGCGCGGGGGAGCTTCAGAGCTCGTGCCGTACCATGGCCAGGCCCGGGAAGTTTTATGGGAATTTTATCCGGGCCGAAATTAACCCTTGCGCGACGGCAAAATCGGCGTAGAAGGGAGGACGACGCATACGCACGTGCCGCTGGCCCTCTGTGGTTATGCAACGACGGTCGCGTCTCTTTTGGCAACCCCGGCGGGACGCCGGATCCGAGAGGGAGCAATCGATGTTCGTAGCCAATAAGGGTGGCCCGGCCACCCGCCGTCGGATTTCCAATTCCGCCGCAAGCTCATCCGGCCGTCTCGCTCAAGAGACGGGCGTGGCGCTCGAGCCGAGCGCGCGCGCGCGCGAGGCGCTCTTGGCGCCGCCGGAGCCTTCCCGCGCGCGTCCGCAGCAGCGCCGCCGGGCGAAGCCCCGTCTGCGCGTGGTGGCCCCGGAGGTCGCGCGCGGCGATATCACGCCCAAGATCGCCGAGTTCCTCTCGAGCGCGCAGCCGGCAACACCTTGCCTCGTTGTCGATCTCGATGTGGTCGAGCAGAGCTATCTGGCGCTCGCCCGCTCGCTCGAGCCGGCGCAGATGTTCTATTCGGTCAAGGCCAATCCGGCGCCCGAGATCCTGCGCCTCTTGGCGCGGCTGGGCTCCGCCTTCGACGTGGCGAGCATGGGGGAAGTCGAGGTCTGCCTTGCCCAAGGCATCGAGCCATCCCGGCTCTCCTACGGCAACACGATCAAGAAGCACGCGGACATCGCCGGGGCGTACGAGAAAGGCGTGCGCCTTTTTGCCTTCGATGCGGAGAGCGATATACGCAAGCTGGCCGTCGCTGCTCCCGCCAGCCGGGTCATCTGCCGCGTGCTGGTCGACAACGAAGGGGCCGAGTGGCCGCTTTCGCGCAAATTCGGCTGCTCGCCCGCCATGGCGATCGAGCTGATGCTGGCCGCCAAGGAGCTCGGGCTCGATGCCTGCGGCTTCTCCTTCCACATCGGCTCCCAGCAGACCGACCTCTCCCAGTGGGACAAGGTGATCGAGCAGATCGCGCGCCTCACCCATGAGGCGCGGGCGCGCGGGATCGATCTGCGGCTGATCAATCTCGGCGGCGGCTTCCCGAGCCGCTATCATCAGGAGGTGCCCTCGGTCGAGGCCTATGGTGCTGCGGTCATCGCCGCCGTGCGCAAGCATTTCGGCGAGCCGCTACCCGAGCTCATCGTCGAGCCCGGCCGCGGCGTGGTGGGCGATGCCGGCGTCATCGAGAGCGAGGTCGTGCTGATCTCGACCAAGGACGTGGGCGAGCAGACGAGATGGGTCTACCTCGACGTCGGCAAGTTCTCGGGCCTCGCCGAGACCATGGAGGAGGCGATCAAGTACCGGCTCACCACGCCGCACGACGGCGGGCCGACCGGGCCCGTGGTGCTTGCCGGCCCGACCTGCGACAGCGTCGACATTCTTTATGAGAAAGCGGGCTATCGCCTGCCTCTGGCCCTCAAGGAGGGCGACAAGGTGCGCCTGCTCTCCTGCGGCGCCTACACGACGACCTACTCGTCGATCGGCTTCAACGGCTTCGCTCCCCTCAAGGCCTATTATCTCTGAGGCGCCTCCGAGGCGAGCAGACGCCCGCACCGGCACCTGGCCGATCGCTCACACCAGCATGCGCGCATGCCGCCCCCGGGGCGAGCGCGTTCTAAAGCATGTTCCGATGGCGCGGAATCACCCCCTCACCCTTTGACGCCAGCCGAACATGCCACTGGCATGTTCGGGCCAAGCGTCCAGTGGACGCTTGGCAGGCGTCAAACGGCTAAGCTCGACTTCGTCTCGCTAAGCC
>DASPPM010000192.1:0-22706 GCA_035625535.1 Alphaproteobacteria bacterium
CCCGCCGATGCGGCAATCTTGGCGACGAAGCTCATTGACGTCCTGAGCTCCCCCTTTGACGTGGACGGCCGCGAGCTCCGCACCCGCGCCAGCGTCGGCATCGCCCTATACACGCCGGGCGTGGCCGACGAGCAGACGATGCTGACGCAGGCGGACCTCGCCATGTACAAGGCGAAGGAACAGGGCCGCGGACGCTACTGCTTCCACCTGCCGGAGATGGACGAGGAGATTCACGCGCGCACGGCACTCGTCGAGGAGCTTCGCGGCGGCATCACGCGTGGCGAGCTGGAGCTTTATTATCAACCGCAGGTCGATCTCTACAGCGGCGCCATCGTGGGCGTCGAGGCCCTTGTGCGCTGGCACCATCCGACGCGGGGATTGCTCGCGCCCGACAAATTCATCGGCGAGGCCGAACGGAGCGGCTTGATCCTCGACCTCGACCGCTGGGTGCTGGCGGAAGCCTGCCGGCACGGACGCGCTTGGCTGGACACGGGCGTGGCACCGAGGGTCCTTGCGGTCAACGTGTCGAGCTCCGTGCTGAAGCGGGGCGCGGAATATATCGAGGCTCTACAAGCCGCCTTGCGCGAGACCGGCTATCCGCCGGAGCGCCTCGAGCTCGAGCTCACGGAAACCGTGTTCATGGAGACCACCCAAGCACACCGTGAAACTCTCGATGCGCTAAAACAGATCGGCGTGAGGATCGCGCTCGACGATTTCGGCACCGGATACTCGTCCCTTGGATATCTGCGAATCTTCCCGATAGACCGCATCAAGATCGCTCAGGTCTTCGTCTTGCGCTTGCCCGCCGACGCCAAGAATGCCGCCATCGTCGAGACGATCACCAACCTCGCGGCGGCGCTGCGCATCTCGCTGATTGCAGAGGGCGTCGAGACCAAAGAGCAATTGCAGTTTCTCAGAGCACGCGGATGTTCGGAAGCGCAAGGCTACTACTTCAGCCGGCCGGTTCCGCACGAGGCCGCAACCGGCTTGATCCGTCGGGTCGCGTTCGAAATCGCCGCCTAGACCCGCGGGCTTCCGCGCGGGAAGAGTAACCCAAATGTCATGCGGCCATGCTACCGTTGCCGCTTCGGCGGTCCCGGGAAGGAGGGCTAGGCATGACGGGGAGCGCTCGCACGAGGTCCCGCGGCTTCGCGCGCGCCGCCGCGGGGGCGCTGGCTTTTTCCGCAAGCGTCCTCGGCGCCGGCGCAGCCGCGGAAGAGCCGAGCACCTTGAGCCCCATCCGGCACGTGATCATCATCATCGGCGAGAACCGCTCCTTCGATCACGTCTTCGGTCTCTATAAGCCGCGCGCCGGCCAGACCGTCGCGAACCTGCTGTCGAGGGGAATTGTCAAGGAGGACGGCACGCCCGGCCCGAATTTCACGGCCGCGGCGCAGTTCCGCGCCGCCGGCGAGAGGAGCTATTACGTCGGCACCGAGGCCAAGACGCCCTATGCGACGCTGCCGCCGCCCGAGCTCGGGGGCGCGCCGGGCGAGGCGAGTGATGCCGATCCGCCGCCCTTCGCCACGGTCGCGGCGGCGGCGGCGGTGGAGCGGGACCTGGAGCCGGCCGACAACGTCCTCCTGACCAGCGGGGCCACCAATTTTCCCCGCAGGTACGGCGTGGATCTGCGGGTCGCCAACGCGCTCGTCCTGCCCAACGGGCCGTTCCGGCTGACCGGCCCGATGCTGCCTTATGATTCCTATACCGGCGATACGGTCCACCGCTTCTTTCAGATGTGGCAGCAGTCCGACTGCAGCGCCGCGCACGCGACCAAGGAAAATCCCAGCGGCTGCCTGAGCGACCTCTACTCCTTCGTCGCCACGACCGAGGCGTCGAGGAGCCACGGCGGCGGCACGCCCTCGGCCTTCTACGATGTCAATGACGGCGACGCACCCTATCTCAAGCGGCTCGCCGACGAATATGCGATGAGCGACAATTACCACCAGGCGCAGATGGGCGGCACCATGGCCGAGCACCTCTACCTCGCCCTGGCCGACGACCTTTTCTACAGCGATGGGCACGGCAATCCCGCGGTTCCGCCGGCCGCGATGATCGCCAACCCCGATCCGAGGCCGCACACCGTCAACCAGTACGTGCAGGACGGCTGGTACAGCAAGTGCGCCGATCCGTCCCAGCCGGGCGTCGCCGCCATCCTGGCCTACCTGAAGTCGCTGCCGCGCGCCGTGGACGCGAACTGCGCCGCGGAGCATTACTATGCCATCAACAACCTCATGCCCGGCTACAAAGCGGACGGCTCGCTCAACGCGGGCAGGAACGTCCTTCCCCCCTCGAGCGTGCGGACGATCGGCGATGCGCTCTCGGAGAGGAGCATTTCATGGCGCTACTACGGCGAAATGTTCAATCGCGCCGTTGCCGGCCAACGCAACATGTACTGCGCGTACTGCAATCCCTTCCAATTCGCGTCGTCCATCATGGCGGATGCGGCCATGCGGACCGGCCATCTCAAGGACATGGAAGACCTCTATGACGACATCGCGCGCGGCACGCTGCCGGCGGTTTCCTACGTCAAGCCCGACGAGCTGCTCGACGGCCATCCCGCAACCTCGAAGCTCGATCTCTTCGAGGCCCTCGCCAGGCGCATCATCGAAAAGATGCAGGCGCAGCCCGCGCTCTTTGCCACGAGCGCCATCTTCGTCACCTTCGACGAGGGCGGCGGCTATTACGATTCGGGCTACATCCAGCCGCTCGATTTCCAAGGGGACGGGCCGCGCATTCCCTTCATCGCTGTGTCGCCCTTTTCCAAGGGCGGGCGCGTGGTCCACAGCTATTGCGACCACGCCTCGTTCGTGAAGTTCATCGAGCGCAATTGGCGGCTCCCTCCTTTGAGCGGACGCAGCCGCGACAATCTGCCGAACCCGGTGGCCGCAAACGACAATCCCTACGTGCCCGTGAACGGGCCCGCGATCTGCGACCTCTTCGATATGTTCGAGTTCGATCATTAGACGTCGAACATGGCGCCATGAAGCCTGGGCCGGTCGGCGGGCCGCACCTCGCCGGGCTTGGCGGCTGTCGGTTCCCACCTGATCGATGCCGGCCATCTATGCGGCAGCCTCGCCTTGGTCGACGGACGCGCTGCGGCCGCGTACCCCGACTGAGGCGGTTCCCGCTTCCCTTGCCTCTTCCCGGGAGGGGAGGGACAATACCCGAGGCCGCAGTTGCCAATGGTGCAGCCGGCGACAAGGAGCGAGGCAAGGTGCCACATCTCACCGATTTCACCACGCTCACTTTCGATTGCTACGGCACGCTGATCGACTGGGAGCGCGGCATCCTCGCCGAGCTCAAGCCGTGGGCCGAGCGGCACGGCATCGAGGTTGCCGACGATGCCTTGCTCGCGGCCTTTGGCGAGAGCGAGGCCGGCTGCGAAGCGGAGACGCCGAAGAAGCCCTACCGCGGGATTCTCGCCGACGTCCTGCGGCGGCTCGCCGCGCGTTGGTCGGTGACGCTCGGCGCCGAGGAAGCGGCCGCATTCGGCGGCTCGGTCGGACGCTGGCCCGCGTTTGCGGACAGCGCAGGCTCGCTCCAGTATTTGAAGCGCCACTACAAGCTCGTGATTATCTCGAACGTCGACCGCGCCTCGTTCGCGAAAAGCCGCGAGAAGCTGGGCGTCGCCTTCGACCGCGTCATCACCGCCGAGGACGTGGGCTCCTACAAGCCGAATTTGCGCAACTTCGAATATGCGCTGGCCGACATCAAGCAGGCGCTCGGCGTGGAGAAGCGCCAGGTGCTGCACACTGCGCAGAGCATTTTCCACGACATCGTGCCCGCCAAGTCCCTCGGCCTGGCTACGATGTGGATCAACCGCCGCAAGGGCCAAGAAGGCTGGGGCGCCACCCCGGCGCCGCGCGTCGCCCAAGAGGCGATGCGCCCCGATTTCGAGGTCGCGAGCCTCGCGGAGTTCGTGGCCGCCCACCAGGCCGAGCTCGCGCGAAAGAAGGCCTAGATCGAGGGGCGGGGGCCATGGCATTCCTGGTTGGGAAACAGAGATGCGCCGATTGACTCCGGCAGTCGTCGTGGCGCTCTTGCTCGGCGCGGGCGCGGCGTCGGCGGAAAGCGCATCGCTTCTCGCGAAGATCGAGGCCGTCACTTACGTCGCGGAGGTGAGCGACAACCGTGCCGACGACTGTGCGGTCGACCTCAAGGACGTGATGTCGACGATCAAATTCTACGGCAGCCAGTCGCGTTTACACTGGTACGAGCTCGCAACGGAGCGCGCGCGGCTCAGGAGGGAGGCCCCGAGCCAAGCGCAAGCGCCGCCCCCGCCCCTTTCCGCCCCGGAGGGAGAATGGCAGGCATGGCTGAGAAAACGCGAGGCGCTGCAGCGCGCGCATGACCGCAGCTATGCGATCCCGCTCTTTCACATGACGATCTATCCGGCGAAGACAGAGGGCGCCTGCGCGGCCTTCGTCCACGTCGGGCTCAGCGCTCCCTTGAGAGGGGCGCGAATCGCACAGTCGGGAGTGGCTTTCAACGGCAACGCCGAGATTTGGGACAAGTATTATTATCTCAAGGGCGACGCCGGCTCGTTCGCGGCGCAAGTCAGGGACGCGGCCGAGCGCGCCGTCAAGAACTTCGTCAACGATTGGAGCGACGCCAACCGCTGACGGCGCGCCTGCAACCGCGTCATTGCGAGCCGACCTGCCTGCGCGAAGCCGAAGCGGCTTCGCTTCGGCGAAGGCAGGAGGCGAAGCAATCCAGGGGCTGGGTGCGAGCCCCTTTCTGGGTTGCTTCGCCGGCTTTGTTTCCTCGCAACGTTATCTTCCCTCTCGATTGAGGCGGAGCCCTTCCGTCAGCCTCGCTTCGCCGTGAAGGCTTTAAGCGAGGTGATCTCCGGCCCGCCCGACCCATGCGCCTCGGCCAGGCGCTCGAATAGGCGCGCAGCACCGCGGTAGATTTCGGCACCCGCGGGGTCGGCCTCGAGATAGGCGGCGATCTCCTCCATCTCGGCGACCCAGCGATAGGCCTTCGGGTACATGCGCGGCACCTGGCGCTCGAGCAAGGACTTGAGTGCGGGCTGACTCGCGTCGAGCTCGCCGCTCAATGCCGCGGCAACGCCCGCGCGCTCGGCGCCCAGCATCATGACGGCGCCGAGGGCGGTGAGGCCCTTGGTGAGCGAGGCATAGGAGAGTTTGAGCGCCGAGGCGCTGCCGATCGTACCCTCCATCGGGCGCACGTCGAGCCCGTAGTCGCGCAAGGCGGCGAATGCCGCGGCATGCGGCCCCGAGGCATAGAAGCGCGGGCCGTCCTCGCCCTCGCGCGGCGGGCCGCCGATGATGCCGGCATCCACGAAGGGGCATCCGCTCGACGCGATCAGCGCCTCCACTTTGCGCACCGTTTGCGGGCTCACGGCATTGCAATCGATGAAGAGCGGCCGCCGGTTGCTTTGGCGCAAGGAGGGCGCCATGCGCGCGGCGAAGGCAACCGCCTCGCCGGGCGGGATGATGGAAAGAACGTAGTCCGCATCCGCCACGAGCTTGACGTCGTCGTCGACGATCGCGACCCCGGCGCGCTCGGCGCGCCCCTTGCTCGCATCACTGCGGCCTGCAAGCGAGGTGAGCACGCGCGCACCTCGCTCGCGCAAGCGCCGGCCGACCGCACTTCCCATCTCGCCCATCGCGATGACGACGATCGTCGGAGCCATGATCGGGGTTCCTTCCGAAAAGGGGAGCGCTCAGCGGCCGCCGAGGAAGTCCTGCATCCAGCCCCGGTACGCCTCCTCGCGCGTCAACCGCCGCATCAGCTCCGGCGCGGCCGTTGCGGCGATCTCGGCGGGCGGCGTGCCGCCGCGGAGCGCCTTCAATGTCTCGTGCACGGCGCGCACGGCCGCGAGGAAGGGCTGGTGACCCTGGAGGCAGATGCGTACGCCCTTGGCGCTCAGATAGTCGGGCTCCATCAGCGCCGGACCAGCACCGCCCAGGATGAGCGGTAGCTTGATCGCCGCGGCGACCGCCTCGAGCTCCTCGCGCGTGCGCACGCCGACGAGAAAAAGCGCATCCACGCCCGCGGCCTCATACGCCTTGGCGCGCGCGACCGCGTCGGCGACACCCGTCGCGGTGACGGCACTCGTGCGCCCGACGACGACGAGGCTCGGGTCCTGTCGCCCGGCGAGCGCCGCGCGCATCTTGCCGACCCCTTCCTCGAGCGGCACCAGCCGGGTCTCGCCGAGCGCGCCGAAGGGGGTGGGCAGCAGCGTGTCCTCGATCGTCAATGCGGCGACGCCCGCGGTTTCGAGCTCCTCGACCGTGCGCCTGGCATTGAGCGCGTTGCCGTAGCCGTGGTCCGCATCGACGAGAAGCGGCAGGTTGCCCGCGCGGCAGATGCGATAGGCCTGCTCGGCGAGCTCGCCGAGCGTGAGCACCATCAAATCGGGCGCCCCGAGCACGGCGTAGGAGGCGACGGAGCCGGCGAGCATGCCGACCTCGAAGCCCAAATCCTCGGCAATGCGCGCGGAGATGGGGTCGAACACGGAGCCGGGGTAAACGCAGCGTGTGCCCGAGAGGACGGCGCGGAAGCGCCTGCGGCGGTCGGTCCAATGCATGGCGCCAACGTAGCAGAAGCACAGCATGGCGACGAGTGGAATGGTGTTGCCGCAGGCCCGGCCTGGCTTGCCCGCGCGCCTCTGAAGCATGCTATCCTCCGGGCGCCACCCGCCGCGGCGGCCGCTGCCGCCCGCGTCCCTTGGGAGAAAGACGCCGATGTCGCAAAGGCAACGCGCAACGCCGAAGACGGCCGCCGGTGCTGCCGGCCCCGGGCCCGCCGTCAAGCAGACGCGGCTCGACTTCGAGAACCTGCACGAGATCGTACGCAAGGCGCGCCAGAATCTCGATCAGAACAGTTGGGACTATATCGTCGGCGGAACGGAGAGCGAGACGACGCTGAGGCGCAATCGCCTGGCGCTCGACTCGCTCGCCTTCCGCCCGCGCGTCTTGCGCGACGTGAGCCGGGTCGACGCCTCGGTCGAGCGCCTCGGCCGCAAGCTGCGCCTTCCGGTGCTGCTCGCACCGGTCGGAGCCCTTGAGAGCTTCGAGCCGGGTGGCGGGGCCACCGTCGTGCGCGCGGCAGGCGAGTTCGGCGTCGCCCATATGCTGAGCTCGGTGTGCGATCCCGGGCTTGAAGGCGTCGCCAAGGCGGCACCCGAGGCGCTGCGCATCTTCCAACTCTATGTCCGCGGCGACGATGCCTTCATCGAGGACCACGCGCGCCGCGCCGTCGACAACGGCTACGCCGCCTTCTGCCTGACCGTCGATACCGCCCACTACAGCCGGCGCGAGCGCGATATCGCCAAGCGGCACGTCACCGCCGGCCGGCGCCGGGCCAGCGGGCACGAGTTCCAGGCGGCCCTCGATTGGCGCACCGTCAGGCTGATCAAGGACAAATTCGCCGTTCCCCTGGCGCTCAAGGGCATCGCCACCCGGGAAGATGCCAGGATCGCGCTCGAGCACGGCGTCGAGTGGATCTATGTTTCGAACCACGGCGGGCGGCAGCTCGACCACGGGCGCGGCGCGCTCGAAGTGCTGCCGGAGATCGTCGAGGAAGTCGCCGGCCGCGCCCGCATCATGATCGACGGCGGCTTCTGCCGGGGTACGGACGTGGTCAAGGCGATCGCCCTTGGGGCGGACCTCGTCGGCCTCGGCCGCATGCAGTGCTACGGGCTCGCGGCGGCGGGGCAGGCCGGCATCGTGCGCATGCTGGAGCTCCTCGAGGACGAGGTGCAGCGTTGCCTCGGCCTTTTGGGCGTGGGGCGTTTCGCCGAGCTCGACCGCTCCTTTCTCCACCCGGCGGCGCCCGTCAATCCGCCGCACGTGCTCAGCGCCTTCCCGCTTCTTGAGATCGAGGCGTACCGGTATTAGAGCGGCTCTTCCCTGTGCGGAGCTCATGTCGCCTGACAGTTGACAGGCGACAAAAAAACGTTATTATTTGCAGATGATCCGGTCCTTCAAGCATCGTGGGCTGCAAGCGCTTTACGATGGGAGGACGGCCAGACGCGTGGCGCCGCAACATGTCGAGAAACTCCGCGACATCCTCGCTCAATTGGATCAAAGCCGGGGCCCGGACGATATGAATCTTCCAGGATACCGGCTGCATCCCCTCAAAGGCACGCTCAAAGGCTATTGGGCGGTGTCCGTGTCAGGAAATTGGCGGGTGGCGTTCCGCTTTGAGGGGGGCAATGCCGTCGATGTCGATTATCTCGACTATCATTAGGAGTGCCTCCATGAGCATGCACAACCCTCCCCACCCGGGCGGCATTGTCCGCCGGCAATGCCTCGAGCCGCTTGGCCTCTCCGTGACCGCGGCGGCAAGGGGGCTGGGCATCACGCGGCAGGCACTCTCGGAGCTTATAAACGAGAAGGCGGGCGTCTCCGTCGATATGGCGATCCGCTTGTCGAAGGCTTTCGGTGCTAGTCCCGAGACTTGGCTTGGCATGCAGGCCGCCTATGACCTTTGGCAGGCGCGCCATCGCTTCGAGGAGATCAAGGTCCGCCCCTTCAAGGCGGCGTAGCGCTGGAGGTTGTGGCTCAAACAAGCAGGAATTGGCGTGCGCGAGAAGGAGCTCCGTCTGGCTTTGGTGTTCTTCGGCGGCATCTCGCTCGCCGTCTACATGCACGGCATCAGCAAGGAGATTCTCAAGCTCGTGCGGGCGTCGAAGGCGCTCCACGCCATCGCCAACCGCGCGGAGCGGCTCGTGGCGGCTTATCCCGCTGAGGCGGCACAGCCCGATGCCGAATGCGATACCGAGGGACTCTACTTCGAGCTCTTGCGCGAGATCGGGCGCAAGGTCGAGCTCCGCGTCATTGTCGACGTGATCGCGGGGGCGTCGGCGGGCGGCATCAATGGCGTCATGCTTGCACGCGCGCTCGCGCACGATCTTCCCCTGGAAAGGCTGCGCGAGCTGTGGCTCGCGGAGGCCGACGTGAGCCAGCTGTTGGCGCGGGAGGCCAAGGCCAAGGCTTGGAACAAATTGTTCCTCGTGCCCTTCCTCTGGGGCGCCGGCCACACGCGCCTCTTGGCGAACATCCCGGAGCGAGAGGTGCGCAGGAAGCTCTCCCTCTTCCTCCGCTCGCGCTGGTTCAAGCCGCCCTTCGACGGCCTGCGCATGTCGGAGCTGATGCTGCATGCCGTGCGCATCATGGGCGAGGGCGAGGGCTCGTTGCTGCCGACCGGCATGCGGCTCGAGCTCTTCATCACGCTCACCGACTTCGCCGGCTATCAGCAGTTCATCCAAATCCACGACCCCCCGCTCATCCGCGAGCGCGAGCATCGCCACATCCTCCACTTCGGCTATCGACGCTCTCCCACCGGCAGGGTCAAAAGCGACTTCACGCTCGCGGACGCACCCGCGCTTGCGTTTGCCGCGCGCGGCACCTCCTCCTTTCCGGGCGCCTTTCCCCCGGCGCGGATCGTGGAGATGGATGCGCTCTTGGAGCGCAGGGGCCTCGAGTGGCCGAACCGCGCGCGCTTTCTCGCGCGCGATTTCGAGCGCTATCACCGGGCCGGCACGGATCCCGAGCTCGCGTCCTTCATCGACGGCAGCGTGCTCTACAACAAGCCGTTCAGCGAAGCGATCCAGTCGATCAGGGGGCGCCCCGCCTATCGCCAGGTCGATCGCCGTCTCGTCTACGTGGAACCCGACCCGGTGATGCCGCCTGCGTTCTCGGGAAGCCATCCCCCCGGCTTCTTCGCCGCGCTCAAGGGCGCCTTGTCGGACCTGCCTCGGCACGAGCCCATCGCGCAGGAGCTCAACTGGATCAACGGCTTCAATGAGAGGGTGCGGCGGCTCCAGGCGGTCGTCGAGGCGGCGCGCCCGGAGATATCAGGCCTCGTCGCGGGGGTGGCGACCGCCGAGATCGACCGGCCCCTCACGATCGAGCAGATCGCCAGCTGGCGCGAAGCGGTCAACCTGCGGGTGCGCGAGAGCGCGGGCTTCGCCTACGAATCCTATGTGCGCCTCAAGATGAGTGGCGCGCGCGCCTTCGTCGCACGGCTCATCTTGCTCGCTTGCGACTTGCCGAGCGGCTCGCTCGCCGCCCGTGCCGTGTCCGAGATCGTCGACGCTTGGACGCGAGAGCGCGGCATCGTCTACGGCGAGGGCGAGAGTGCGGCACTCGGGCCGGAACGCGCGGCGCAGAACGTCGCCCCGCCATGGGTCGAATTTCTTCTCTCCTTCGACGCCGCCTACCGGATGCGGCGCCTGAGCTTCCTCATCCAGGGGCAGAACCGGCTCTACGCGATGTGCGACGAGGCGGGTCTCGGCAGCGGCACGGCGCAAATCGTCGACCGCCTGAAGCGGGATTTCTATCGCTGCCTGGAAGCGCTCCGTGCTTACGAAACCGCGGAATTCTTCGCCGAGGAGACGCGCGAGGCCGCACGCGAGCTCTTCGCGACGCCGCCCTCTGCGGCGGACGCGAAGGACATCGAGGGCTACGCGCGGAGCTTTGCCGTGCGGCATGGGAAAGCGCTCGACGCGCTGATCGGCCGCATCGCCCGCGAGATCGATCTCGCCAAGGCGACCCACGACGTCGACGCGCTCCTCGCCGGCATGGATCACGGCACCTCGGCGCCCCTTGTCAGGCGCGAGGTGCTGACCAACTATCTCGGATTTCCCTTCTGGGACGTGCTGACCATTTCGGTGACGAGCTGGCGCGACCTGGGTGAGTTTGGCGAGATCCGTATCGACCGCATCAGCCCGGAAGACGTGCGCTTCCGGGGCAAGAGCCACGGCCCGGGTCCGCTCAAGGGTACGAGCCTCGCCCATTTTGGCGCCTTCTTCTCGCGCGCCTATCGCGAGAACGACTACCTTCTCGGGCGGCTGCATGCGGTCGAGCGGTTGATCGAGATCGTCTGCGACGCGGCGGGCAGCGAGCGCTACGCCGGCCTCGTCGATGTGGACGCCTTCAAGCGCCGGGCCTTCGCGCGCATCCTGGAGGCCGAGGAGAAGCACCTCCCCGAGAGCCGCGAGCTCATCGCGACCCTCAGGCGCGAGCTCGTGGAAAGAGGCGAGCCGGACTCGCGCTGACGGTGGCGC
The DNA here is from genome assembly GCA_035625535.1 of Alphaproteobacteria bacterium. Lineage (GTDB taxonomy): Bacteria > Pseudomonadota > Alphaproteobacteria > JACZXZ01 > JACZXZ01 > DASPPM01. The sequence continues at coordinate 11,045 of DASPPM010000192.1, forward strand.
GCGAAATTTTCGCGGCGCTCAAGGCACCGCGCCGAGGAGGCGCAAGGCCGCACCGGCCATCACCTTGGCCGAGCTCACCATGTCCTCGATCGGCACGTATTCGTCGGGCTGATGGGCGAGATCGAGGATGCCGGGCCCATAGGCGATGCAGTCCTTGAGGTGCCCGGTGCGCACCACGTGCTTCTGGTCGTAGGTGCCGGGCGAGACGACCTGCGTCGCGGGACGGCCGAGCACGCGCTCGATCTCGGCGCTGACCGCCCGCACCACGGGGGCGTCGGCATCGGTAAGCGTGGGGCGGAAGTGCAAGACCTCGCTCAAGCTGTATGAAAATCCCGCCCGCTCGCCCTTGAGCGTCTCGAGGATGTCGACGATCTCGCGGCGGACCTCCTCGGGGTCTTCCTCGATGAGGTAGCGGCGGTCGATCACCATGCGGCAGCTGTCGGGCACGAGCGGGCTCGGCAGGCCGTCGTAATGCTCGCCGAGCCCGCCGTGGATCGAGTTTATGTTGATCGACGAGCGCTTGGCCCCCTCGGGCACCACCGGCATGCGGGTGTGCTTTTGGGCGAGGCGCGGGATGAGGCTCTGCTCGATGCGCTCGAGCACCGCACCCATGTGGCGCACGGCGCAATTGCCGAGGAAGGGCATGGAGCCGTGGGCCATGCGGCCGTGGGTCTCGATCTTCGCCCACCACACGCCGCGATGGCCGATGCAGACGCGATCGACGTTGAGCGGCTCGGGGATGATCACGTGGTCGACGCGCGGAGGCGAGAAATAGCCGCGCTCGGCGAGATAGCCGACCCCGCCGTAGCCGCCCGACTCCTCATCGACCGTGCCCGAGATCTCGAGCGAGCCGGGAAAGCGGATGCCCTCGTCGAGGATCGCCTCGAGTGCCGTGATCGAGGCCGCGAGCCCGCCCTTCATGTCCGAGGCGCCGCGGCCGTAGAGCCTGCCCTCGCGCACCTCTCCCGCAAAGGGATCGACCGTCCAACCGAGCCCGGCCGCGACCACGTCGATGTGGCTGTTGAAATGCACGCACGGTCCCGGCCCTTGGCCCTCCTTGCGCGCGATGACGTTGGTGCGCGGATGGCGCTCGTTGTCGCCGGGGGTCCCCAGGCCCCGCTCGTAGGTCACGGCGAAGCCGCGGCGCCCGAGGCGCCTGCCGATGAGCTCGGCGCAGGGCGTGTAGGCGTCGCCCGGTGGGTTCACCGTCGGGATGCGGATGAGTTCGCGCGCGAGCTCGACCAGTTCGTCGCTACGTTCCTCGATGCGGCGATAGAGCTTGTCGCGCAAGTCGAGCGGCATGGGGCCTCCACGGCGACGCTAAGGCTGAGAGAGGAGGCTGTCAATTCCGGGGCCGCGCCTTAAGAGCTCGCGGAAGACCCGGATCGCTTCGCCTTGGGCTCGCAGGGACGAGCGGAGCGGCGTGCTCGGCGGCGCTTGCCTCCCGAGCGCGCGAGATCGTCGGCGCCCGCGAGGATCGCCTCGACGTGGGAGAGGTGTGCTGCCATGGCGGCGCGGGCACCTTGTGCGTCGCGACGGCGCAGACAGTCGTAGATCGCCCGATGGTCGCGCACGGTCATTTGCTGATTTTGCGGGAGGCCCGTGTGGTCGCTCAGGTGATGGAACAGCGGCGTCGACATGCCTTCCCACAAGCCGTCGACGAGGCCTGCCAGCACGCTGTTGCGCGCGGCCTCGGCGATGCGCGCGTGGAAGCGGCGGTCGGCGTCGCGGCCGTCCCCGCCCGACGCCATGTCGCGCTCCATCTCCTCGATCGTCTCCCGGATGGCGGCAAGCTCGCTTCGCGTGGCGGCGCGCGCGGCGCGCGCGACGAGCTCGCACTCGAGAAGCCGGCGCGCGTCGAGCAGATCGAAGGGGCTCGGGCCGGCGTCGGGTGCCGGAAGTTGGGCTTGCGTCTCGCGCACGGGCACGCTCGAGACGTAGATGCCGGCGCCTGCGCGGATGGCAATGACCCCCGCGATCTCGAGCGCGATCATCGCCTCGCGCACCGTCGGCCGACTGATGCCGAGGCGCCTGGCGAGCTCGCGCTCGGGCGGCAGGCGGTCGCCCGACGCATACTCGCCCGCGCGGATCAGCTCGCGGATTTGATCGGCCGCCTGCTGGTAGAGCCGCTGGGCGACGAGGGGTTGGATCGGCATCCGCTCACCCACCGTCCTCTACGGGGGCAGATGCGCGAACGTCGGCAGCATGAGCCGGCAGCTTCTCCCAGAGCCGCAAGAGCTCGGCGAAGCAGAGAAAGAGGTGGTAGAAGACGCGCACCGGCAGCTCGCGCGAGAGCTCGCGCCCGTCGCGCGCCAGCTGATTGCGCCAACGCGCCTTGTCATCGACGAGATAGTGCCGGAAGAGTCCGGCGACGTGGCTTTGCGCCGCGGCGGCCGCGCGCGCGTCGCCCGCGAACTCCCAACGCGCAAGGTGCGCCTGGATCGCCTCGGTCTGCGGCCACAATAGCTTGGTCGCGGCCAGGATGCGACCCTCGCGGTCGACCTCGTCGAAGACCCCGGGCACGAGATCGGGCTCGCTCTCTTGTCCGCGGACGCAGGCAAAGCGGTAAAGACGTGCTGCCGATGCGAGCTGGCTGCGCTCGCCCGTGAGCCGAGCATAATGATGGAGGAGCCAGACCCACTCGAAATGGTGGCCGGGCTCGCAGAGCGTGCCGGCGCGGCCCGGCGCCGGCTGCCAATCGGCCGCGAAGAATTCGCCGAGCGTGCCGGTGGCCTCGTCGAAGAAATGCGCCTTGAAGAGCCCGACCATCGCGTGGGCGCGCGTCCGCCAGGGCGCCTCCCCCGTCGCCTCGTAAAGTGCCAGGAAGGCCTCGAGGAGATGCATGTGCGGGTTCTGCCGGCGCGGCAGCGCATCGGCGCTGCCCGCGAGATGCCGCTCGCGATAGCCGCCGAAGCGCCGGTCGAGCAGAACCTCATCCATGAAATCCATGATGCGCTCCGCCCAGTCGAGCGGCGCGCGATCGCCGCGCGCGCGGTGGAGCCAGGCGCAGGCGAAAAGCCCGAAGGCATGATCGTAAAGCTCCTTGGCGCGAGCTAAGGGCGCGCCGTCGGCCGCGAGCTCATGAAAGAAGCCGCCCTCGGCCTGGTCCCAGCATCGCGTCGTGAGGAAGCGAAAGCCATGCTCGGCCGCCGCAAGCGCCGCGTCGCCGAGGCCGAGCGCGGCGGCATGGGAAAAAGCATAGACGAGGCGCGCGGTCACGAGCGGCGTCTTGGCGCGCCCGCGCTCGGCGGCACCGTCCGGCGTCAGGTACTCGACGTAGCCCTCACCCTCCGAGGTCGCCGTCGCGGCCCACCAGGGCATCACCTTCTCGGCGAGCCAGCGCCGCCATTTCTCGGGCGTTTCAGGGACCTCGATCACGGCGTCTCCTACCAGTCGTGCATGGTGCCGTCGAGGAGACGGTTCACCGGCAGATAGGCGCGCCTGTAAGGGAACTTGGCGGCCAAGGCCTCGTCGATGTCGACGCCGTGGCCGGGCGTCTCGCCTGGATGCAGGTAGCCGTCCGCGAAGTAATAGGCGTGGGGAAAGACCGCGTCCGTCTCGTCGGTGTGGCGCATGTACTCCTGGATGCCGAAGTTCGGCACCGAGATGTCGAAATGCAGCGCCGCCCCCATTGAGACGGGCGAGAGGTCGGTGGCGCCGTGGCTTCCGGTGCGCACGTTGTAAAGATCGGCAAGCGAGGCGATGCGGCGCAGATGGGTGATGCCGCCCGCATGCACCACGGTCGTGCGGATGTAGTCGATGAGCTGCTCGCTGATCAGCGTGCGGCAATCGTGTATGGAGTTGAACACCTCGCCAACCGCCAAGGGCGTCGTGGTGTGCTGGCGGATGAGGCGGAAGCCCTCCTGGTTCTCGGCCGGCGTCGCGTCCTCGAGCCAGAACAGGCGGTAGGGCTCGAGCGCCTTGCCGAGCCGCGCCGCCTCGATCGGCTTCAGCCGGTGGTGCACGTCGTGGAGGAGATGCGGTGCGAATCCGACGCGCGCCCTGAGCTTGGCGAAGAGCGTCGGCGCGAAGTCGAGATACTTCTCCGTCGACCACAGATTCTCCGTCGGGAGATCCGCATCCGCCGGCTCGTAATACATCTTGTCTTTGGCGACTCCGTAAGTGGAGGCGAGGCCCGGGATGCCGCATTGGGCGCGTACCGCCTTGTAGCCGAGCTCCAGGTAGCGCTCGACTTCGGCGAGGCATTCCTCGCTGTCGCGGCCGTTGGCGTGGCCGTAGACCAAGACGCCGTCGCGGCTGCGGCCGCCCAGGAGCTCGTAGAGCGGCATGCCGGCGGCCTTGGCCTTGAGGTCCCAAAGCGCCGTGTCGACGGCCGAGATCGCCGACATGGTGACGGGTCCGCGCCGCCAATAGGCGCCCTTATGGAGGTACTGCCAGATGTCCTCGCTGCGCCGCGCGTCGCGCCCGATGAGGCAGGGAATGACGTGGTCGCTGAGATAGGAGGCGACCGCAAGCTCGCGCCCGTTGAGCGTGGCATCGCCGAGCCCGTGAAGTCCCTCCTCGGTCACGATCTTGAGGGTGACGAAATTGCGCCCGGGACAGGTGACGATGACGCGCGCTTCCCTGATCTTCACGATATTCTCCTTAGCGGCTCGGCGACCATGATGCGCCGGGTAGTAAAACTGCCCACCACGGAGACACGGAGGACACGGAGAAGGCACCATTCGTCATTGCGAGCCGACCTGCCTGCGCGAAGCCGAAGCGGCTTCGCTTCGGCGAAGGCAGGAGGCGAAGCAATCCAGATTCCTCCTGGGTTGTTTCGTCGGCTTTGCCTCCTCGCAACGACAATACAACTTGTCTCCGTGACCTCCGTGTCTCCGTGGTGAAATTTGCTCAAAATGACGGCGGCCATGCTAGGTCCGCGGCTGCTCCTTGACGCGGGTCACGAGCTGGGTCGGGTTGACGAAGCGAAGGGCCATGAGCAGCCAGACGAGCATCGTCACCATGTAGGTGACGGCCATGGCGTCGACCGACTGCCCTGCGCGCACGCCCGCGGCGAAGACCGAATAATAGAGGGCCACGACGAGGGTCTGGCTGTCCGGGCCGGCGGTGAGGAAGGTGAGCTCGAACATGGCAAAGGCGCGCACGAGCACGAGGAGGCCGGCCGCCAGCATGCCGGGCGCCAGGAGCGGGACGAGGATGTAGGCGAACATCCTCGCGGTGCCGGCGCCAAAGACGCGCGCGGCCTGCTCGAGGCGCGGGTCGATCTGCTCGATGAAGGGAGTCATCACCAGCACCACGAACGGAACGGAGGGCACCAGATTGGCGAGGATCACGCCGGTCATGGTGCCGCCGAGGCCGAAGCGATAGAGCACGGTCGCGAGCGGGATGCCGTAGGTGATCGGCGGCACGAGGAGGGGGAGGAGGAAAAGCAGCATGACGACGCGCTTTCCCGGAAACTCCTTGCGCGCGAGCGCGTAGGCGGCGGGCACGCCGAAGAGGACCGAGACGGCGACCACGGTGAAGACGACCTCGAGCGTCACCATGAGCACGTCGCCGAGCTGGAATTCGTCCCAGGCGGAGGCATACCAGCGCGTCGTGAAGCCGGGCGGCAGCCAGGTGCCGAACCAGCGCGTCGCGAAGGAGTTGACGAGCACGGAGGCGATCACGCCGAGGACGTTCAGGAGAAAGAACGCCATGAGGGCGGCCACCAGGCTCGACCACAGTATCCCGCCCCAGCCGCGCCGCGGCCGTGTGCCGGCGTCGATCGCGGCCGCACTCATCCCTTCGCTCCCGTCGCCGGTCCGCGGTAGAAGACGCCGCGCAGGCCGAGCACCGCCGCCACGACCGCGAGCTGGAGCCCGCCCATGACCATGGCGATGGCCGAGGCCATCGAATAGTCGTAGTCCTCGAAGGCCGACTGGTAGGCGGCGATCGAGATCACGCGCGTGGGCCCGGCCGGAGCGCCGAGCAGCACGGCCGAGGGGAAGACTGAGAAGGCCTGCACGAAGGCGAGGCAGAAGGTGATCGCGAGCCCCGGCGCCAACAGCGGCAGCTGGATGTGGAGGAACTGCCGCGACGGGCCGGCACCGAGGGTCGAGGCGGCCTGGGCGAGGGCCGGGTCGATGCCGGTCAGATAGGAGAGCGTCAAGAGAAAGGCGAAGGGGAAGCCGGTGATGATGAGGGAGAAGAGCACGCCCCAATAATTGTGGGTGAGCCGCACCGCCTGATCGACCAGGTGAAGATCGAGAAGCGTGCGGTTGAGCCAGCCGAGTGGTCCCAGGAAATTGAGCAGCCCCTCGGCGACGAGCACGGTGCCGAGCGTGATCGGCACCACGAGGAGCGTGGTGACGAGGCGCTGCAACGAGCCGGCATGGCGCAGCCTGAAGGCGAGCGGAACCGCGAGCCCAACGTTGACGAGGGTCGCGGGCAGCGAGATCCAGAAGGTGATGCCGATGGTGCTGACGAAGCGGGTCTCGCCGAAAAACCGCGCGTAATTCGCCCAAACGCCGCCCGCCTTGGGCCCGAACGACAGCACGAGGCCGTAGAGGAAGGGATAGATGAAGAGCAGCACCACCACCGCCGCGCCTGGCACGATGAGAAGGAGCGTGCGGTCGAGGCCGGCCTCCTTGAGATCGCGGAGCGCCATGGTCTAACCCCTCTCTCTACCCTCTCCCGCTTGCGGGAGAGGGAAGGGGCCCATCCCGAAGGGATGGGAAGGGTGAGGGATTGCCTGATGTTGGTGCCGTCCCTCACCCTCCCATTGCTGCGCAATGGGATCGAACCGCGTTGCGGTTCGATCCCTCTCCCGCACGCGGGAGAGGGGCACGCGGCTGTGGCTCACATTCGAATTTTCGCGAGAAGACATTAGCCCCTCGCGAAGACGAGCACGCGCTCGGGCGCGATATAGCAAGAGAGCGCCTCGCCCGGCTCCACGCGCGCGGCACTGCGCGCATGAAGGTGCATCCCCGCCGCGGTCACGAAATCGATGAGATAGTCGCGTCCGCAATATTCGACGGTCTCGGCGCGACCCTCGATCGCATTGGGCCCGTCGCCCGGCACGAGATCATCGGGCCGGATCGCGGCGACGGCTTCGCCCGAGCGCAGCTCGCCCCGGCGCAAGCCCACGAGGCCCAGGCCGTCCGCGCGGACGAAGACGCGATCGCCCTCCTTGCGCTCGACACGGACGTCGAGCGTGTTGCGGTAGCCCATGAAGAGCGCAACCCCGAGGTTCGCGGGGCGGGCATAGAGCTCCTCGGGCGTGCCGATCTGCTGGGTGGCGCCGTCCATCAGCACCACGATGCGGTCGGCAAGCGAGAGCGCCTCCTCCTGGTCGTGCGTGACATAGATCGTGGCGCGGCCGAGCTCCTGATGGATGCGTTTGATCTCGGAGCGCATCTCGATCCTCAGCTTGGCATCGAGATTGGAGAGCGGCTCGTCCATCAGCACGACCGGCGGCTCGACCACGATGGCGCGCGCGATCGCGACCCGTTGCTGCTGCCCGCCGGAGAGCTGGCCGGGGAGCTTGTCGGCATGGGCCTCGAGCTTGACGAGGGCCAGGACGGCATCGACGCGGCGCCTGATCTCGGCCTTGGGCAGCCGGCGCATGGCGAGCCCGAAGCCGATGTTCTTGCGCGCCGTCATGTGCGGAAAGAGCGCGTAGTTCTGGAAGATCATGCCGAAGCCGCGCGCCTCGGGCGGGAGGCCGTCGATGCGCCGCTCGTCAAGCCAGATGCTGCCCGAAGTGAGCCGCAGCAAGCCGGCGATGCAGTTGAGTGCCGTCGACTTGCCGCAGCCCGAGGGGCCGAGAAGGGCTATGAACTCGCCGCGCCGGATGGCGAGGCTGAGGCGGTCGAGTGCCAAGACGCCGGCGAAGCGGCGGCTCACGGCATCGAGCCGCAGCTCCGCGAAGCCGCCGCCCGCCGGACCTCCCGCTTGGGGCCGAGGCGCCGCCATCGAGCCTCCCACCACGCGCGCCCGTGCGCCTATTTCAACTTGCTCGCGCCCACCTGCTCGTCCCACAGATGGAAGGCGGTGACGAGGTCGTTGCCGAAGAGCGGCGGCACGATCGGATACTGCTTGATGAGCCCATCATAGTCCGGCCGCCCGAACTCCTTGAGGATGTCCTGGCTCTCCTTGGGAGCCAGCGAGAGCGGCACGTCCTTCATCGCCGGGCCGGGGTAGAAGTAGCCCGCGTCGTAGCTGAAGGCCTGCTGCGGCGGCTCGAGCACGAAGGCGATGAGCTCGAGCACCACGGCGACGTGGTCGGGTGCCACGCCCTTGGGGATCGCCATGTATTGCGCGTCCGACACCCAGTGAAAGCCCTTGGGGCCGCTCAGAATCGTGACCTCGGCCGACTTGGGCACGGTACCGAGCGCGCGCGGGTTGATGTCCCAGCCGATGGTGGAGACGATCATGTCGCGCGAGCCCTCGCCGAGCTCCTTCATGGTGACGCCGGTGCCCGAGGGATAGTACTCGATGCAGCTGTTGAGCTCCTTGAGATAGGCCCAGGTCTTGTCCCAGCCGTGGACGGGATCGCTCGGGTTGCTGTCGCCCAGGAGATGCGGCAGGCCCTGGAGGAAGGTGCGGCCCGGACCCGAATTGGCGGGACGCGCATAGAAGAAACGGTTGGGATGCGCCTTGCACCAGGCGAGGAGCGCGTCCGTGGTCTTGGGCGCCTCCTTGACGCGGTCGGGCGCGTATTCGAGTAGCGGGCCCGAGGGCGTGTAGACGACCTCGATGGCGTCGCCCTCGGTCGGCTTCTGCATGTCGCCGGCACCCGCCACGTAGCGCTCCATCAGATTGGGGAACTTCGCGGCGTAAGCCGGCAGCAGCTTGAGCCAGAGGTGCTGCTCGATGCCGGCCGAAATCCCGTCCGTGCCGCTCAGCACGAGATCGATATCGACGCGCCCGGCGTCCTGCATCGCCTTGAGCTTGGCCGGCAGCTCGGGGGCCGGCGCCTTGGTGAAGGTGAAGCGCGAGACGAGCTCGGGATGCGCCTTGCCGAAAGCCTCGATCGCCTTCTGCATGAGCGCAAGCTGGCCGGCGACGTCGATGACGTTGATCACGACCGGCGATTTGGGCAGTGCCGGCAGCTCCGCGGCCCGGGTGGGCAAGGCTGCAAGTGCCACGAGCGCCGCGGCAACAAGAAAGCATGCTAACCTTCTCATGGTCTCCTCCCTGTCATAGGCGATCCCTCGTTTACAGCTTGTATGCCTTCTTGGCGAGCCGGTAGGCGAGATCGACGGCGACCTCGTGCGCCTCGTCCTCCTCGAGCCGGTGCTCGGCCACGAGCTCGGCCAGATAAGCGCAGTCGACGCGGCGGGCCACGTCATGGCGCGCCGGAATCGAGAGGAAGGCGCGCGTATCGTCGTTGAAGCCGACTGTGTTGTAGAAGCCGGCCGTCTCGGTCACGGCCTGACGGTAGCGCCGCATGCCCTCGGGGCTGTCATAGAACCACCAGGCCGGGCCGAGGCGTAGCGCGGGATAGACGCCCGCGAGCGGCGCCAGCTCGCGCGAATAGGCGCCTTCGTCGAGCGTGAAGAGGATGAGGGTGAAACTGCGCTCATGGCCGAATTTGTCGAGAAGCGGGCGAAGCGCGCGGACGTAGTCGGTCGGGGTGGGGATATCGAAGCCCTTGTCGCGGCCGAAGCGCTGATGCACCGCGCGGCTGTGGTTGCGCAGCGAGCCCGGATGGATCTGCATGACGAGCCCGTCCTCGAGGCTCATGCGCGCCATCTCGGTCAGCATCTGGGCGCGGAAAAGCTCGGCCTCCTCGGCAGTGGTGCCGCCGCCCCGCACCCTGCGGAATAGCGCCTCCGCCTCCGCGCGCGAAAGATCGGCGGTGCGCGCGGTCGGATGGCCGTGATCGGTCGAGGTGGCACCCATCTCGGCGAAATAGCGCCGGCGGCGCATGAGCGCCTCGAGATAGCCCTGCCAGCTTCCCGTGTCGCAGCCGGTGATCTCGCCGAGCCTGGCGAGATTGGAGAGGAAACCGTCGAACTCGGGGTCGACCACGGGATCGGGACGATAGGCGGTGAGCACGCGGCCGCGCCAGTTGCTCTGCCGCAGCTTCTTGTGATGCTCGAGCGCGTCGAGCGGCGATTCCGTGGTGGCGATCACCTCGATGTTGAAGCGCTCGTAGAGGGCTCTCGGACGGCAGCCGGGTTCCTCGAGCCGTTCGGCGATCTCGTCGTAGATCGCGTCCGCCGTCGCGGCCGAAAGGCGCGTCCTGACGCCGAGCACCTCGGCGAGCGCGTGCTCGAACCATAAACGCGACGGGGTGCCGCGAAAGAGGTGGTAGTTCTCGGCGAAGAGGCGCCAGATCTTACGCGGATCGCTTTCCGTGGCGCTGCCGTCGAGCGCGGGCACGCCCAGGCGTTCGAGCGGGATGCCCTGGCTGTAGAGCATGCGGAAGATGTAATGGTCCGGCACGATGAAAAGGGTCGCCGGGTCGGGGAAGGGCGCGTCGTCGGCGAACCACTGCGGATCGGTGTGGCCGTGCGGGCTCACGATGGGAAGGCCCTCCACCTCGTGGTAGAGCCGCCGCGCGATCCCGCGCACGGTCGGATCGGGCGGAAACAGCCGGTCCGGATGAAGCCGCCGGAGGGCGCCTCTGGCGCCGGTCGCTCGAGCCGTCAAGTCTCCTCCCGCGGCGCTTCTTGATTGGTCAAGTGGTAAGGCCAATCCCTAACAGGACGGCTGTTCTCTGTCAAACGGCGAGACGGAGAGGGCCGCTCGCCGGAGTCTAGGCCCCCTCGAACGGATTCTTACCTCTGAGCAATTTTTGGGCAATCCCGTCTTTGTTGCCCAAGTCTCAATCGCGTCCCGCTGTCGCCCAGTTCGCGGGCAGTGCGCCGCTCGTCTTGGATTTTTCAAGCCGGGAAGGCGCTTAGGCGCGCGATCGAAGCACGACTCCAGGTTGGCACGTCCTTTGCGCTGCATGGTGCGATGCGAAACGCATTCACATGGAGGAGGGGTTGATGGCGAAATTCACTAGGGGGCTTTTGGCGCTCGCGGCGGCAGGAACGCTCGCCGCCGGCGCGCTTTCCGCGCAGCCGGCCCGGGCAGCCGACGACACGATCAAGATCGGCGTGCTGCATTCTCTCTCGGGCACCATGGCCATCAGCGAGACGACGCTCAAGGACACCATCCTCATGATGGTCGACGACCTCAACAAGCAGGGCGGCCTCTTGGGCAAGAAGGTCGAGGCCATTGTGGTCGATCCGGCGTCGAACTGGCCGCTCTTCGCCGAGAAGGCGCGCGAGCTCATCCAGAAAGACAAGGTCGCGGTCGTGTTCGGCTGCTGGACCTCGGTCTCGCGCAAGTCGGTGCTGCCCGTGTTCGAGGAGCTGAACGGCCTTCTCTTCTACCCCGTGCAGTACGAGGGCGAGGAGAGCTCGAACAACGTGTTCTACACCGGTGCTGCACCGAACCAGCAGGCGATTCCCGCGGTCGAGTACCTCATGAGCAAGGAAGGGGGTGACGTGAAGCGCTGGGTGCTCGAGGGGACCGACTACGTCTATCCGCGCACGACCAACAAGATTCTCGAGGCCTTCCTCAAGGCCAAGGGAGTCGCGGCCGAGGACATCAAGATCAACTACACGCCCTTCGGCTATTCCGATTGGCAGACCGAGGTCGCGGCGATCAAGCAGTTCGCCTCCGCCGGCAAGAAGACGGCGGTCGTCTCGACCATCAACGG
>DASPPM010000193.1:0-4295 GCA_035625535.1 Alphaproteobacteria bacterium
CGCGGTGTGCAGGCTTGCGGAGCCCAAGGCGCTGCGGCCGATGACGCCAAGGGCGTCCCGCCTCGCGCTCCTCTATGCGATGCTCCTGGCGCTCGGCGTGGCCTTGTCGGCAAGCTGAGGCTCCTAGCTCCTGCCGGCCGCCCGCTTCGGCGCCGGCTTCGCCGCCGCGGTGCCGAGCGAGGGCTGCCGCGCTAGCTCCTCCACGCCTGCGAGAAGGGCGTCCACGTCTGCATCGTCGCTGTAAGGGCCGAGGCTGGCGCGCGCCACGCCGGGGACGCCGAACGCCGCCACGAGCGGCTGGGCGCAATGATAGCCCGAGCGCATCGCCACGCCGTGACGGAGATCGAGGACGCGGCAGACCTCGGCTGCGGGAATGCCGGCCAAATCGAAGGACACCACCCCGCGCCGGTCGTGCGTATCGCCCGGGCCGATCACCCGCACGCCCTCGAGGTGCGCGAGCCCGTCGAGGACACGGCGCGTGAGCCGCAGCTCATGGCTGCGCACGGCGCGCCAATCGAGGGTTGCCATCCAATCGAGCGCCGCCCCCAGGCCGACGGCGCCTGCGATCGGCGGGGTTCCCGCCTCGAAGCGGCGCGGCGGGCGCGCGTAGCGCACCTCATCGAGTGTCACGCTCTCGATCATCTGCCCGCCGACCATGAAAGGCGGCATCTCCTCTAAGAGCTCGCGCCGGCCCCACAGCACGCCGATACCCGTCGGGCCGTAGCATTTGTGGCCCGCGAAGGCGTAGAAATCGATGCCGAGCGCCTGGACGTCGACGGGCCCGTGCGGCGCGCGCTGCGCGCCGTCGAGCATCACGACGGCCCCTGCCGAGCGCGCGGCAGCCACCACCCTGCCGACGTCGGTGATGGCGCCGGTGACATTGGAGCAGTGGGTAAGGGCGACCAGCTTGCAGCGCGGGCCGATCTCGCTCTCGAGCCAGCCGAGATCGAGGCGGCCGTCCTCCGTCATCGGCAGCATGCGCACGACGATGCCGCGACGCTGGGCGAGCCGGCGCCACGGCAGCATGTTGCTGTGGTGCTCGAGCAGCGAGATCAGGACCTCGTCGCCCTCAGAAAGACGCGCGCCATAGGAATGGGCGAGGAGATTGATCGCCGCGGTGGCGCCCGAGGTGAAGACGATCTCGGCAGGAGAGCGGGCATGGAGAAAGCGGGCGACCCGCGCGCGCGCCTCGTCGTAGGCCGCGATCGCCGCGCGGGCGAGACGGTGCACCTCGCCGTGCACGTTCGCGCGCGCGGTCGTCTCGAAGCGATGGAGCGCCTCGAGCACGCTCGCCGGCACCTGCGCCGTCGCAGCGCTGTCGAGGTAGTGGAGCTGCGCATCGGCGAGCCCGGGGAATTGGCGCTTGATTGCCGCCGCATCCAGAGTGCGATCCTTGGCACCTTGGGAGGACATGATCACCTCGCTCCCGCTCCGTTGCGCCCCCGAGTTGAGGCGCCTGCGCCCTGCCGACGACGATAGCCTCAACGATGTCGCCCTTAATGACATTGACACGGATCAATTCGCCGCCGGGTTCCCCGATGCAGTATCCTGCTATCCTTGGGCGCCGGCGGGCCATGGCCCCCGCCATGGCGCGCGCTCGAGCGGGGTCGCCGCAAGCATGGACGAGCAAGCGAGCGAAGCCGAGAGCGGTTGGGAGCATTTTCCCCATGGCGCCGACATAGGCGTGCGTGGGAACGGTGCCTCGCGCGAGGCCGCCTTCGAGCAGGCGGCTCTGGCGCTGACCGCCGTCGTGACGGACCCCGCGCGCGTCGCCGCCCGCGAGCAGGTCGCGATCTCGTGCACGGCGCCCGATGAGGAGCTCCTCCTCGTCGAATGGCTGAATGCGATCGTCTTCGAGATGGCAACGCGCAAGATGCTGTTCGGCCGCTATCTTGTCCGCCTTGACGGCAACCGCCTCGAGGCCGAAGCCTGGGGCGAGCCGATCGACCGCGCACGCCACCAGCCGGCCGCCGAGGTGAAAGGCGCGACGCTCACGGCACTCAAGGTCGCGCGCGGGCCCGCCGGCCGCTGGCTCGCGCAATGCGTGGTCGACGTGTGAGCGGCATGCCGCATTCGGGAGCATGAGCCATGGATCCGGCGCGCTTCGAGCATCCCGCGGAGTTCGAATGGCACGTCAAGCCGACGGGCGCCATGCGCGTGCCCGCCATCATCTACGCCGACGAGGCGCTCATCCGCGGGATGGAGGACAAGGTCTTGGAGCAGGTCACCAACGTGGCCACCCTGCCGGGGATCGTGGGGGCCTCCTACGCCATGCCGGATGCGCATTGGGGCTACGGCTTCCCCATCGGCGGCGTCGCCGCCTTCGACGCCGAGCAAGGGGGCGTGGTGTCGGCGGGCGGGGTCGGCTTCGATATCTCATGCGGCGTCCGCGCGCTCCTGACGGGTATCGCCAAGCCGGCGGTCGAGCCGATCAAGGAGCGGCTCGCGGATGCGCTTTACGCCACCGTACCGGTCGGCGTCGGCTCGACCGGTCGCTTGAGGCTCGATGCGGCTGAGATGGACGCCATGCTGACGCAAGGGGCGCGCTGGGCGCTCGCGCGCGGCTTTGGGGTCGCCGCCGACCTCGAGCGCATCGAGGAGGGCGGCACCATGGCAGGTGCTTGCGCGGACGCCGTGTCCGAGCGCGCCAAACGCCGGCAGCGCGACGAGATGGGCACGCTCGGCTCGGGCAATCATTACCTCGAGGTGCAGGAGGTCGCGGAAATCTTCGACCGTGCTGTGGCGGCCGTCTTCGGGCTCCACGAGGGCGAGGTCGTCGTCAGCATTCACTGCGGCTCGCGCGGCCTCGGCCACCAGATCGGGACCGAGTATCTGCGCGACATGGCGGTCGCCGCCGCCGAGTTCGGCATCGCCTTGCCGGACCGCGAGCTCGCCTGCGCGCCGATCGCGTCCGAGCTCGGGCAACGCTATCTCGGCGCCATGCGCGCCGCGATCAATTGCGCGCTCGCCAATCGCCAGATCATCGGCCATTACACGCGGCAGGTCTTCCGCCACTTCTTCGCCGAGAGCGCGCTCGCACTTCTCTTCGACGTATCGCACAACACCTGCAAGCTCGAGGAGCACGCCGTCGGCCGCACGCGCCGGCAGCTCTTCATCCACCGCAAGGGCGCCACGCGTGCCTTCGGACCGGGCCATCCCGACCTGCCTGCGGAATTGCGGAGCGTTGGCCAGCCGGTGCTCATCGGCGGCAGCATGGGGAGTGCCTCCTACGTCCTCGTCGGCACTGCGGAGAGCGAAGGGCGCGCCTTCAGCTCGGCCTGTCACGGTGCTGGCCGCAGCATGAGCCGGCACGCAGCGCTCAGGCGCTGGAACGGACGCGCGGTCACGGCGGCGCTCGCGGCGCGCGGCATCGTCGTGCGCAGCCCGTCCGCGCGCGGCGTGGCGGAGGAGGCGCCGGGCGCCTACAAGGACTCGGGTGCCGTGGTCGACGCGGCCGAGCGGGCCGGGCTCGCGCGCAAGGTGGCGCGTCTCGAGCCGCTCGTCTGCATCAAGGGCTGAGCCGAGAGAAGCGGCGGCATGATGAGGACGGTGAGCCGGCAGTTATTGTCGAGATTCAGAAGTTCGCCTCACCCTGAGATGACCGTCATTGCGAGCGCAGCGAAGCAATCCAGGATGGGTGGTGCGAAACGCTCTGGATTGCTTCGTTGCCCTTCGGGCACCTCGCAATGACAGATTTTTTCCTGATGTGGTGAATTTCAGTACCAGGACACTACGCGAGGATTGCATGGCGATCGAGGTAGTTGCCGAAAACCCAGCATAAAAATCCCATGATGCGGGCCAGGCCGGCCTTTTCCGGCCTTTTTATGAGGCGCTGGCGACAGTCGTCTCGAATTTTTATGCGCGCCGGACCTAATCTTCGTCGAGATGGACGAGGATCTGGGGGCGGGGGGCGGCCATGCGCGGCACATCGGATATGCACTGCCGGAGCGCCGCGCATGGCTCCTTCGCGCGCGACGACCATAGCTGGGCGCGGGACCTCTTCGACGATCCCGATCTCGAGAATCCCGAGCTTTCCCGGGTCGAGATGCTGCGCGAGCGCGCTTGGCTGCTGGCCGGCTGTGCCGCCGCCGTGGTCGCGGCCGACGTGCTCGGCGCGCTCATCTCAGCACCTTAGGAGGCGGCCTCGGGCCGCACGGGATCGAGCGGACCGCCGGGGGGAACGGAGCAGGCGTAGAGCGATGCAATCCAAATTCGCGCTCAGCCTCGGTCTCGATCCGCAATCGAGCCATGTGCTGCGGCGCTTCCTTATCGTGCTTGCCTTCATGCTGCTGTGG
>DASPPM010000194.1:0-6150 GCA_035625535.1 Alphaproteobacteria bacterium
GCTTCCTCATGCGGGAAAGCTTTTTCCCAGTGCGCCACAGTCATCTGGTGAATACGCTTGTTTTTCAATGCCATAGCAGAAACTTCCTCGATTGTGGGAGCATCATAGCATGAAAAATCGATCCAGGCAAGTCCTAGATAATCGCCATCCTGAGGAGGCCGCGAAGCGGCCGTCTCGAAGGATGAGGTCAGAATCAGCGAGTGCCCGCGATTGACCCGGCTCGACCAATATGTCTGTCATAGTGTTGCCGCGGCGAAAGGGAGGGTCACCCCCGTGCCTCACGACGATCCGGCCGACGAAGGCTCGAAGCGGCCCCAGGGGCTCGCCCACGGCCTGACCCATTACGGCGACCCCGGATTTGCCGCCTACTTGCGGCGCTCCTTCGCGCGCTCGATGGGCTATTCGAGCGAGCTCCTCAAGCGCCCGATCGTGGGCATCGCCAACTCGGCGAGCGGCCTCAACAACTGCCATCGCCATTTCCCCGAGCTCGTCGAAGCGTTGAAGCGCGGGGTGCTCGCCGCCGGCGGGCTGCCGCTCGAGTTCCCCACCATCTCGCTCGGCGAGCCCTTCTTAGCACCCACCAGCATGATGTTCCGCAATCTCATGTCGATGGATGTCGAGGAGATGATTCGCGCGCAACCGCTCGATGCCGTGGTGCTGGTGGGCGGCTGCGACAAGACCGTGCCGGCCCAGCTCATGGGGGCCGCCTCCGCGGGCGTCCCCGCCATCCAGCTCCTCGCCGGCCCGATGATGACCGGGCGCTACCGCGACCAGCGCCTGGGCGCCTGCACCGACTGCCGGCGCTTCTGGGCGCAGTATCGCGCGGGCGGCGTCGGCGCCGCGGAGATCGAGCTCATCGAGGGGCGGCTCGCCACCACGGCGGGCACCTGCGCCGTCATGGGCACCGCCAGCACCATGGCCTGCATCGCCGAGACGCTCGGCATGGTCCTTCCCGGCACCGCCGCGATCCCGGCGGTGCACGCCGACCGGCTGCGCGCTGCCGAGGCCACCGGGCGCCGCGCGGTCGAGCTGGCCGGCTCGTCGTTGACACCCGACAAGATCATCACGGCGAAGTCGGTCGAGAACGCGCTCAGGGTGCTGCTCGCGCTCGGCGGCTCGACCAACGCGATCATCCATTTGACCGCGATCGCGGGCCGGCTCGGCATCGAGGTTCCGCTTCAGCGCCTCAACGAGCTCAGCCAATCGACTCCGGTGCTTGTCGACTTGAAGCCGGTCGGCGAGCACTATATGGAGGATTTCTTCGCCGCCGGCGGCATGGCTGCCGTGCTCGCGGAGCTCAAGCCGCTCCTTCATCTTGACTGCCTCGGCATCACCGGCGAGCGCCTCGAGAAGCTCATCCTGGAGCCGCCGGCCTGGGTCGACCGCCGCATCATCCGCGCGCGCGACGAGCCGTTCCAGCCCGAGGGAGGGCTCGTGGCGCTCTTCGGCAGCTTGGCGCCGCGGGGTGCGGTCTTGAAGCGCGCGGCGGCCTCGGCGCGGCTGTGCGAGGCGGAAGGACGTGCGGTGGTGTTCGCCTCGCTCGAGGAGCTCGCCCGGCGCATCGACGATCCCGCCCTCGACGTGCGGGCGGAGGATTTCCTCGTGCTGCAGAACGCCGGGCCCAAGAGCGGGGCCGCCATGCCGGAGGCAGGCTATCTCCCCATTCCGGCGAAGCTCGCGCGCGACGGGGTCAAGGACATGGTGCGCATCTCGGACGCGCGCATGAGCGGCACCGCCTTTGGCACGATCGTGCTCCATGTCACGCCCGAGGCGGCCGACGGCGGTCCGCTCGGCCTGGTCAAGAGCGGCGACCGCCTGCGGCTCAGCGTGGCCGAGCGCCGCATCGATCTTCTCGTGGAGGCGGCCGAGCTCGCCGAGCGGCGCCGTGTGCAGGTGCGAAGGAGCGCGCCAACGCGCGGCTACGCCAAACTTTTTCATGAGCATGTGCTACAGGCGGACGGCGGCTGCGACTTCGATTTCCTGCGCTCGGCGCGAGCTCCTGCAAGCGCTTTCGGCGGGAGCTGACGGCGGTGCCCGCTCATTGTTGGCCCGGCCCGGCCGTGTTATGATTTTTTGACAGTTAGAGAAGCCGTTCATAGCGGCCGGCCGGCACGGCGAGGGGTGGACAGAGACCATGAAGGCACGTGATCTGCGGGTCTCAGTTCTCATAGCGGTGGCCTGGCTCCTCGGCATCACGATGTTCTCGATGATGCGGGGGCCTTCGCCGACGGGGGAGGAGGTCGGCATCTTGAACGTGTTCGGAGCGGTCCCCGCCACCTCGGCGGCGTTGTCGGGCGACACCCTGTCCAAGCATAGCAAGCTGCCGAGCCATTGGGCCCATCAGCGCTGGGGCGCCGTCTAGACAACGACAAATGGCGCTGGGGCGTCGGCCGTGCGAAGACGAGGTCGTACGGAAAGGGCCGTCGCTCGTCATCGAGCTCCCTCATCGAGAAGCCGGTTCCGGCGCCTGTGCTCGCCCTCCATCGCATCGCGGCCTCAAGCGCAAGCTTCGCCGTTCCCCTCGCCGGTCGCTTGCTTTATCGTGCCGACCGTGCGGCCGACAAGGCGGCGGCGGAGGAGGCCCGAGATGAAGCTCTACGACTGCAAGCCCGCGCCGAACCCGCGCCGCGTGCGCATCTTCATGGCGGAGAAGGGCATCGAGATCCCGACCGTCCAGGTCGATCTGCGCGCCCGCGAGCAATTCACGCCCGCCTTCCGTGCGATCAATCCCCAATGCGTGGTGCCTTTTCTCGTGCTTGACGACGGCACCGGCATCGGCGAGGTGCCGGCGATCTGGCGCTATCTCGAGGAGACCCACCCGGCGGTGCCGCTCATGGGTGTTGACGCCAAGGACAAGGCCGTTGTCGCCATGTGGGAGCGCCGCGCCGAGCTCGAGGGATTCGCCGCCGTGGGCGAGGCGTTCCGCAACTCGACTCCCGCCTTCAAGGGCCACGCGCTCTCGGGCCCGCACGGCTACGAGCAGACTCCGGCGCTTGTCGAGCGCGGCAAGGCGCGCACGCTCGACTTCTACGGCGACCTCGATGAGTGGCTCGGCGCGCGCCCCTTCGTCGCGGGCGAGCGCTTCACCATCGCCGACATCACGGCACTTGTCGCCATCGACTTCGCCGGCTGGATGAAGCTCGCGGTGCCGGCCGAGCACAAGAACGTCAAGCGCTGGTACGACGCGGTCTCGGCGCGGCCGAGCGCGAAGGCGTGAGAAAGCAAGATTGAACAAGGCAAGATTTAGCGCGGAGGTCGCAGAGGACTCGCAGAGGCCGCGGAGGACGAAATATTCTTCTTCTGCGTCCTTTGGCCAACCCCGGCGTCCTCTGCGTTAAAAACTTTCTTCCAGACCCCGGAGGGGGAAAGCCGATGAAGCTGCCCAGGGAGCGCACCGCTTATTCCGCAATCGTCGACCGCGCGCCGCTCAAGCTGCCGGGGAAGGCGCGGCTCGTCGTCTGGCCGATCGTGAACATCGAGGTGTGGGAGATCACGCGCGCGATGCCGCGCCAAGCGCTGCCGGCGCCTGGCGGCGTCGGCGCGGTGCCCGATTTTCCCAACTGGGCCTGGCACGAGTACGGCATGCGGGTCGGCTTCTGGCGCCTGAAGGCCGCCCTCGACCGCCACGGCATCATCCCCACCCTCTCGATCAATGCCGCCGTCACGCTCGAGTACCCGCGCGTGGCGGAGGCGGCGAAGGAAGCCGGCTGGGAATTCATGGGCCACAGCTTCGTGCAGATGCCGATCCACCAGCTCGAGGACCAGAAGGCGGTGATCGCGAAGTCGCTCGACACGCTCGAGGCGTTCGTGGGCAGGCGCCCGCGCGGCTGGCTTGGCCCCGGCCTCACGGAGACCCACGAGACGCTCGATCTCCTCGCCGCGGCCGGGGTGGAGTACATCGGCGACTGGGTCTTCGACGACCAGCCCGCGAGGCTCGAGACCGCGCATGGCCCGCTCGTGGCATTGCCCTACACGGTCGAGCAGAACGACATTCCGATGATGATCGTGCAGCATCACCGTGCGGACGAGCTCTATTCGCGTACGCGCGATGCCTTCGATCGGCTCTACGAGGAGGGCGGCGGCGGCAGCGCGCGCGTGCTGGCGCTTGCGGTGCACCCCTACATCAGCGGTGTGGCGCACCGCATCAAGTATTTCGAGGCCGTCCTCGAGTACATGAAGGGCCGCGAGGCGGTGCTGTTCTGGACGGGCGAGCAGATCCTCGATTGGTATCTCGCCGCAACGAAGGCGTCGGCGAAAAAGCGGAAGGGAAGCAAGCCATGAGCGAGGAAATCCTGGCGCCAGGCTTCAAGGAGGAGCCCTTCTGGTGGGAATCGGCCCCCGTCGTGGCGCGGCCGGCACGAGAGCTCCCCAAGCACGTCGATGTGGTGATCGTCGGCTCGGGCTATTCGGGCCTGTCGGCGGCACTCGAGCTCGCGCGCGCCGGACGCTCGGTCATCGTGCTGGAGTCGGGCGTGCCGGGCGAGGGGGCGAGCTCGCGCAACGGCGGCATGTGCGGCGACATGCTCAAGCCCTCGCTTGCCGAGCTCAGCCGGCGCTACGGCGAGCGCCTCGCCGTCGCCCTCCTCAAGGAGGGGCGGGAGGCGCTCGACTTCCTCGCCGACTTCATTCCGCGCGAGGGCATCGAGTGCCACTTCTCGCGCATGGGGCGCTTCACCGGCGCGCTCAAGCCGGGCCAGTACGAGACGCTGGCGCGCGACTCCGAGACGCTTCGCAAGGTCAACGGCTTCGAGTTCGACATGGTGCCAAAGGCCGGCGTGCGCCAGGAGCTCGGCAGCGATCTCTACGTGGGCGGCCGGGTCACCCACCATCACGGCGGCCTGCATCCGGCGCTCTACCACCGCGGGCTCCTCGAGCGCGCGCTCGCGGCGGGCGCCCAGGTCGCCGGCTCCACGCCGATGACGGGCTTGCGGCGCGAGATGCGGAGCTTCACGGTCGCGACACCAGAGGGCGAGATCGAGGCGAGGGACGTGATCGTCGCCACCAACGGCTACACCGGGCCCGAGAGCGGCTGGCTCAGGCGGCGCGTCATCCCGGTGACGAGCTACATCGTCGCGACCGAGGAGCTCTCCGACAACGTCATGCGCACGCTCATGCCCAAGGGCCGCATGGTGACGGATACCAACCGCCTGCTCGTCTATTACCGCCCCTCGCACGACGGCAAGCGCATCCTCTTCGGCGGACGCGCGCATTACCGCCCGACCGATCTCAAGGCGGCGGGGGCGGTGCTGCGCCGCTACATGATCCGCCTCTTCCCCGAGCTCGCGGAGGTGAGGCTCAGCCATTGCTGGTACGGCTTCATCGCCTACAGCTTCGACCGCCTGCCGCACCTGGGCGTCCATGACGGCGTGCATTACGCGCTCGGCTATTGCGGCTCGGGCGTGGTGATGGCGACCTGGCTCGGGCGTAAGGCGGCGCTCAACGTGCTCGGCTCGCTCGAGGGCCGCAGCGCCTTCGCCGAGATCCCCCACCCGACGCTGCCGCTCTATCGCGGGGTGCCGTGGTTCCTGCCGCTCGTCAAGGCCTACTACCACGCGGCCGACGTGCTGAGCCGCTGAGGCGAGGGGCCCTCCCGCGGCGCGGAGAGCCGAGCTCAATCGAACTTGAAGTTGTCCCTGCGAAAGAGCTTGAGACACGCCTCGACGGCGGCGCCGGCAGATCTGCGGATCTGGTGCCGAGGCCGGAAGCGGGTGTAACGGGGGAGACGAGCCTTCGGAAGCCGCTGAGGCAAGGACGCAGGCGTCTTGACAAATAGGGGGTCGGACGGGCTCGCGCGCGATCTCCGCCTTGGGTCCTGCACGGGCCGTTGGGCAAGCCACAGAGCGACACACTTCCCATGGCAAGAAGCGGTTTGACCGCGGCGAGAGCCCGTCCTAGGCTCGCCTGCAAAAGAGCATCCGCCGCGACCAAGATCGGCCCGGAGGCGCCGGGAATAGCGAAGGGGGAATCGCCATGGCTCAAGGAAAGCTTGCCGGGTGGGGGCGGCTTCTGCGGCTTTGCGCCGCGACGGCCGCGCTCGTCGTGCTCGCGCTCTCGGTCGGCGTCCGCAGCGAGGAGCCGCAGAAGCCGGAGCGCATCGTCGTTAACGATTCGGGCGGCGCCATGGGCACGTGGATGCGCAAGGCCTATTTC
>DASPPM010000195.1:0-3617 GCA_035625535.1 Alphaproteobacteria bacterium
GCCGCCGCAAAACGCCCCCATGCGTGCGGCGCTCGGCCTAATCTGGAGGAAGTCGGCGCGGTTGGCTAGAGGATGCGTGGTACTGCCTCGCTGGCGGGTCGCTTTCACCTCACCCTTCGAGACGGCCGCTTCGCGGCCTCCCCCGGGCACTTCGCCCCGGGGGTGAAACCCGAGCGCCAAGTCCTCATCCTGAGGAGCGTCGCGCTTGCGACGCGTCTCGAAGGATGGGGACTTGGATAGCGTGACCCACACCAGCCGCCTCGCCCCGCTTCCGCGCCGCGGCAAACTCCCCTAAACTCGCGGGACCACGCGTACGCCGCCGCCACTGGGAGAACGCCATGGCCTTGCGGACGGGATCGGACGAAAAGCGGCCGGCCGCAACGGCCAACTCGCGGCGAGCGCCTGACCCCTCGACGCCGGACCGCGCCGAGATGATCGCCCGCGCGCGGGCGCTGGCACCGGCGCTGCGCGCGCGGGCTGCCGAGGCCGAGCGGCTGCGCGCGCTGCCCGAGGCGAGCATCCGCGAGCTGCACGAGAGCGGCCTCTTTCGCGCCTTCCAGCCGCGCCGCGTGGGCGGCAGCGAGCTCGACTACGGTCTCGTCATCGAGGTGGGGACGGTCCTCGGTCAAGCCTGCGGCTCGACCGCATGGGTGTGGTCCAACCTCTCGAGCCATCACTGGATGCTCGCCATGTGGCCCGAGCGCGCGCAAAGCGAGATCTGGGGCAGCGACCCCGACGCGCTGATCGCCTCGGCGTTCGTCTTCCCGAGCGGCCGCGCCAAGCGCGTCCCCGGCGGCTACGAGCTCTCCGGGCGCTGGCCGTTCTCGAGCGGCATCATGCATTCGAGCTGGGTCATGGTGGGGGCGCTCGTGGCGGCAGCCGAGGGCGGTCCCTCCGAGCAACGCATGTTCCTCGTGCCGGCGACGAGCTACCGCGTCATCGACACCTGGCACGTGTCGGGCCTCTGCGGCACGGGGAGCCACGATGTCGCCATCGACGGCGTCTTCGTGGCGGACGCGTTCACCTTGGACGTCGAAGCGACAAAGCGCGCAGAAGCGCCCGGCCTCCGGCTCAACCCCTCGGCCCTTTACCGCATTCCGGTCTTCGCCACCTTTCCCTATCTCCTCGCGGGCCCGCTGCTCGGCGTCGCCGAGGGTGCGGTCGATCATTACGTCGCGAGCGCGCGCGAGCGCCTCGGCTCTTACACTGGCCAGCGCATCGCCGAGCACGCGCCGGTGCAGATCAAGATCGCCGAGGCGACGGCCTGTTGCGCCTCGGCACGGCTCATGCTGACGAGCGATTGCAGGGAGATGATGGCGATGGCCGAGGCCCACGAGATCGCGGACGATGAGCTGCGCGCGCGCTACCGCCGCAATCCCTCCTTCTGCGCGAGGCTGGCGACGCGCGCGGTCGATCTCCTGGCCGAGGCCGCGGGTGGGGGCGGTCTCTACGAGAGCAATCCGCTGCAGCGCGCCTTCCGCGACGCCCATGCCGCGGCGGCGCATATCTCGCTCGTGTGGGACGCGGCAGGCGCCATCTACGGCCGCGTGGCCCTCGGCCTGCCCTCCGGCAACTCGACAATCTGAGCGCGAGCGGCGCGCGCAACCTGGGGGCGATATCCGCTCCCTAGACCGGCCGTGGGTCACGTTACCCTAGCCCCCATCCTTCGAGACGCGTCGCAAATGCGACGCTCCTCAGGATGAGGACTTGGAGCTTGGTTTTCACCCCCGGGACGAAGTGCCCGGGGGAGGCCGCGAAGCGGCCGTCTCGAAGGATGAGGCGAAACTGACACAAGACCTCCCAATCTCCCTCTTTCGCGCATCGCGCAATTGGGAATAGGATGACAAAAAAGCGCCGGAACCAGGGGAGGCACCATGCTCTGCACTCGGAAGCTCGGGATCGCTCCGCGCCTGCTCGCGGCGACTCTCGTCGCGGCGGCGGCTCTCATTTTCTCATCGTTGGCGCCGGCCCTTGCCGCCGAGCCGATCAAGATCGGCCTGGGCATGGCGCAGACGGGCCCGCTCGCGGCCAACGGCAAGGCGGCGTTGCTCGCCATGCAAATCTGGGTCGAGGACATCAATGCAAAGGGCGGCCTCTTGGGGCGGCCGGTGACGCTGATCCAATACGACGATCAAAGCAATCCCTCGACCGTGCCTGGCATCTACACGAAGCTCATCGACGTCGACAAGGTCGATCTCGTGATCGGCGGCTACGCGACCGTCGTGCTGGCTCCGGCCATGCCCGTGGTGATGCAGCACAAAATGGCGTTCATCGGGCTCCTCGGCCTCGCGGTCAACAGCCAGTTCAATTACCCCAATTATTTCTCCATGACCGCGACGGGGGGGCCGGATCCCAAGGCCACGATCACCAAGGGCTTCTTCGACATCGCGATGGCTGAGACGCCCAAGCCCACGACCGTCGCCATCGTGGCGGCCGACTCCGAGTTCGCCAAGAACGCATCCGACGGCGCGCGCGAGAACGCCAAGGCGGCCGGCCTCAAGATCGTCTACGACCGCACCTACCCGCCCCCGCCGGCGACCACCGACTTCGCGCCGATCGTCCAGGCCATCCAGGCCGCCAATGCGGACCTCGTCGTGGTGTGCTCCTATCCGCTCGATTCGGTCGGCATGGTGCGTGCCGCCAACGAGATCGGGCTCAAGGCCAAAATGTTCGGCGGGGCCATGGTCGGCCTGCAAACCACCTCGACCAAGACCTCGCTCGGACCGCTCTTGAACGGCATCGTCAACTACGACTTCTGGCTGCCCGTCAAGGCGATGCAGTTTCCCGGCGTGCTCGAGTTCCTCAAGAAGTACCAAGCCAGGGCGGCGGCCGCAGGCGTCGATCTATTGGGCTACTACATCCCGCCTTGGGCCTATGCCGATCTTGAGGTGCTCGGCGAGGCGGTCGAGGCGACCAAGAGCCTCGATCAGGACAAGCTCGGCGCCTATATGCACGCGCATAGCTTCAAGACCATCCTCGGCGACCTCAAGTTCGGCGCCACCGGCGAATTGGCCGAATCGCGTGTGCTGCAGATCCAGTTCCAGCACATCAAGGGCAACGACCTCGAGCAGTTCAAGGACACGGCGACGCAAGTGGTGCTCTCGCCGCCCCAGTACAAGTCGGGCGAGGTGATCTACCCCTATACCGCCGCCAAGCAATAGAGACGGGCCGGCGCCGCGGTGGTGACGGGCCTTCCCTGCGTCGCGCGGCGAGCCTGGCCGCCTTCGGCCGGGACTGCTGCCGATAGGCCGGTCACGATCAAGCTCGTCTTGCCCGGATGATCAGGTGACGGGCGACGGGCCCTTTCCGAGTGCCGCGGAGATGGCGGCCTGATAGACGCCTTCCGGAGGCTCGTGGCGGACGAAAACGGCCTCGTTCATCGCCCGCAGCATGTCGTCGGTGGGCGTTTGCAATGCCCGAATGACCTCGCGGGCGGCGCGCGCGCATCTTTCCGCGGCCCGTCTGTCATGCGAGATCGCGGGCCGAAGCGAGACCATGAGCGTGTTTCTCACCCGCTCGACCATTTCGGGCAATTTATCCGCCTTCATTGCCGTCTCTCCCTCGCGTGCATCGCAACGATATTGCCTCGACCCGGGGCGTACGCGAAACCCTCTCAG
>DASPPM010000196.1:0-4259 GCA_035625535.1 Alphaproteobacteria bacterium
GACCACGGCCTCGATGTGCATGTCGCCGCGCTGGTGCGAGCGCAAGACCGACATGCCCTTGCCGCGCAGGCGGAAGCGGTGGCCGCTCTGGGTTCCGGCCGGCACGTTGACGCGCGCGCGCGCGCCGTCGACCGTGGGCACCTCGATGGTGCCGCCGAGGGTTGCCGTCGTCATCGGTATCGGCACGCGGCAAAAGATGGTGGCGCCGTCGCGCTGGAAGAAGCGGTGCGGCTTGACGGCGAGAAAGATGTAGAGGTCGCCGGGCGGGGCTCCCCGCATGCCGGCCTCGCCCTCGCCGGCGAGCCGGATGCGCGTGCCGTCCTCGACCCCCGGCGGGATCGAGACCGAAAGCGTCTTCTCGCGCGCGATCCGTCCGCTGCCGTGGCAGGTGCGGCAGGGATCGCGGATGACGCGGCCCGAGCCTTGGCACGTCGGGCAGGTGCGCTCGATCGTGAAGAAGCCTTGCTGCGCGCGCACGCGGCCATGGCCATGGCAGGTCTGGCAGCTTGCGGGCTGCGCCCCGCCTTCCCCGCCCGAGCCCTTGCACGCCTCGCACATGACCGAGCTCGGCACGCGGACCTTGGCCTGGCTGCCGCGGAAGGCCTCCTCGAGCGTGATCTCGAGATTGTAGCGCAGGTCGGCCCCGCGCGCGGCGCCGGCGCCGCGGCGCCGGTTGCCGGTGAACTCGCCGAACATCTCGTCGAAGATGTCGGCAAAGCCGGCGCCGAAATCGAAGCCGCCGGCGCGGAAGCCGCTGGGGCCGGCCCCTCCGTTCGCCTCGAAGGCAGCGTGGCCGAAGCGGTCGTAGGCCGCCCGCTTCTGATCATCCTTGAGGACGTCGTAGGCCTCGTTCAGGTCCTTGAACTTCTGCTCGGCGGACTTGTCGCCCGGATTGCGGTCGGGGTGAAATTGCATGGCGAGCTTCCGGTAGGCCTTCTTGAGGTCGTCCGGGCCCGCGCTGCGGCTCACGCCGAGGGTCTCGTAGTAGTCCGCCTTCGCCATCGTCCTAGAACTCAGCAACAGCGCCGCGCCGGGTCGCGGAGGACCTCGGGCGGCGCCAGCTTCCCCTCAAGCCCGCGGAGCTTACGCGGACTTCTTGTTCTTCTCGTCGTCGACTTCCTCGAAATCGGCATCGACGACCTTCTCGCCCTTTTGGGTCGAAGCGCCGCCGGCCCCGGCACCGCCTTGGCCGTCGCCCGGCGGAGGCGTGCCCGCGGAACTCTCTTGCGCGGCCTTGTACATGGCCTCGCCGAGCTTCATCGAAGCCTGCGCCAAGGCCTCCGTCTTGCTCTTGATGGCGGCCATGTCCTCGCCCGACATGACGCCGCGCAGATCGGAAATGGCGCTCTCGATGGCACTCTTCTCCGCGGCCGCGACTTTCTCGCCGAACTCCTTGAGGCTGCGCTCGGTGGTGTGGATGAGCGCCTCCGCATGGTTCCTCGCCTCGACCAGCTCGCGGCGCTTCTTGTCCTCGCTCGCATGCTGCTCGGCGTCCTTGACCATCTTCTGGATGTCGGTCTCGGAAAGCCCGCCCGAGGCCTGGATGCGGATTGCCTGCTCCTTGTTGGTCGCCTTGTCCTTCGCCGACACGTTGACGATGCCGTTCGCGTCGATGTCGAAGGTGACCTCGACCTGGGGGACGCCGCGCGGGGCCGGCGGGATGCCGACGAGATCGAACTGGCCCAGGAGCTTGTTGTCCGACGCCATTTCGCGCTCGCCCTGGAAGACGCGAATGGTGACCGCGGTCTGATTGTCCTCGGCCGTCGAGAAGACCTGGCTCTTGCGCGTGGGGATCGTGGTGTTGCGGTCGATCAAGCGCGTGAACACCCCGCCGAGCGTCTCGATGCCGAGCGAGAGGGGTGTGACGTCGAGGAGGAGGACGTCCTTGACCTCGCCCTTGAGCACGCCGGCCTGGATCGCGGCGCCCACGGCCACCACCTCGTCCGGATTGACGCCGCGGTGCGGCTCGCGCCCGAAGAAGTTCTTGACCGTCTCGATCACCTTGGGCATGCGCGTCATGCCGCCGACCAGCACCACCTCGTTGATCTCGGAACCCTTGAGCCCGGCGTCCCTCAAGGCCGCCTTGCACGGCTCGATGGTGCGCTCGATGAGCTCCTCGACGAGGGCCTCGAGCTTGGCGCGGGTGAGCTTGATGTTGAGATGCTTGGGCCCGGTCTGGTCCGCCGTGATGAACGGCAGGTTGACCTCGGTCTGCATCGAGGAGCTGAGCTCGATCTTGGCCTTCTCCGCCGCCTCCTTGAGGCGCTGGAGGGCCAGGCGGTCCCTGCGCAGGTCGATGCCCTGCTCCTTTTTGAACTCGTCGGCCAAGTAGTCGATGATGCGCTTGTCGAAGTCCTCGCCGCCCAAGAAGGTGTCGCCGTTGGTCGATTTCACCTCGAACACGCCGTCGCCGATCTCGAGGACCGAGATGTCGAAGGTGCCACCGCCCAGGTCGTAGACCGCGATCGTGCCCGTGCCCTTCTTCTCGAGCCCGTAGGCCAGCGCCGCCGCGGTCGGCTCGTTGATGATGCGCAGGACCTCGAGGCCGGCGATGCGGCCCGCGTCCTTGGTCGCCTGACGCTGAGAATCGTTGAAATAGGCGGGCACGGTGATGACCGCCTGGTCGATCTTCTCGCCGAGATAAGCCTCGGCCGTCTCCTTCATCTTCTGCAGGATGAAGGCGCTGATCTGGCTCGGCGAGTATTTCTTGCCGCGCGATTCGACCCAGGCGTCGCCGTTGTCGCCCCGGATGATGCGGTAGGGCACCAGGCCCTTGTCCTTGTCCACCATCGGATCGTCATAGCGCCGCCCGATCAGGCGCTTGATCGCGAAGAAGGTGTTCTCCGGGTTGGTCACCGCCTGGCGCTTCGCGGCCTGGCCCACGAGACGCTCCTCGCTGTCGGTGAAGGCCACGATCGAGGGCGTGGTGCGCATGCCCTCGGTGTTCTCGATGACCTTGGCCTCCGTGCCCTCCATGACGGCGACACAGGAGTTGGTGGTGCCGAGGTCGATGCCAATGAGCTTTGCCATGTCGTTCCTACCTCTTGCGGCGGACCCCTCCGGGCCTGGAGCAGCGCCCTCAGAGCCCCCTGATTTGCCAGCGCTTGCCGCGCTCGCGATGTCTTGTGAACCCCGCGCACTGATATGGGGAGGGAAAAGGGGCGCTACAAGCCAGGGCGGGGCGGAATCGAGCGGGAGCCGGCCTGGCGGGGGACCAAAAAGGCCCCGCCGGCCCTTCCCCGCCCGGCTCCGGGCTCGGCCGTCTAGCGCGGAATCCATTTCGGTGGAAGCAGCCCCCTCACCCTACCCTCTCCCCCTTTGAGGGGGAGAGGGTTGCGCAGCCTTAGCGAGCGTAGCGAGCTTAGGCAAAGCTGGGTGAGGGGGCGATTCCGCTTCGTTGGATATTGCTCTAGGCCAGCCTTTAGGCCGTGCCCGGCCGCCTTGACCCCCTTCCGGGACAAAGCCTCGCCCGGCCGAGGCGCAAGCGCTATATGCTCCCCAAGATGATCATCTCGGCAAGCTACAAGACCGACATCCCGGCGTTTTACGGCCGCTGGTTCATGGCCCGGCTCAAGGCCGGCTTCTGCCGCATGGTCAATCCCTACGGAGGGCAGGTCTATGAGGTGCCGCTCACCCGGGGTGCCGTCGACGGCTTCGTGTTCTGGACACGCAATCCGGGGCCGTTCGGGGAAGCGCTCTCCGAGCTCCGCCGGCGCGGCTTCCCCTTCATCCTGCAGCTCACCATCACCGGCTATCCGCGCGCGCTCGAGAGCTCGGTGATCGATAAAGCGCGCTCGATCGAGCTCGCGCACACGCTCGCGCGGGAGTTCGGCGCCAAGACCGTGGTGTGGCGCTACGATCCGGTGCTCGCCACCTCCTTGACGCCGCTCGAATGGCATTCTGCCAATTTCGCCGAGCTCGCGCGAGGCCTCGCGGGCGCCGTCGACGAGGTGGTGATCTCCTTCGCGCAGATGTACCGCAAGACCCGGCGCAACCTGGACCACGCCGCGAAGAGCTTCGGCTTCGCCTGGCACGATCCGGACGATGACGCGAAGCGTGCGCTCGCGCGCGAGCTCGCCCTACGCGCAAGCGAGCACGGCATGCGCCTCTCCCTCTGCGCCCAGCCGCAGCTCAAGGGCGAGGGCGTCGGCGAGGCGCGCTGCATCGATGCCGAGCGCCTCTCGGCCGTGGCGGGACACAAGATCGAAGTGCCCAAGAGGGGCAACCGGCCGGGCTGCCTTTGCGCCGAGAGCCGCGAC
>DASPPM010000197.1:0-12074 GCA_035625535.1 Alphaproteobacteria bacterium
GCCAGGGCGCCTTCACCGCGGTCGACGGCCTCGATCTCGCGCTCGACCGCAACGAGGTGCTGGCGATCGTCGGGGAATCGGGGTCGGGCAAGTCGGTGGCCATGCTCGCGGTGATGGGCCTCCTGCCCCCGACCGCGACGGTGACCGCTGACCGCATGACCTTCGACGGCGCCGATCTCATGGGGATGTCGCCCGACCAGCGCCGCCGCCTCGCCGGCAAAGAGATGGCGATGATCTTTCAGGAGCCGATGTCGTCGCTCAATCCCTGCTTCACCGTAGGCTTCCAGATCGGCGAGTCGCTGAAAACGCATCTCGGGCTCGGCCGCAAGGCGCGCCAGACGCGGGTCGTCGAGCTTTTGGCCGAGGTCGGCATTCCCGATCCCGCCCGCCGGGCGCGCGCCTTTCCCCACCAGCTTTCCGGCGGCATGAGCCAGCGGGTGATGATCGCCATGGCGCTGGCTTGCCGGCCGAAGCTGCTCATCGCCGACGAGCCGACGACGGCGCTCGACGTCACCATCCAGGCGCAGATCCTCCACCTCCTCGCCGCCCTCCGGCGCGAGTTCGACATGGGCGTCATCCTCATCACCCACGATCTCGGTGTGGTCGCCCGCATCGCCGATCGCGTGGCCGTGATGTACGCCGGCGAGATCGTCGAGAGCGGGAGCGTGGAGGAAATCTTCGCGCGGCCGCTCCACCCCTACACGCAGGGCCTGATGCGCTGCATCCCCGTCCCCGGCAAGAGCCGGCGCGGCGAGCATCTCGGCTCGATTCCGGGCATGGTGCCGAGCCTCATCGGCGAGCTCCGCGGCTGCGCCTTCCGCAACCGCTGCGGCCACACTTTCGAGCGTTGCGCTGTCGAGAGCGTGGCGCTCCGCGAGATCGCTCCGGGCCGCGCGTATCGTTGCCTGCTGTCGGCCGAGGCCTGCGCGCGGAATGCGCTCGAGGCCGCCGCGCAATGACGGCGGCCGTGCTCGAAATCCGCGCAGTCGAGCGCCGCTTCCGGGTCTCGGGCGGCGCGTTCAAGCCGACGCGCGCGCTTTCCGCGGTCGCGGGCGTCAGCCTCACCGTGAAGCGTGGCGAGGTGCTCGGCCTGGTCGGCGAATCCGGCTGCGGCAAGACCACGCTCGCCCGCATGATGCTCGGCCTCTTGAAGCCGACAAGCGGGGCGATTCTCTTCGGCGGCGAGCCGGTCGAGAAGCTCGACCGCGGCGCCCTTGCCCGGCGCGTGCAGCCCGTCTTCCAGGACCCCTACTCCTCGCTCAATCCGCGCAAGAGCATCGGCAGCATCATCGGGCTCCCCTTGCGCGTGCACGGGCTGGGTACACGCGCCGAGTGGCGCCCAAGGATCGAGGAGATGATGGACCGCGTGGGGCTCGCGCGGCGGCTCTACCGCAGCTATCCCGGCCAGCTCTCGGGCGGCCAGCGCCAGCGCGTGGCGATCGCGCGCGCGCTCATCATGCGCCCGGAAGTCGTGATCTGCGACGAGCCGACCTCGGCCCTCGACGTCTCCGTGCAGTCGCAGATCCTCAACCTGCTGCAGGACCTGCAGCGGGATTTCAATCTCACCTATGTGGTGATCAGCCACAATCTCGCCGTGGTCGAGCATATGGCGACGCGGGTCGCGGTCATGTATCTTGGCCGCATCGTCGAGGAGAACGAGACGACCGCCCTCTTCCGCACGCCGCGCCATCCCTATACGCAGGCGCTCCTCGCCTCGGTGCTGACGCCTCAGCCCGGCCTCGGCGTGCCCGACACGCACCTCGGCATCGCCTTCCCCAACCCGCTCGAGCCGCCCTCGGGCTGCCCCTTCCACCCGCGCTGCCCCCATGCGATACCCCTCTGCGCCGCCGAGGCACCCGAGCGACACAGCTTCGATGGTGCCGTCGCGGAGTGTCACCTTTACGATGACTCCAGCGCCGAGGCATTCCCTCCCGTCGCGTGACGAAATTATGTGAACGAGATGCCTCGCTCGAGGAGGAAAGGACCGTTGCCATGCCGACCGCCGCCACGCTCCAGCCCGACCTTGTCATCCGCTCGGCCCTCCTCATCGACGGCGGCGGCACGCCGGGCGTCATCGGCGACCTCGCGGTCAAGGACGACCGCATCGTGGCGATCGGCGAGCTCGGCGCGCTCAAGGGCGGGGTCGAGATCGCGGCTTCCGGCAAGGCGCTGGCGCCCGGCTTCATCGACGTGCACACCCACGACGACCGCGCGCTGCTCTGCGATCCGCTCATGGCCTGCAAGGCGAGCCAGGGCGTCACCACGGTCGTGGCGGGCAACTGCGGCGTGAGCCTCGCCCCGCTCGAGATCAGACGCCGGCCGCCGCCGCCCCTCGACCTCGTGGGCGAGGCGCCCGAGCACTACTTCGCGAGCTTCGCCGACTATCTCGCGGCCCTCGACAGCGCCCCGCCCGCGCTCAACGCGGCCTGCCAAGTCGGGCATTCGACCTTGCGCCTGGGGGCCATGGACCGCCTCGACCGGCCGGCGAGCGCCGCCGAGATCGCCGCCATGCGCAAGCACCTCGAGCGCTCCCTCGAGGCGGGTGCGATCGGTCTCTCGACCGGCCTGTGGTACGAGCCGGCGGCGGCGGCGCCGACCGAGGAGGTAATCGAGCTCGCGAGAGCCTTGAAGCCGCTCGGCGCCATCCACACGACCCATATGCGCGACGAGGCCGAGCACGTCCTCGATTCCTTGGCGGAGAGCTTCGCCATCGGCAAGGCGGCGGAGGTGCCGGTCGTGATCTCCCACCACAAGGTGAGCGGGGTGGCGAACCATGGCCGCACGCGCGAGACACTCGCCCTCATCGACAAGGCGCGCCGGGAGCAGCCCCTCGGGCTCGACGTCTATCCCTATATCGCGGGCTCGACGGTGCTGCGGGCAAACCGCATGGGCCTCGCGAGCAAGGTGATCGTCACCTGGTCGCGCGCGCGGCCGGAATTCGCCGGCCAGGACCTCGCCGAGATCGCGGACAAGATGGGCTGCGAGATCGAGGAGGCGGTGGAGAAGCTGCAGCCCGCGGGTGCGATCTATTTCATGATGGACGAGGCGGACGTGCGCCGCGTGCTGAGCTATCCCTACGCCATGATCGGCTCGGACGGGCTGCCGCACGACGAGCACCCGCACCCGCGCCTGTGGGGCACCTTCCCGCGCGTGCTTGGGCACTATGCCCGCGAGCTTGGGCTCTTCACCCTCGAGGAGGCGGTGCGCCGCATGACGAGCCTGCCTGCGGCCAAGTTCGGATTGAGCGGGCGCGGCACGCTCCGTCCCGGCGCTTATGCCGACCTGGTCCTCTTCGACCCCGCGACCGTGGCCGATCTCGCCAGCTTCGAGAAGCCCAAGACGCCCGCGGCCGGCATCGATACGGTCTGGGTCAACGGCCGCGCCGTGTGGCGCGCGGGGGAATCGACCGGTGCCAGGCCCGGACGCGCGCTGCGCTTGAGCGCGCTCGGCCCCATGGGCCGCGACAGGCTGCCCGACTGACCAATCGAGAGGGACTGCCAGATGAGCAAGCGCGTCCTCATGGCCTCGATCATGCACGAGACGAACACCTTCAGCCGCCTGCCCACCGACCTCGAGGCCTTCCGCCGGCGCTACGACCAACGCGGCGAGGCCATTCCCGCCGCCTTCCGCAATACAAGATCGGAGATAGGCGCCTTCCTCGATGCCGCAGGCACGCACGGCTGGGAGCTCGTCCATCCAGTCGCGGCGGCGGCAACGCCCTCGGGCATGGTCACCGCCGAGGCATGGGCCGAGCTCAGCGGTCTCGTGCTCGCGGCGCTTGATAGGCCGCTCGACGGCGTCCTCCTCGCCCTTCACGGCGCCATGGTGACGGAGACGGCGGACGACGCCGAGGGCGACCTCCTCGCGCGCATCCGCGGCAAGCTCGGCGCGGACGTCCCCATCGCCGTGACCCTCGACCTCCATGCCAACGTGACCGAGCGCATGGCCGAGCATGCCAACGTCATCACCGCCTACCGCAGCTATCCCCACGTCGACATGTACGAGCGCGGGGCCCAGGCGGCCGCGCTCCTCGCCCGCATGATGGAAGGCGAGATCAGGCCGCAGAGCGTCGTCGCGCGCCGGCCCACCCTCGACGGCCTCGACCACGGCCGCACCACCTCGCCCGGCCCCATGCGCGACGTGCTCGCGCGCGCCGCTCTTTTGGAGAAGGAGGCCGGCATCCACGTGGTGAGCGTGCACGCGGGCTTCGGCTGGGCCGACATCCGGGAGGCTGGCCCCTCCATCTCGGTGAGCGGCGAGCGCCCGGAAGCCGAGCTCCGCGCGCTCGCCGAAAGCCTGATGGACGAGGTCTGGCGCCGGCGCGATGAGACCACGCTCAAGCTGCTTCCCATCGCGGACGCGATGGCTGAGGCCAAGGCCCCGGATGCTTCGGGCAAGCCCCTCGTGCTGGCGGACTTCACCGACAATCCCGGCGGCGGGGGCTACGGCGATGCGACCAATCTCCTCCGCGGCATGATCGAGGCCGGCCTCGAGAACGCGGCCTTTGCGCCGATCAGCGATCCCGCGGCGGTGCAAGAATGCCAAGCTGCGGGCGTGGGAACGCAGCTGAGCTCGGCGCTCGGCGGCAAGATCGACGCGAGCTTCGGGGCACCACTCATGCTGAGAGGAACCGTGCGGCACCTCGGCAGCGGCGACTACGTCTGCGACGGGCCGATGTGGAAGGGCCTCAAGATGTCGATGGGGCCGACGGCCGTCTTGCGCGTCGGCGGCATCGATATCGTCGTCGCCAGCAACCGCTTCCAGATCACCGACCTGCAGCAATTCCTCTCGCTCGGCATCGACCCGCGGCTAAGGTCGGTGGTGGCGCTCAAATCGGCCCAGCATTTCCGCGCCGCCTACGAGCCCATCGCGCGCGCGGTCCTCACTGTCGACTCGGGTGCCCTCACCACGCCGGACTACCGCCGCTTCGCTTACCGCAAGTTGCGGCGTCCGATCTGGCCGCTCGATGAGCTCGCGCCTTAGTCCGGTGCGGTCCCTCGGAGACATCCTTCGGCTTGTTGGCATTGAAGAAGGGATCGGCGTTTGGATCATTGTCCCCACCTTCAAAGTGTGAGTAGATTACCCTTGGATTTCTCGCTGCGGGAGCCCATCCCATGAGGAGAATTGCTCTGCCAAGCGTCATCGCGCTCGCCCTCGGCACATGGGCCGGCGTGGCACCGGCCGATGCGCAGACGCCGCCGCAGCCGGTTTGCCCGGCGGGATACTATTTGGCTAGCGACGGAATGTGCTACCCAGGCTCACCGCCCGTCTACTATCCGCCGGACTACGATGTCGCGCCGCCGATCTATCAGCCGCCCGTGATCTTCGACGGGTTCATCCCCGGCATCGGGTATGGGCATCGCGGCTGGGGAGGGCACGGTCACGCAGGACACGGCGGCGCAGGACGCGGCGGCGGGCACGGACGTCGTTGACCAGCCAACACCACAGCGCCCAACGGAAAATCATCGAGCGAGAGTCACATGATGCTTCACCTCATCCCTCCAATCAGCCGCACCTTTGCCGCGGCGGCAATTCTCGGCGCGGTCCTGCTCCTTCTTCCCTCGGCCGCGATGGCCCAAGCTTCGCCCGCACCGACACCGGCGGCAAATGCGGCGCCGGCCAACAGTCACGTCGAGGCGCGCATCAAATCGCTCCACAAGGCGTTGCAGATCACCGCCGCCCAGGAGCCGCAATGGCAAGCCGTCGCCGATGTGATGCGCGATAACGCCAAGACAATCGGCGCGCTGATCGAGGAGCGGGAGGCCAAGGCGAAGACGCTGAGCGCGATCGACGATCTGACCGCCTATGAGGCGATCGTCGACGCCCATGCGGCGGGCGTCAAAAAGCTCATGACGGCCTTCGAGACGCTTTACGCCTCTCTGTCCGATGCACAGAAGAAGAAGGCCGATGCGGAGTTCCGTCGTCGGCCGCATCCCTCGCGCCCCAAGACGACCGGCTGAGCCGTACAAGCTCGTCTCACCCGAAAATAACCGTCATTGCGAGCCCAGCGAACCCCGGCGTACGCCGGGGCGGCGCCTGGTTCGAAACCCTTTCTGGATTGCTTCGGCGACCTTCGGTGCCTCGCAATGACATCTGTCTTCCTGGTTTCGTGAATTTCAGAACCAGGACATCAGCGCTTGCGGAAATATTCGGGGAAGCTTCGCTGCAGACTGCGGAGGATGCGCGCGCGCGCATCTCCCTGCGCAACGACGAGCTTTTCGCCGGTAATGGCCTCGTACACCCTGACGTAGCGAGCGCTGAGCTCGAGCCGCACATCGTCGGGAATCGCCGGGATCGGCTCCTCGTAGGGACGGCAGTGGCTGCTGATCCAAAGCCGTATATACTCCTTGTCGAGCATCTCCGGCTCCTTGCCCTCGGCGAGGCGATCCTCGTAGCTCGCGGCGAGCCAGAACCGGCTCGAATCGGGCGTATGCACCTCGTCCGCGAGCACGATCTCGCCCGCCTCGTCGAGGCCGAATTCGTACTTGGTATCGACGAGCAGGATGCCGCGCCGGGCGGAGAGCTTCTGGCCGTGCGCGAAGATCTCGAAGCTCGCGGACTTGATGCGCTCCCATTGCCGCTGCGTGCAAAGCCCGGCGGCCACGATTCCGCGCTCGCCCATGGGAACATCGTGCGCTCCGAGCGGCGCCTTGCTGGTCGGCGTAATCAAGGGGCGCGGCAAGGCGCTGTTCTTGCCGAGACCGTCCGGCAACGCGACCCCGCCGAACTCGCGCACGCCGCCTTGGTACTGCACCCATATGCTCGTGCCCGTCGTCCCCGTGAGATAGGCGCGCACCACGACCTCGAGCGGGATCATCTTGAGCGAGCGGGCGACCATGACGTTGGGGTCGGGCACGTCGATCAGATGATTGGGGCAGATCGCGGCGGTCTCGCGAAACCAGAAGCTCGAAAGCAAGGTCAGCACCTGGCCCTTGAGCGGGACCGGCGACAGCATCTGGTCGAAGGCGGACTGGCGGTCGGTCGCGACGATGACTCGCCTGCCGTCCCCGAGGTCGTAGCTGTCGCGGACCTTGCCGCCGTGGAAATTCGGCAGCTCCGGGAAGTATGCCCGCTCGAGACAGGAGATCATGGAGTTGCTCGACCTTGCCGCCCAGTTGGCGGCCGCGGACCGATTGAAGAAAGCATCCTCACGGCGCGACGATACCACGATCGCGACCGCCCGTGACAAGCCGCGACCTAGGCGCGAGGCGCAAGGGACCATCGCGGTCAAGCGGCATTACACGCCGCGGACCTGGCCCCGCACCCCGGAGCGTCGTTCTCGAGCCTCTGATATCCGTATGATTTCCATAACAATGTTTTGGTAAGGTTCCTAAGGACATCTGAAACCGCATTCCAAGCTCGTCGGGTTTGGCTTCGGCGTAAGTGTTTGGCTTCACTCGAGAAGACCAAGAGGCTGACCATGCGAAGGATGATAAGGGCCTTCCTCTCTTCGCCCGCGCTTCGCTCCAATGAAGGCGTCACGGCCATCGAATACGGGTTGATCGCGGCCCTCATCGCGGTTGCGATCATCGGGGCCGTAACGGTGCTTGGCGTCGATCTGACTTCGACCTTCAACATGATCGGCGGCCATCTCGGCAGCTCGCCGAGCTGAGCGGCGGCTCTGGGCGTAGGCACTCGGCCCGCCTGAACGCGTCTCGTGACACTACGATGAAAGCGCAAGCCTTAACTAAAATTATTCGCTAATGAAGTTCGAATTATATCCTTCTCCGCGCCACCAGCTTTCCCTTCATGAAGCCGCACAGCTCGATGACATCCCCGACGTGGGCGGGTATGTCGATGCGTGCGCGCGCTGCCCGCCGGCGCAACTCCTGCGAAGCGATCGGCCGGCCGCCAATGGTGACATCGAGCCGGTCGATATTGCGGGTCGCCACCTCGATGATGCCCTTGCTGCCGCGAGCGCGGACGTCCGCCCTCAGCGCATAGACCGGCATGGCAGCCAGGATACGCGTCGCGTGGGCGATGAGGTCGCGGTTGCCGCGAAGCAAGTCGTCGCGCGTCATGCGATGGATCTCATCGGGGACGATGCCGAGCTCCTCGAGCTCGGTGCCTGCATTCTTGCCCACCCGCAGCGAGCGGCGCAGCGCCACGCGCAGTCCGGCCTCCTTGGGCAGCGCGCGCAGCGCCGGCCCGCGGCTCGCGCCACGGGAGCGGCCATTAGCGAAGGCTTGGCGGAGCAGCGCATGCGTCCACACGTTGGCCCCGCCGGCGCCGGTGTTATCGTCGGTGCCGAGGATCTTGCCGACCGCGTGATCCCTGAACCCGGCCGTGAAGATGTCGGTCGCGCTGTAGCATATTCCGTTGGTCACGAGCACGACCGGGCCGAAGTAGCGCTGGGCGATGGCATTGCACGATTCCGCCGTGTCCAGCGGCACGCCCGCCGAGAACGGCGCGCCGGTCTCGCTCGCGCGCTGCATCGACGGCAGCCAGCGTGCGAAATGCCCGAAGGACTCGCGGCGGCAGAGCTCGAGGGCAAAGGGCGTGCTGCGCAGTTGCAGCGGCTCGGGCTCGATGCGGCGCGGCGTCAGGAGCTGGAGCAGCCTCTCGCTAATGGTGAGATCGCCGCCGGTATTGTCGCGCACGTCGAGAATGAGGCCGTTCTGCGGCAAAAGCGCCGTGAGGCGCATGAACTCGTTGATGAAGCGCGCGCGGTCATTGACCTCGAAGGTGCGCAGCCGGAGATAGCCAAAGCGGCCATGGGCCGTGCGAACGGGCCGCGCCTCGAACACCGCCGGCATGACGCTCTCGTACCCCTCGACGGCGGCAGCTGGATGGCGCCTCGCCGCCAGTCTGCGCTCCGCCGCCACGACGTCGGGCCTGTAGAGCAGCTTTTTGCTCTGCCGGATGAGATCGCCCTCGAGGTCGATGGCGAGCGACATCGCGGCCGGACTGTGCGCGTCGTGATCGATCGCGTGCTTCTCGCGAGGCAAGGCGAAGACCAGCCAGGGAAGCCGGATTTCGCGCGCGCGGCCGCGGCGGACGCGGTATTCGACCACGACCTCGCGCTCCTCGGGCGGCAGCGACCGGAAGAGCGGGCGGAGCGTCAGCCGGGCGACGCCGCGGGCGCGCCGCGCCGCCTCGTTCGCGCCGGCGCTGATGCCGCCCACCAGCATCACCGCGCGCTCGATCGGGATCCAATTCCAGCTCAATACCTCAACGCCCGGGCGGAAACTCGGGTGCTTGAAGCCGGGCAGCAGCGTGCTGACGATGTATTTCCTCGCACCGCCCTCGAAACAGTCCTCGATCGCGAAGGGGACGAAGGCCACCGCCTTGTTGTAGGGGCGCGGAAGCAGGTAGTTGGTGTGGAGATCGCAGAGCGACATGAAGATCTCCGACATCTCGTGATGGAACGACAGGTCGCTCGGCAGGCGCCGCAGGTTGAGGGCCAGGAGCTGGAGCCGGCGCACCGGATCGATGCCGTGCATGGCCCGCTTCATCGGCAGATGCGCGTAGAATTCCTCGAGCAGCAGGATGGCCTGCTCGACGATCCGCCGGCGCTCGGCGAAAGAGAGCGGCTCGGCCCGCGCGAGGAAATGCTCGAGCCTGACCGCGCCGCGAAGATGCGGCTTGATCGCATCGTCGAGGCCGGCGAGGAAGGTTGCCGCAAGCGCGCGCCTCTTCTTGCGAGGCCCCTTCGCGGTGCGCCGTCTCAGTGCCGTGGCGTGCGCAGATGGCATCGCGTTTCCTCGCGGCAAAAGCGGCCGGCCGTGGATTTTCTTATGTCTCGCCCGCGACTTCAAGGTATCCTCCCGCAAAAGCGCGCCTTTTTCAGGGCGGCAACAGGCGCCTCGGTGGGAGCCAATAAGGCGTGAGATGCGGCGGGTGCCATAGCGACAACCCGGAGGGCAATCGCTTTTGCGATCGCTGCGGCGCGCCCCTTGCCAGGATCTGCGCCGCCTGCGGCTACGAGAACCGAGCGGACGCCAAGTTCTGCGGCGGCTGCGGCAAGGCGCTCGAGCAAGCGGCACCTGCGCCGTCCCCTGCCCCCGGCAGAGCCACGCCGCTTACCGTCGCCGACTACACGCCTCAGCATCTCGCGGCGCGCATCCTGAGCTCCCGGCTGATGCTGGCCGGCGAGCGCAAGCAGGTGACCGTCCTCTTCGCCGACATCCGCGGCTCGACCGAGCTCATCCACGGGCTCGATCCGGAGCAGGCGCTCGCGCGTCTCGATCCCGGGCTCAAGCTCATGATGGAGGCCGTGCACCGCTACGAGGGCGTCGTCAGCCGCGTGCAGGGCGACGGGATCATGGCGCTTTTCGGCGCCCCCATCGCGCACGAGGATCACGCGGTGCGCGCCTGTCTTGCGGCCCGCGCCATGCTCGACGGCATTGCGCGCCTCGAGGGCACCCCGCTCCGCATCAGAGTGGGCATGAACTCGGGTGAGGTCGTCGTCCGCTCGGTCGGCAACGACCTGTCGCTCGAATACGACGCGGTCGGCATCACCGTGCATCTCGCAAGCCGGATGGAGCAGGTCGCCGCCCCGGGCACGGCCTGCCTGAGTGCCAATACTCTCAAGCTAGCTCAGGGCTTCGTCGAGGTGCGGCCACTTGGCGCCCGCGAGGTCAAGGGGATTGCGACACCCATCGAGGTCTTCGAGCTTGGCGGGATCACCGGGCGCGCGCGCTGGGAGGTGCGCGCCGCGGCGCATGGGCTCAGCCGCTTCGTCGGGCGCGAGACGGAGATGGCGCTCCTCTCGGATGCGCTCAAGCGCACGCTCACCGGACGCGGGCAGGTCGTAGGGATCGTCGGCGAGCCGGGAGTGGGAAAGTCGCGTCTCGTGCACGAGTTCCTAGGGACGCAGCCTGCCGCCGAATGCACCGTGCTGCGCGTCGGCGCCATGCCGCACGACCGCAACACGCCCTTCCTCCTCATCGCGCAGCTGCTGCGCGCCTGGCTCGGCGTCGCCGACCGCGACCGCCAGAGCGAGATCGGCAAGAAGTTGACTACGGCGGTCGCCGAGATCGACGGCCAGCTCCTGGCCGCGCTGGCACCGCTCAAATCGCTCCTCGACCTGCCGCCCGAGGACCCGGAGTGGGAGCGCCTCGATCCGCCCTTGCGCCGCCAGCGCATGCGCGATGCCGTCCGCCTCCTCCTGCTCAAGGCCGCTGCGCCCAAGCCGCTTGTCGTCGTGGTCGAGGACCTGCATTGGATCGATGAGGAAAGCGAGGCGGTCCTCAACGCCGTCGCGGCCGGGCTCGGGGCGGCGCGCCTCTTGCTGCTTACGACCTTCCGTCCGGAATATCGCCATGAGTGGGCGCGGCACGGCTATTTTTCCCAAGTGCGCGCCAATCCGCTCGCGGAGAAGGCCGCCGACGAGCTCTTGCAGTTCATGCTCGGCGACGGCAAGGGGCTCGAGGCGTTGCGGCGGCGCCTCATCGCGCGCTGCGAGGGCACGCCCTTCTTTCTCGAGGAGATGGTGCGCGCGCTGAGCGAGACCGGCGTGCTGGTCGAGGCGCGGCTCACGCGGAGCCTCGAGGAGATCGACATCCCCCACTCCGTGCAGGCGGTGCTCGCCGCCCGTATCGACCGGCTCTCCGCCGAGAACCGCAGCGTGCTGCAGATCGCCTCGGTCATCGGCAAGGACGTGCCGCTCAGCCTGCTTCAGGCGGTTGCCGCCATGCCCGAGGCGCGCTTGCACGAGCGTCTCGACGAGCTGCGCGCCGCCGAGTTCCTCTACGAAGTCAACCTCGCGAAGGGAACGGAATTCACCTTCAAGCACGCGCTCACCCATGAGGTCGCCTATGCAAGCATGCTGCTGACGCGCCGGCGCGAGCTGCATGCCCAGCTGGTCCGCGCCATCGAGGCGACCTATCCGGACCGTCTTGACGAGCTCACCGAGCGCCTCGCCGACCATGCGCTTACCGGCGAGATGTGGGCCCAGGCCGCGGATTACTGCTTCAAGGCCGGCCAAAGGGCCAACCAGCGCTCGGCCCATCGCGAGGCGATGGTCTATTTCCGGCGTGCGCTCGACGCCCTCGCCCATCTGCCCGAGGAGCGCGCCAACATCGACCGGGCGATCGACATCCGTCTCGGCCTGCGCATAGCGCTCGCCGCGG
>DASPPM010000198.1:0-2562 GCA_035625535.1 Alphaproteobacteria bacterium
GGTAATGCCGCGATGCCGTCGTACTCGCCGCGCAGGATGATGACCGGCGAGGTGACCTTCGTGGGGTCGACCACGGGCAGATTTGCCGTCATGTCGAGATAGGTGCCGGTCGGAATGCTGTCGCCGTATTGGAGCTCGGCGTCGGCCAGCGCCTCGCCCACCGCAGGGTCCGAGGTGCCCGGCTTGTCGCGCGTGAAGATGCTGAGGATCATGTCGCGTCCGCGCGGGCGGCGGTTGTGGCTGCGGAAGAACTCCACGTCCTCGCCGCGCTTCGTAAGCGTGGGGGAGTCCTTGCCGGTCCAGGTCATGGCCTCGAGGGCCAAGCGCGCGACCCGCTCGGGTGCCGCCATGGCGAAGGCGCCGGCGCGCAAGGCACCCGAGGAGACGCCGTAGAAATGCGCGCGCTTCTCGCCGGTCTCGCGCGTCACCACCTCGATCCCCGCCTTGAGGTCCTCCACCCCGCTCGCGATATCGGAGTTGCCCGCGGTGCGCGAGGAGCGGCCGTAGCCCTCGTGATCCATGGTCCAGACGTCGAAACCGTAGCCGGCGAAGACTTTCATCATCGAATATTCGCCGTGCCCGGGGACGCTCAAGTCGAAGCTCGGGCGCGCCGAGATCGAGGAGCCGTGCACCATGAAGAGCACGGGGCGGGGCCGCTCGCCGTCCTTGGGCGCGCCGAGGCGCTTGCGGTACATGGCGAGCTTGACGGCGCCCTTCTCAGCCCAGTATTCGGCACTCCACAGCGCGGGCTCGGCGGGGCCGTTCATCGCCGCAGCCGTCGCAGGCGTCGGCCCGAGCGCGGCCTCGGCCAGGCCGCCGAGCACGGCGAGGCCCGCACCTTGCAAGAGCGCGCGCCGCGAGGCCGGCAACAAGCACGTCGTCATGCTTCCCCTCCCGCCCAGCCGGGACCGTCGTCTCATGGGAGGGAATCGAAGCACTTTGCCCGGCTTGCCGCAACCGCCGTTTTCCCTTCGCGGGCGCAAGAACA
Organism: Alphaproteobacteria bacterium; assembly: GCA_035625535.1. Lineage (GTDB taxonomy): Bacteria > Pseudomonadota > Alphaproteobacteria > JACZXZ01 > JACZXZ01 > DASPPM01. The sequence continues at coordinate 989 of DASPPM010000198.1, forward strand.
GGGCTGCTCGCGCGAACCGCCTTGCCGGCTCTCCTGGGAAGGCGGATAGTCGTGCTCGCGATCGCGTGGGCGCTCGCCAGCAGGGTCCGGCCGGAGAAGCCGGGGAAGCGCTCGCGCGCGAGGGAGGATTTGACGATGAAACGCAGGAGATTTCTCGAGACGAGCGCGGCCGCGTCTGCGCTTGCCGCCTTGGCGCCGGCCGTCATCTCGCGCGCGCGTGCGGCCGACGCCCCTGACGTGGAGGCGGCCAAGAAGGAGGGCCAGGTCAGCTGGTATACCGCGCACTTCGACACGCAGACGGCGGAAGGCGTGGGCAACGCCTTCATGAAAAAGTATCCCGGCATCAAGGCGAACGTGTTCCGCAGCACCGCGCAAGTCGTCTATCAGCGCCTGAGCCAGGACATGCGCGCGGGGGTTGCCGAATGCGACGTGTTCAGCTCGACCGACGTGGGACACTACATCCACCTCAAGCCCAGCGGCGTGTTCCTAGAGTGGACGCCGCCCAATGCTGCGAACGTGGTAGCCGCCTTCAAGGGGCTCGATCCGGACGGACAATATTACGTGACCTCGGTCGGCCTCATCTGCATCACCTACAACAAGTCCAAGGTCAAGGAGAGCGAGGTGCCCAAGAGCTGGCCGGAGCTCACCGATCCCAAGTGGAAGGACCAGGTTTCCGTCGGCCATCCCGGCTTCAGCGGCTACGTGGGCACCTGGGTCGTCGAGATGCGCAAGCTCTACGGCTGGCAGTATTTCGAGAAGCTCAAGGCGATCAACCCGCAGATCGGCCGCTCGATCAACGACACGGTGACCATGCTCAATTCGGGCGAGCGCACGATCGCCGCGGGCCCCGAGGCCACGACCTTGGAGAGCGCCGCGAAGGGCAACCCCTTGGGCGTCGTGTATCCGAGCGACGGCAGTTTGCTGATGGTCTCGCCCTCGGCGATCATGAAGAATTCGAAACACCCCAACGCGGCGAAGCTTTTCATGGATTTCCTCATGGGGCCGGAAACCTCAGAGGTCTACGTCGAGTACTTCCAGGCCCCGATCCTGCCGGGAATCAAGCCCGCGGCCGGCGCCAAACCCATTAGTGAGGTGAAGACCATCCGGCCGACGATCGACGAGATCACCACCGGCATTCCCGAGGTCATCAAGCAGTGGCGGGACACCTTCGGAGTGTGAACGGCGCGCCCGCCTGATCGCTCGAGTGGGCGAGGACGCGTCATGGCCGAACTCTCAGCTCGAAATGATTCGCTTGCCTTCAATTTCCTATTCGTCACCCCGGCGAAGGCGCTAGTTGATGCACGCAGCTGGGAAGATCACCGGCCAATCACGATGTTGCGCTGTGCAAAGGTGCCTCGGACTAACCGCGGTGCGTCCTTCGAGACGCTCGCTGCGCTCGCTCCTCAGGATGAGGCTAAGTCTTCATGCCACACACAAATCTGCCTCATCCTGAGGAGCGCCCCGAAGGGGCGCGTCTCGAAGGACCCACGACGGCGCTGCAAGCGCTCTTGAGATGCCTGCATCAACTAATAAGGACGTGGCCCCGAAGGACATGGCCCTCGTGTCGTGGCGCC
>DASPPM010000199.1:0-6154 GCA_035625535.1 Alphaproteobacteria bacterium
GCTCGCCATGGTCTGCGATTCGACGAACGTGCTGCGCAGCGGCGTGTCGGGCTCGGAAGCCGAGCTGCGCAAGAGTCTTTCGCGCCTTGTGGCGCGCGCTGAGCAGCGTGTCGTCATCGCCTGCTTCGCCTCGAACGTGGCGCGCCTCGCCGTGTACCGGGACGGCGATCTGGGGCCGCACCCAGGCATACATCTCGGCGAGCTCGTCGCGCGCTGGGTGACCCGAGACGTGCACGAACTCCTCGTGCTCGGTAATGATCTCGACGCCGAGGCGCGCGAGCGCGCTCTGCAGGCGGAAGATCGAGCGCTCGTTGCCGGGGATGATGCGCGAGGAGAAGATGGCCACGTCTCCCGCCTCGAGCGTGACATGGGAATGCTCTCCCGCGACCACGCGCGAGAGAGCCGAGCGCGGCTCTCCCTGGCTTCCCGTCATGGCCAGCACCACTTTGTCGCGCGGCAGGTAGGCCGCCTCGGCGTCGCCGAGGAAGCGCGGAATCGAGCGCAAATAGCCGTTTTCGAGCGCCGCCTCGTAGAAGCGCCAGAGCGAGCGGCCCACCAGCGCCGCCTGCCGGCCGTTCGCCTCGGCGACTTTGGCGATCGTCTCAAGGCGCGCCACATTCGAGGCGAAGCAGGCGATGACGACACGCTGCTCGACGCGCGCCACAAGGCGCGAGAGACTCTTGCGCAGCTCCGCTTCCGAGCCCGACACGCCGCTGCGCAGCACGTTCGTCGAATCGCAGACCATGGCGAGCACGCCTTCCTCGCCGACCCGCCTGAGCGCCTGCGAATCCGTCACGGGACCGACGAGCGGATCGGGGTCGATCTTCCAATCCCCGGTATGGAGAACGGTGCCGAGCGGAGTGCGGATGGCGAGCGCGTTCGGCTCGGGGATCGAGTGGGTGAGCGTGATCATCTCGAAATCGAAGGGGCCGAGGGCGAAGCGGCCCGAGAGAGGGACCACCGTGATCGCCGCCTCGCCCGCGAGGCCCGCCTCCTCGAGCTTTCGCCTGAGGATCGAGGCGGTGAACGGGGTGGCGTAGATCGGGCAGCGCAAGAGCGGCCAGAGATACTGGACGGCGCCGATGTGGTCCTCGTGGGCGTGGGTGAGCACGATGCCGAGCAGGCGCTCGCGCCGCTCGACGATGAAGGCGGGGTCGGCCATCACCACCTCGATCCCCGGCAGGCGCTCGTCCGCGAAGGTGATGCCGAGATCGACGATCACCCAGTCGTCCGCGAAGCCGTAAAGATTGAGGTTCATGCCGATCTCGCCCGCCCCGCCGAGCGGGACGAAGACGAGCTCGCGCGTTGCAGCGCTCGCGCGCACGGTGGGGGCGGCTCCGGCGGCATCGGGTGCGGCCATCACTTTCCCTTGTTGCGCCGATGGATCAGCCAGAGGCCCCACAGCGTAAGCGTGGGATCGACGGTCTCGATCACCTCGCTCGCCCCTTCGAAGAGCGGGGCCAAGCCGCCGGTCGCCACTACCCCCATGGGCTCGCCCCACTCCGCGCGAATGCGCGCGACGAGGCCCTCGATCAATCCCACATAGCCCCAGAAGATGCCGGACTGCATCATCGGAATGGTGGCCTTGCCGATCACGCGCTCGATGCGCCGGATGCGCACGCTCGGCAACTTGGCGGCGGCCATATGGAGGGCATGAAGCGAAAGATTGATGCCGGGCGCGATCACGCCGCCGCAATAGTTGCCGTCGCGATCGACGACATCGAAGGTCGTCGCCGTGCCGAAATCGACGACGATGAGCGGCAGCTTGTGCCGATCGGCTGCGGCGACCGTGTTGAGGATACGGTCGGCACCCACTTCCTCGGGGCGGTCCACCAGCGTCCGGCAGCCGAGGGAGACACCCGGCTCTCCGACCACGAGCGGCGTGCTCTTGAAATAGTGGGTCGAGAGGCGCACGAGATTGAAGTCCGCCTCCGGCACCACGCTCGCGATGATCGCGGCGTCGATTTCCGCGCGCGCGATCCCGCCGAGCCCCATGAGCTGATCGAGCCAGACGACGTACTCGTCGGCGGTGCGCTTGGCATCGGTCGACGCGCGCCATACGCCGCGCATCTCGCCCTCGCGCCAAACCGAGAATACCGTGTTCGTATTGTTGCAGTTGATCGCGAGCAGCATGCCGGACCTCACCTGCGCACGGAAGCTTCCATGACATCGCCGGCGCTGACGCGCCGGTGCCTCCCGTCGTCAAGTGCCAAAAGGAGCGCTCCCGAGGCGTCGAGACCCTCGAACAGGCCGGCGAGGGTCTCGTCCTCCAGGCGCACCTCGATCGCCTCGCCCTTCTTCCAGGCGCGCGCCAGCCAGGCCTCGCGCGCCGGCCCAAAGCCTTCCTCGCGCCAGATGTGCAGCCAGCGCCGCAAGGAGCGGCTCACCGCCTCCAGCACGGTCTCGAGCTCGAGCTTGGCACCCGCCTCGCGCTCGAGGCAAGTGGCCGGAAAGGGCGTGTCGTCCGGACAGCTCTCGACATTGATGCCGATGCCGAGGATGACCCAGGCGAGCCGGTCGGGACCCGCAGCGCCGGATTCGAGGAGAATCCCGGCGACCTTGCCGCCCCCCACCAGCACGTCGTTCGGCCACTTGAAGCGCACTTCGATGAGGGGCGGCATGAACGCTCCCAGCGCATCGCCCAATGCCACGGCCGCGACCATGCCGAGGCATGCGGCCTCCGCGGGCGCGGCATGAGGACGCAGCACAAGGGAGAGGTAGAGATTGCCGCGCGGCGAGCGCCACTTCCTGCCGCGCCGGCCGCGCCCGGCGGCCTGCTCCCGCGCCCACACGAGGGTGCCCTCCTCCGCCCCCTCCTCGGCGAGCCGCCTGGCCTCCTCATTCGTGCTGCCGCAGCGCTCGAGCGCTATCAGGCGAAAGCCGGGCGGCAGCCGTGGCGGGCGGCTCATCCCGGGAAGAGCGCCGCCGCAGCGATCTTGGCGCCGGTAAGGATCGGCGCCGGATAGACGAAGAAGAGCAGCGTGAAGAGTCCGGTCAAGGTCAGCACGGTCGACATGGAGCCGCCGATCGGCCGCTCGAAGGCGATTGCCGGCTCGTCGAAATACATGATCTTGACGATACGAACGTAATAATAGGCGCCCACCACGCTGGTCAGCACGCCGATGACCGCGAGCGTGTAGAGCCTCGCCTCGATCGCGGCGAGGAATACGTAGAGCTTGCCGAAGAAGCCCGCGAGCGGCGGAATGCCCGCGAGCGAGAAGAGAAATACCGCGAAGACCGCGGCCAAGAGCGGCTGCGTCTTGGCGAGGCCGGCGAGGTCGCCGATGCCCTCGACGAAGCGTCCCTTCTCGCGCATGCAGAGGATGCAGCCGAACGCGCCCACCACCATGACGACGTAGATCGCCATGTAGATCATCACGCCGCGCACGCCCACTTCCGTGCCGGCGGCCAGCCCGACCAGCGCATAGCCGATGTTGGCGATCGAGCTATAGGCCATCAGCCTCTTGATGTTGCGCTGATTGATGGCGGCATAGGCGCCCAGCACCATCGACGCGATCGAGATGGCGATGATGATCTGCTGCCACTGGGCCACGAGGTGACCGAACGGGCCGATCAGCACGCGCACGAAGAGCGCCGTGGCCGCGACCTTGGGCGCCGCGGCAAAGAAGGCGGTCACGGGCGTGGGCGCTCCCTCGTAGACGTCGGGCGTCCACATGTGGAAGGGCACCGCCGAGACCTTGAAGGCGAGCGCCGCCGCCACGAAGGCGATGCCGATGACGACGCCGACGGAGGGCGTGGTGCCCCCTGCGAACATGGCCGCGAGCGCAGAGAAGCGCGTAGTGCCCGCGAAGCCGTAGACGAACGAGGCGCCGTAGAGATAAAGCCCGGAGCTCAAGGCGCCGAGCACGAAATATTTGAGTCCCGCCTCGGTCGAACGCAGCGAATCGCGCTGGAAGGCGGCCGCCACGTAAAGTGCCAGGCTCTGGAGCTCGAGGCCCAGGTAGAGCGCGATGAGGTCGTTCGCCGACACCATCATGAGCATGCCCAAGGTGGCGAAGACGAATAGCACCGGATATTCGAAGCGCGCCATCTTCTCGTGCTCGTTATAGCCGAGCGAGAGGACGAGGGAGAGCGCCGAGCCCGCGAGCACAAGGAGCTTCATGAAGGCGCCGAAGCGGTCGTTCACGAAGAGCTCCGCGAACGCCGTCGTCGGCTTGACCGGGGTGACGCCGACGACGAGCGCCGCCGCCACGACGAAGGCGAGCACGGCAAGCGAGGTGAGCGTGGGCGTCATGCGATCGCCTTTGAAGACGCCCAGCATGAGGAGCGCCATGCCGACCGCGGCGAGCCAGAGCTCCGGAAGCACTAACTGAAGATTGGCGAGGTAGCTCAAGGGCCGGCTCTCCCTAGCGCGGAAGCGCTGCGAGGATGGGGTGCGCGCCGTCCGCGGCGGCAACGGCGGCGCTGTATTGGCCGATCACGTGGTCGATCGAGGCATGTAGCGGAGTGAGGAAGGATACCGGATAGACGCCCATCCACAGCACCACGGCCACGAGCGGCGCGAAGACCGCCACCTCGCGCGGCGAGAGATCGAGGATCGCCATGAGATCGGGCTTGGTGAGCTCGCCGAAGATGACCCGGCGATAGAGCCAAAGCATGTAAGCGACGCCGAGGATCATGCCGGTGGTCCCCAGGGTCGCGACCCAGGTGTTGACGCGGAAGACGCCGAGGAGGCTCAAGAACTCGCCCACGAAGCCGCTCGTCCCGGGCAGCCCGACCGAGGCGAGCATGAAGAGCATGAAGACGGCCGCATAGACCGGCATGCGGTGGACGAGCCCGCCGTAGGTCGCGATGAGCCGGCTGTGCATGCGGTCATAGACCACGCCGACGCAGAGGAAGAGGGCGGCCGAGACGATGCCGTGGCTCAGCATCTGGATCATGGCGCCCTCGACCGCCTGCGTCGTCGCCGCGAAGATGCCCATGGTCACGATGCCCATGTGCGCGACCGAGGAGTAGGCAATGAGCTTCTTCATGTCCTCCTGCGCCAACGCCACGAACGAGGTGTAGATCACGGCGACGACGCTGAGGGTGTAGATGAAGGGGGCGAAGTGGAGCGAGGCCTCGGGCAGCATGGGCAGCGAGAAGCGCAGGAAGCCGTAGCCCCCCATCTTCAGAAGTACGGCCGCGAGCATGACCGATCCCGCCGTCGGCGCCTCCACGTGGGCGTCCGGCAGCCAGGTATGCACCGGCCACATCGGCACCTTGACGGCGAAGGAGGCGAAGAAGGCGAGCCAGAGCCAGCTCTGCATCTCGCGCGGGAAATGATAGGCAAGCGCCGCCGGGATATCGGTCGAGCCCGTCTGGAAATAGATCGCGAGGACCGCAAGCAGCATGAGCACGGAGCCGAGCAGCGTGTAGAGGAAGAACTTGAAGGCAGCGTACACTCGGCGCGGACCGCCCCACACGCCGATGATGAGGAACATCGGCAGCAGCACGCCCTCGTAGAACATGTAGAACACGACGAAGTCGAGGGCGCAGAACATCCCCACCATGAGCGTCTCAAGCACGAGGAACGCGATCATGTATTCCTTGACGCGGACCTTGATCGCTTCCCAGCTCGCCAGCACGCAGACCGGGGTCAGAAGGGTCGAGAGCAGCACGAAGAAAAGCGAGATGCCGTCGATCCCCATGCGGTAATGGATGTTGAAGCTCGGAATCCACGCCGCCTGCTCGACGAACTGGAACTCGTGCGTCGTCGGATCGAACTCGAGCCAGAGATAGAGCGACAGAACGAAGGTGATGAGCGAGGTCCAAAGCGCGGTCCAGCGCGCGTTCCGCGCCACGGCCTCGGGCTCGCCACGCACGAAGAAGATAAGCACCGCCCCGAGCGTGGGCAGGAACGTGACCGTCGAGAGAATGGGGAGCTGGCCCATGTCCTAGCCCCTCATGGCGAGCAGATACCAGGTGACGATCAGCACGATGCCGATGAGCATGGCGAAGGCATAGTGATAGACGTAGCCGGTCTGGAGCCGGCCTGCCCGGCGGGCGAGCGCCAGCGTCGTTGCCGCCAGGCCGTCGGGACCGAGCCCGTCGATCACGGCCCCGTCCCCGCCCTTCCACAAGCCGCGCCCGATCGCGAACGCAGGGCCCACGAAGAGCGCGTCGTAGAGCTCGTCGAAGTACCATTTGTTGT
>DASPPM010000200.1:0-2114 GCA_035625535.1 Alphaproteobacteria bacterium
ACGTGCTCGTGCCGAAGCGCGGTCATGCGGTGGACGATCAGGCGGGATATTAAAGGCCCGACGCGCGATCTACCGCCCCGCAGCGCGCAAGCGATCGAGCGCTTCAAGCTCTCTGCGGTAATCCGCTTCGAGCTCGCGGAGCCGGCGCTCCAGCTTCTGGATGACCTGGCGCGCGCCGGCAAGGGCCGCGGGCAATCCGCTCTCCACGCTCGCCAGCGTTTGACGGATTTCGGGCTCGGCGAGCATAGGGTTGTCCTGTTGCGCAAAGGCCTTGAGCTGGGCATCGAGGCGCGCAAGCTCCCGGTGCTGGAGCTCGAGCGCGGCGAGGAGGCGGCGGAGTGCGTCGATTTGCCGCTTGCGCAGCTTGAGCGCCGCCACCTTGCGCTTGGCTGCTTCGAGTAGGCCCCCGGACACGCGTGCCGGCGGCGGGCCAGGGCTGCGCAAGAGCGCCCCTGCCTCCTTGACGAGGCGTGCGAAGGCGCGGGCGCGCCTGCGATGTCCGCGCGCCAGCAAATAGAGGACCCAGGCTGTCGCCAGATCGCCGGGCACCGCCACCTCCGCATCGAGTTTCCGACCTAAGACGCGGAAATGCCGAGGAATGTGACGGCGGCGGCGCCCGGCGACATCCTGCCGCGCGCAATCGACCCCGAGCGTCGTCACCTCTTCGATCCCAAGCGCAAGAGCCGCGTCGAGCCGGCGAGCTGAAGCCCGTCGCTCGGGTCGGAACACATCCCGGAGCGTTTCCGGTCGGATTGTGTCCTGCTGTGGTCCGGTAGCGAATGCCCTGCCCGGCGCGGCACGGCAGTGCCATAATGGGGGAAAATCCGGGAGGTGCCGCCATGTCCAAGCTCGAGCGCAGCTACGTCCACGGCGCCAGCGCCGTAGCGCTGATCGGCGACACCATCGCCGTGCATTTCGACAAGGTCGTGGCGCGGTTTGGCGCATCGACGGCGCTCTCGGTGCGCCACGAGAACCTGCGCTGGAGCTATGCCGAGCTCAAGGAGCGGGTCGATACCGTTGCTGCCGGCCTCCTTGCCCTCGGCTTGGCGCCGGGCGACCGGCTCGGCATCTGGTCGCCCAACAACGCCGCATGGGTCGTGACGCAGCTTGCGACCGCAAAGGCCGGCATCATCCTCGTCAACATCAATCCGGCCTACCGCCTGGCCGAGGTCGAGTACGCGCTCAACAAGGTCGAGTGCAAGGGCTTGATCACCGCCGGCAGCTTCAAGAGCAGCGACTACCTCGGCATGCTGCGCACCCTCGCGCCCGAGATTCCGGCGAGCCGGCCGGGCGCGCTCTCGGCCAAGCGCCTGCCGAGCCTGCGCCTCCTCGTCCATATCGGCGAGGGGGCCGAGCCCGGCTTCCTCCGCTTCGCCGAGGTGGCGCACCGCGGCGGCGCCGCGGAGCGCGCGCGGCTCGCGGAGCTCGCGCAGACCCTGCAGTTCGACGACGCGATCAACATCCAGTTCACCAGCGGCACCACCGGCGCCCCAAAGGGCGCCACGCTCACCCACCACAACATCCTCAACAACGGCTTCTTCATCGGCGAAGCCATGCATTTGAGCCCCGCCGACCGCGTCTGCATCCCGGTGCCGCTCTATCATTGCTTCGGCATGGTGCTCGGCAATCTCGCCTGCATCACCCACGGCGCGGCGATGGTCTACCCCTCTGAGGGCTTCGATCCCGAGGCGACCATGGCGACGGTGGCGGCCGAGCGTTGCACGGCGCTCTACGGCGTCCCCACCATGTTCGTAGCCGAGCTCAATCATCCCGACTTCGCCGGCTACGACCTCTCCAGCTTACGCACCGGCATCATGGCCGGCTCGCCCTGCCCGATCGAGATCATGCGCCGCGTCATCTCCGACATGGGCATGCGCGAGGTCACCATCTGCTACGGCATGACCGAGACCAGCCCGGTCAGCTTCCAGAGCGCCCACGACGACGCGCTCGAGCGGCGCGTCGGCACCGTCGGCCGCGTCCATCCCCATGTCGAGGTGAAGATCGTCGACGCCGAGGGCCGCATCGTGCCGCCGGGCCAGCCGGGCGAGCTTTGCACCCGCGGCTATTCGGTCATGCTCGGCTATTGGAACGACCCCGAGCGCACGGCCGAGGCC
>DASPPM010000201.1:0-2087 GCA_035625535.1 Alphaproteobacteria bacterium
GGAAGCGCATCGTCGTCACCGTGGGCGAGAAGATCGGCAAGCAGCATCTGACCTACGCCCAGGGCGGATCGGCCGAGCTCGTGGCGATGGGTTTGATCATGGCCGCGGACAATTACGGATTGCCGGTCAGCACCACCCACGTGCTCTCTTCCGGCGTCGCCGGCACGATGGCGGCGAACCGATCGGGGCTGCAAGCGAGCACGATCAAGAACCTGATCCTCGCCTGGGTCATGACGTTGCCGGCCGCGATCGTGCTTTCGGGCTCTCTGTTCGCTCTCTTCCTCTATCTATTTTGAGCTCAGCCGCGCGCCGCCACCCCCTATCCAAGCGGAGGAGACCATAATGCGGGCGATTGATGTCATGGTCCGCGACGTCATAACGGTCCATCCCGACACCGATGTAGCGGAAGCGATCAAGCTTTTGAGCGAGCACGACGTGAGCGCTCTGCCGGTCGTCGATGCACGAGGCCATGTGGTGGGCATCATCAGCGAGGCCGACCTCATTCATCGCGTCGAAATCGGCACGGAAAAGCACCGCCCGTGGTGGCTCGAGGCGGTATCGGGTGCCACGGCGCTGGCCGAGGATTTCGCCAAGTCGCACGGCAAGAAGGTCGGCGAAGTGATGACGACGGATGTGGTCTCGGCGGCCGAGGACACCCCGCTCTCGGAAATTGCCGCCCTGCTCGAGCGCAAGCGCATCAAACGGGTGCCCATTCTCCGCCATGGCAAGCTGGTCGGCGTGGTGAGCCGCTCCAATTTGATCCAGGCCCTCGCCTCGGCCATCGGCAACGGCGAGGGGACGGACGAGCGCGACCTCGAGATCCGCCACGAGATGCTGGCTCGACTGAAGGCGCAGCCCTGGACCGACTTCGGCAGCCGAAATGTCATCGTCACCGGCGGCGTGGCGCATTTATGGGGCCTCGTCGGCTCGGAGGAGGAGCGCAAGGCCCTCGTCGCACTCGCCGAGGGCGTGCCCGGCGTAAAGCGCGTCTCCGACGAAATGATCGCGGCCTACTGACGGTTGACAGCGCCGACCTTGGCCTCGCGCTCGCCGAGCGGCGGCAGCGGCGCTCGCCTGTCCGTGCGCACCTGGAATTTGCCGAGGGTGACGGCATGAGCCGGCCCTCTTCCGCGCAGATGGGCTTACCCTCGATCCCGCAGCGCCTCGCGCAGATTCCACTTAATCGCTAAGATGTTGCGCCGCGCGAGAGCGGTTAGGACAGCCGGAAGCCTGTCCTACCCGAGATTCGGCTCCAGTACGTTTCCCCAAAATGCCGCAAAGCGCTCGCCCTGCCACCTCGCCGCCGGCTCCCGTCCCGGGGCAAGGACGGTTTGCGCTAAGCGCGACGCTCTCGATCCAGATGCTGGCCGCGTGGACCTCGCTCACCGGCCCGGTCCTGGCCCCGCTCGCCGCGGGCGATATCGGCGTCGGGCCCTATCTCGTCGGCATTTATGTCTCAGTGAGCTATGCCTTCGGGGCGAGTGCCGCATTGGTCAGCGGCGGCTTCATCGCCCGCCTCGGGCCCTTGCGGGTGAGCCAGCTCAGCCTCGTCCTTTGCGGCGCGGGTCTCGCGCTCGCCACGCTGGGCACCCCGCTTGCCGTGCTTACCGCGGCGGCTGTCGTGGGCATCGGCTACGGGCCGATCACGCCCGCCTCCTCCCATATTCTCGCGCGCACCACCCTGCCCTCGCGCTTGAACCTCGTATTCTCGGTCAAGCAGACCGGCGTGCCTCTTGGCAACGCCTTGGCAGGCGCCGTAGCGCCGGGCCTGGCCGCACTCCTCGGCTGGCGCGGGGCGGCACTCGCTACGGCGGCACTCTGCCTCGTTGTCGCGGCGGCCTGCGAGCCGCTACGCGCGGGCCTCGACATCGAGCTCGAGCGCCGCCGTCCGCTCTTCTCGCTCGCCCATGTGGTGGGACCGTTTCGCCTGGTCTTCCGCTCGCCCGAGCTGCGCAGGCTCTCCCTCGTCGCCTTCGCCTTCGCGGGCATGCAGACGAGCCTCGGCACCTTCCTCGTCACTTATCTCAACGGGCGCATTGGCATGTCGGTGGTGCTTGCAGGCGTCGTGCTCGCCTTCGCCCAAGGTG
>DASPPM010000202.1:0-3386 GCA_035625535.1 Alphaproteobacteria bacterium
GGCCGAGCGCGGCCGCCGCGACGGTGGCTGCCGGAGCACCGGCCGCGGGCGCCGGCATTCCCGAGATCCCGCCGGTGGACTTCTCCAAGTTCGGCCCGATCGAGACGAAGCCGCTCGTCCGCATCAAGAAGCTCTCCGGGCCGTACCTTCATCGGGCCTGGCTCAACATCCCCCACGTCACGCAGCACGATGAGGCAGACATCACCGACCTTGAGGCCTATCGAAAAGAATTGGACGCGGCGGCGCGGGAGAAGGGCTACCGGGTGTCGCTGCTTGCTTTCCTCATGAAGGCGTCCGTCTCGGCACTCAAGCAGTTTCCGGACTTCAACAGCTCACTCTCTCCGGAGAAAGATTGCCTGATCGTCAAGAAATACTATCACATCGGCATCGCCGTCGACACCCCCGAGGGGCTGGTCGTGCCGGTCATTCGCGAGGTCGACCGCAAGGGCATCCTCGAACTCAGCCAGGACCTCGGCGCAGCCTCGCAGAAGGCGCGTGACGGCAAGCTCGCGCCCGCCGACATGCAGGGGGGCTGCTTCACCATCTCGAGCCTCGGCGGCATCGGCGGCACGGGCTTCACGCCGATCATCAACGCCCCCGAAGTGGCGATCCTCGGCGTCGTGCGGTCGAAGATGACCCCGGTCTGGAATGGCGAAAGCTTCGTGCCGCGCCTGATGCTGCCGCTGTCGGTCTCCTACGACCATCGCGTCATCGACGGCGCGCTCGCCGCCCGGTTCGCCCGGCATCTCTGCCATATGCTGGAGGATGTGCGCCGGCTGATCCTCTGACCCGGCGCCGCTGTGCGATCACCCGAGTCGCGGAGGAATGCCAATGAGCACGATCGAGATTCGCGTTCCAGACATCGGCGACTTCGAGAGTATACCGATCATCGAGGTGCACGTCGCTCGGGGCGCCAAGGTCAGCGTTGACGACCCGCTGATCACCCTGGAGTCCGACAAGGCCACCATGGATGTGCCGGCGCCCCAGGCCGGCACTGTCCATGAGCTCAAGGTCAAGACCGGCGACCGCGTCTCCGAGGGCGACCTCATCCTTCTGCTCGAGGCGGACAGTGCGGCAGCGATCCCGCCCAAGGGGCGGGTCAAGGGGGACGCTGCGCCATCGCCCGGGGGCGGCCCGGCAAACTACGGCTCGACGAGCGGCCTCTATGACATGATCGAGGTCAAGGTTCCGAACATCGGCGATTTCAAGGACGTCGAGATCATCGAGGTCCACGTCGAGCCGGGCGCTGCGATCAAGGCCGAGGACTCGCTGATCACCCTGGAGTCCGACAAGGCGACCATGGAGGTTCCCTCGCCGGCCGCGGGCACGGCGGCCGAGATCAAGGTCAAGAAGGGCGATCGGGTCTCCGAGGGCGACCTCATCCTCCTGCTGCGTACCGCCGAGGCCAAGGCCCTCGACGCGGCGATCACTACGCCGCCGCCGACTCCGGCCGCGAGGCCGCCGGTTGCGGCGCCGGGCGACCTGCACGCCGAGGTGCTGGTCTTGGGCGCCGGGCCCGGCGGCTACACGGCCGCGTTCCGCGCCGCCGATCTCGGCAAGAAGGTGGTGCTGGTCGAGCGCTGGCCGACCCTGGGCGGCGTCTGCCTCAATGTCGGCTGCATCCCGTCCAAGGCGCTGCTGCACGCCGCCAAGGTCATCAGCGAGGGCCGCGAGATGGCCGCTCACGGGATCGGCTTCGCCGCGCCCACGATCGACATCGACAAGCTGCGCGCCTGGAAGGATGGCGTGGTCAAGCGGCTGACCGGCGGTCTCGCCGGCCTGAGCAAGCAGCGCAACGTCACCGTCGTCGCGGGCTACGGTCGCTTCGTCTCCCCCAACCAGCTCGAGGTCGAGGGCGGCGACGGCGCGCGCAAGGCGGTGAGCTTCGATCAGGCGATCATCGCCGCAGGCTCGGAGCCGGTGACGCTGCCATTCATCCCCCACCAGGATGCGCGGGTGATTGATTCCACGGGTGCGCTCGCCCTCGATGGCGTACCCCGGCGCTTGCTCGTGATCGGCGGCGGGATCATCGGACTCGAGATGGCCACGGTCTACCACGCGCTCGGCGCGACTGTGACGATCGTCGAGCTCATGGACCAGATCATCCCCGGGATCGACAAGGATATCGTCACGCCGCTCATGAAGCGGATCCAGAGGCTCTACGAGAACATCTATCTCAAGACCAAGGTCATCAAGGTCGAGGCTGGGGCAGAGGGGCTGACGGTGCATTTCGACGGCGCCAAGGCGCCCGTGAGCGAGGTCTTCGACAAGATCCTGGTCGCGGTCGGCCGGAAGCCCAACGGACGGCTGATCGGGGTCGAGAGCGCGGGCGTCGTCGTCGATGAGCGCGGCTTCATCCCCGTGGACAAGCAGATGCGCACCAATGTGCCGCACATCTTCGCCATCGGCGACATCGTCGGCCAGCCCATGCTCGCGCACAAGGCGGTGCACGAGGGCAAGGTCGCGGCCGAGACGGCCGCCGGTAAGAACAGCTTCTTCGATGCCAAGGTGATCCCGTCGGTCGCTTACACCGATCCCGAGGTGGCGTGGGTCGGCCTCACCGAGGACGAGGCCAAGGCCAAAGGGATGAGGTACGGCAAGGGGGTCTTCCCCTGGGCAGCGAGCGGGCGCTCGCTCTCGCTTGGCCGCGACGAGGGCATCACCAAGGTCTTGTTCGACGAGACGACCGGGCGGATCATCGGCTGCGGTATCGTCGGGCCGAACGCGGGGGACCTGATCGCCGAGGCGGCGCTCGCCATCGAGATGGGCGCGGACGCCCAGGACATCGGCCTGACCGTCCATCCCCACCCGACGCTCTCCGAGACCATCGGCATGGCCGCAGAGGCTTTCGAGGGAACGATTACCGATCTGTACATGCCCAAGAAGAAGCACGCCTGATCGGCGGCCGGACCCGGTCCCAGGCCTCCGGGATCGGGGCGGAGGAACAACGTCTGCCGGGGCCGGTCCTGCACCGGCCCGTCGAGGCAGCAGACCGGCGAGTCCGAGCACCGCCGTGGCGTGGGTCACCGACACGGAGCATCGCGGACGGCATTCCCACGCGGAGCATGGGAACGAGTTAAACCAGGTTTATCTAAATTCGGGGAAGCTGCCATGCAAGCCAAGTCAGGACGCAAGCCGCTGTACTCGCACCTGTACTTCCAGGTGCTCGTCGCCATCGCGATCGGTGTGGCCCTCGGCTTCTTCTACCCGGCGACGGCGGAGACGATGAAGCCGCTGGGGGACGGCTTCATCAAGCTGATCAAGATGATGATCGCGCCGATCATCTTCACCACGGTCGTGGTCGGCATTGCGAAGATCGGCGACATGAAGGAGGTCGGTCGGGTCGGGCTCAAGGCGCTGATCTATTTCGAGCTGGTCTCGTCCCT
>DASPPM010000203.1:0-16967 GCA_035625535.1 Alphaproteobacteria bacterium
TCGTCGCCACCGTCGCGATCAACATGGGCCGCGAGGTCGCCACGCTCAGAATGGTGTAGGGCAAGGCCGCCGGGCTCGCATCTATGAGCAGCACGCGCACGAAAAACCATATGAGCGGCACGATGAAGGTGACCGCCAACATGACGTAGCTCGGCAGCATCAAGAATGTCGCCTGGCGATCGACGCGCGTCATGGTCAGGCCGGCAGGATCAGACTGTCGGCGACGGCCCAGGCGAGGCCGACGCGCTCGTCGATCTCGGGGATGCGCGCGTGTCCGACATTGGGGATATCGACGGTCAGCCGCAGCTCGGGTGCGATTTCTACAACGCAGCGCATCATGCCGCCGAGGAACGAGCGGCGGTAGACACGGCCTTCCGCGCGGTTCGAGCCATCTGCCGCGGCATCGGCCCCCGCCGCGCTGAGTGCGATCCTCTCCGGCCGCGCGAAGAGCACGACCTCGGCCCCCACCGCGACGCCGGGCCGCGCGCGGGCACGATACTCGCGCCCGTCGGCCGCGCGGACGACGGCTTCGCCCCCCGCCACGCGCGCGAGGCTCCCGGGAACGAGATTGGCCTCGCCCAGAAAGCGGCCGACGAATCTGTTGGCCGGCCGCTCGTAGACCTCGAGCGGCACGCCGATCTGTTCGATCCTGCCATGATTGAGGATGGCGAGGCGATCCGACATGTTCATCGCCTCCTCCTGATCGTGGGTCACGTAGATCACGGTCATGCCGAGCCGCCGTTGGATGTCCTTGATCTCCATCTGCATGTCGTAGCGAAGGTTCTTGTCGAGGGCGCCCAGCGGCTCGTCCATCAGGACGATGCTCGGCTCGAACACGATGGCGCGCGCGATAGCCACCCGTTGTTGCTGGCCGCCTGAAAGCTGCCGCGAGAAGCGCTCGGCAAAGCCGCTGAGCTGCACGAGATCAAGGGCCCAGCCGACCCGCTCGCGCACCTCGCGATCGGTCTTGCCGCGCGCGCGCAGAGGGAACGCCACGTTCTCGAAGACGTTCAAGTGGGGGAAGATCGCGTAGTTCTGGAACACAACGCCGAAGCCGCGCCGCTGGGGCGGGGCCGCGGTTATGTCCACGCCGTCGACGAGCAGGCGGCCCTCATCGAGGGCGGCGAAGCCCGCGAGCATCATCAGGGTCGTCGTCTTGCCCGAGCCGGAAGGGCCGATGAGCGAGAAGAACTCGCCGGCGCCGACCGTCACGTCGATGCCGTCAACCGCGCGCTCCTCGCCAAAGCGCTTGACGGCGCCGCGCAGTTCGACCGTGCCCCGCACCGTCTCCCCCTCGTTACCGCATTCGCGCGACTGGACCGCTCATATGCCGACGCTAGAGGACCCAGTTGGCCCAGGCCTGGCTCACCTTCGTGCGGTTCGCCGCCCACCACTTGATGTCGTTCATGAAGCCCTTCGACTTCGTCCACGGCAAATTCGTCTCGGGGTCCATGAGCTGCTTGGGCGTGGCGGCATAGGCCTTCACGTTGACCGGGATCGCGTTGTAGGCGCCGAGCCAGCGCGCCTGCACCTCGGGGCTGCTCGCGTAGTCGATGTATTTGAGGGCAGCCTCGGCGTTCTTGGAAACCTTGGGGATGCCGTAGGACTGCACCAGGATCTGGTTCTGGTTCCACTGAGCGGCGAGCGGTGCGCCGCCGGCCGCTGCCACTTGCAGCCGCGTGTTCCAGATGACACCGAGCACGGCCTCCTTGTCGGCGAGCATCTGGGCGGAGAGCGCGCCCGTGTCCCAGAATTTCTTCACCGCCGGCTTGATGCGCGACATCGACTTGAAGGCGCGGTCGATGTCGACGGGATAGACTTTGTCCATAGGCACGCCGTCGGCGATGAGCGCGATTTCAAGATTGGGGGCGCCCGACTCCATGCCGGCGAGCGTGCGCGGTCCGGGGAACGCCTTGAGGTCCCAGAACTCCGCCCAATTCTTGGGCTCCTTCCCGACCGCATAGACCGTCGTGTTGAAGCCGAGCACGAAGGCGTAGGTGAAGGCGCCCACTTGATAGGGCAGGCGCACCGCGGAATCGATGTCGTCGGGATTGGTGAATTTGAAGCTCTTGTAGTCGAGCGGGATGAGCACGCCGTTGTTCTCGAGCTCGAGCAAGGCGTCATTGCCGGTATCGATCGCGTCGATTTCGGCCTCGCCGGCCTTGAACATGGCGAGCATCTTGGCGACGGTCGCCGCTATCGGCACGATCTCGATGCCCGTCGCCTCGCGGAACGGATCGTACACCGTCTTGCGCTTTACCTCGTCGAAGGCGCCGCCCGGCGTGCGCACCTTGAGTTGCTGTGCCGCACCCGCCCGTCGGCTCCAGACATAAGGTGCCGCTACCAGGGCCACGGCACTCGCGAGAAGGAACGACCGCCGATTGGGTCGTCCCACAGGGTTCCGCTTCATGGCGATTATCTCCCCTTTTTGATCAGCCCGTCCGCTCCCGAGCCCGGCTGCCGCCGAGCACCCGCGCCTCCCCCCAGCCGATCAAGCTTGCGCACCCCTAGGGCTCGCGGTCAAGACGCGCGTCCTGTCAAGCTGCCGCGCTCATAGCAGGCCACAAAGCACCCTGCCTCGAGCGCCTCGAGCGGCGGATGGGCGGCGGCGCAGACCTCGCGCCGGATAGGGCAGCGGGCGTAGTAACGGCAGCCCGCGGCGGCACCCGGCCCGGCCATGTCCGCGCCGACCACGAAATCGCGCTCCGCCCGCTCGCCTTTCCTCAGCTCGTCGTCGAGCGTGCCGAGCAGCGCCTCGGTATAGGGATGGCGCGGCCGGCTGAACAGCTGCTCGGTCGGCGCCAGCTCCACGAGCTTGCCGAAAAACATCACCCCGATGCGGTGGCAAAGGTAGCGCGCCACGTGCAGGTCGTGGGTGATGAACAGAAGCGAGAGACCGAGTTGCGCCTGGACGTCCTTGAACAGGTTGAGGATCTGCGCACGCACTGAGACGTCGAGCTTGGAGACCGGCTCGTCGGCAACGATCAGCGCCGGCGAGAGCGTGAGCGCGCGCCCGATCGCGACGCGCTGCAATTGCCCTCCCGAGAGCTCGTGCGGATAGCGCTCGCGCATCGCGGCCGAGAGCCCCACGCTCGCGAGGATGCGGCCGACCTCGCTCGAGACCTCGGCCCGGCTGCAGATGCGGTGCAGCAAGAGGGGCACGGCGAGAGCGCGGCCGACCGTGTGGCGCGGGTTGAGGGAGGAGAGCGGGTCTTGGAAGATCATCTGGAGGTCGCGCCGGTGGGGCTTGAGCGCGGCTGGCCCGAGATGGGTGATGTCGTTGCCGCGGAAGGTGATGCGGCCGGCCCTGGGCTCGTAGAGCCGCAGCAGCGTCTTGCCGACGGTCGTCTTGCCGCTGCCGGACTCGCCCACGAGACCGACCACCTCGCCCGGCCGGATTTCCAGGCTCACCCCGTCGACGGCCCGGAAGCGCCGCGGCGCGCCCGGCTCGCGGTGACGGTTGGCGAACTCGACCACGAGATCGTCGAGCCTGAGGAGGGGCGGCCCGGCGGTGCCGCTCCCGGTCTTCATCATTGCGGCGTCAGTCATAAAGCACGCAGCGAGCCTCGTGTACGGCCCCCACTCTGCGCATCGTGGGCTGAGCGGCCGTGCACGCGGCCCGAACATGGCTGCAACGCGGCGCGAAGTGGCAGCCGGGCAAGCGCTCGAAGGCACTCGGTGGCTCGCCCGGAATCTCGCGCAGGCGGCCGCCACCGCTCAACGCCGTCGCGGTCGCGACCAGGCCCTGCGTATAGGGGTGCTTCGGGCTGTTGAAGACCTCGGCGGCCGGGCCGAGCTCGACGATCTCGCCGGCATACATCACCGCAACCCGGTCGCAGAGGGCGGCGGCCACCGTCATGTCGTGGGTGATGAAGACGATCGAGGCGGCGACCTTCCGTTGCAGGCGCCGGAACAGCGCGAGTATTTGCCGCTCGACGATATTGTCGAGATTGGTGGTGGGCTCGTCGGCGATGATGAGGTCCGGCTCGAGCGCCAGCACCATGGCGATGAGCACGCGCTGCAGCATCCCGCCGCTCAACTGGTGCGGATAGAGCCTGAGGATGCGCGCGGGCTCGGCGATGCCGACCTCGCGCAAGAGCGTCTCCGCCGCGGCCCGCCAATCCGCAACCGCCTCGCGCCGCCCCGCCTCGCGGCCGCGAGCGGCCCTCCGGCGGAAGGTTTCCGAGAGATGCCAGGCGACGGTCTTGGCGGGATTGAAGGCGCCTGCCGGGTTCTGAAACACCATGGCGAGATGGCTGCCCCGGAGCGCGCGGAAGGCCTCGCTCGACAGGCCGCCGAGCTCGCGCCCGCGGAATCGCAGCAGCGTGGCTTCGGTGCTGGCGCTCTCCGGCAGGAGCCGCAGGATCGAGAGGCCCGTCACCGTCTTGCCCGAGCCGGATTCGCCGATCAAGCCGAGCACCTCGCCCTCGTGAAGATCGAGATCGACCCCGCGCACCGCCTCGAGCGTTCCGCCGGGGGCACGGAAGCGCGTGCGTAGCGCGCGGACCTCGAGGATCGCGGCACTCATAGCTCGGCCTGCCGCCTGAGCCGCGGATCGGTCAGATCGCGCAGGCCGTCGCCGAGAAGGTTGAGGCCGAGGAGGGCGATGGAGATGACCAAGCCGGTGAGCGTGAGCACCCAGGGCCCGCGCTGGAAGTACTCGCGCCCGTCGGCCATGATCACCCCGAGGGAGGGTATCGGAGGCTGGACCCCGAGGCCGAGGAAGCTCAGACCCGCCTCGATCACGATGCCGAACGCCACCCCGACGCTCGCCTGCACCACGAGGGGCGCGGCGATGTTCGGCAGGATTTCCCGGAACAGGATCCTGAGCGTGCCTTGGCCCATCAGGCGCGCCGCCTGGACGAAGGGCTCCTCCTTGATCAGGAGCGTGGTGTTGCGCGCGAGCCGGGCGAAGATCGGGAAATACACGAGCGCGATGGCGAGGATGACGTTCTGGACCCCGAAGCCGAGCACCACCATGAGGAAGAGGGCGAGCACGAAGCTCGGGAAGGCGAACAGCAGATCGGAGAAGCGCATCAGCGCCGCGTCGGTGAGACCGCCGTGATAGGCCGAGGCCATGCCGGTGAGCGTTCCGGCCGCTGCGGCGATGAGGACGCCCGCGAAGCTGATGAGGAGCGAGATCCGTCCGCCATAAAGCACGCGGGTCAGCACATCGCGACCGAAGGAATCGGTGCCGAGCGGATGGGCCCAGGAGGGCGGGCTGAGGATATTCGCAAAATCCATGTCGACGGCCGAATACGGCATCAGCTCGGCGCCGAGCGTGATACCGGCCAAGAGGACCGCCATGATCACGGCGCCGGCGAGCGCGGTCCGGTTGCGCACGAGCGCCCCGAGCCTGCGCCGCCAGAGGGGCATCGCGACGGCGCTCAATTGGCCCTCCGCGGGTCGAGGAAGGTGCAGGCCAGATCGACCAGGAAATTGACGCCGAGCACGATCACGAGAAAGGTGATGGCGCAGGCCTCCACGACCGGATAATCGCGCCCGAAGGCGGCATCGACCATGAGCGATCCGACGCCCGCAATCCCGAAGATGCGCTCGATCACCACCACGCCGCCCAGCAGATAGCGTACCTGGAGGCCGATCACCGTCACGTAGGGAATGAGCGCGTTGCGGAATACGAAGTGGAGGAAGATGAAGACCTCGGCGAAGCCGAAAGAGCGCGCGACCGTGACGAACTCGCGATGGGCCAGCTCGAGCAAGGCCGCGCGCAGCGTGCGCGCGAACACGGCCGCCATCGGCGCCGAGATCGCGACTGCCGGCAGGAAGCCGCTGTAAAGCGCACCGGACAGCGACTGACCGGGCGAGACGAAGCCGTAGGAGGGGAACCAGCCGACGCCGAGCGCGAAGGCGAAGACGAGGACGTAGCTCAACCAGAAATCCGGCATCGAGATGCCGAGCACCGCGATCGAGGTGGCCACCGTGTCGGCGACGCGTCCGCGCCGGAGCGCTGCGATCGTGCCCATCGCCAGCGAGACGATCACGCCGAGGATCAGGGCGTAGAGGCCGATGAAGATGGTATTGGGGAGGCGCGCGGCGATCAGCCCGCTGATAGAGGTTCCGCCGGCGATGGTAAGCGAGCGCCCGAAGTCGCCGCCCAACGCGGCCACGAACCAGAGCCAGAACTGCTCGAGCACCGGCGCGTCGAGGTGGTAGCGCTGGTGGAAGGCGGCGACCGCCTCGGGCGGCGCCTGCTCGCCGAGCACGACGAGGGCCGGGTCGCCGGGTGCCGCCTTCATGACCATGAAGACGGCGAAGGCGCCGACCAGGACGGTCAGCGCGATGCCGAGGAAGCGCCAGGAAATCGCGGCGGCACGGCTCATCGCGAGGGGCTCGGCCCATAGCAGCCGCCGGGGCGCGGGTTCGTCCTCCCCGGCCGCCGATTCAGCCGACAATCCTCTGGAACGGTCAAGCGATGGATATGCTTTGGAAGGTATCGCCGTAGTTGGAATAAGGCAGCTGCACGAAGCCTGAGACCTTCGTGCTCGCGAGGTTGTGCACGTTCGAGCAGAAGCAGGGGACGATCGGCATGTCCTCGATCATCATCGCTTCCGCCTCCTTGTAGAGCTGGCCGCGCTTGCCGCGGTCGAGCTCCTGGCGCGCCTTGACCAGAAGATCGTCGAGCTTGGGGTTGGAATAGCCCTGGAAGTTGCGGTAGCCCTTGCTGTAGAGGACATCGTAGAGATACTCGTCCGGGTCGACGAAGCCGAGCCAGCCCCATACCGAGCCCTGGAAGTCGCCGGCGCGCTGCCGCGCATAGACGGTGTTCGCCTCGGTGACCTCGACCCTGAGCACGGTGCCCAGTGTCTGGTTGACCTGGGCAGTCCAGACCTCGGCGACGCGCTTCCACCACCCCGCGCCCCAGGTCAGGATCGCCGCCTCGGTGCCCGCCTTGTATTTGGATTTGGCGAGCTCCTCCTTGGCGCGCGCAGCGTTGAAGGTGGTGAGCTCGCGCGGCTTCGGATCATAGGCAAATTTGAGCGAGGGCGGGATCAGCCCATGGCTCGAAACACCTTCGCCGAACAGCACGACCTTGACCATGGCCTCGCGGTCGAAGGCGAGCGAAACCGCGCGCCGGAAATGCACATCGTCGAAGGGCGGCTTGCGATGGTTGAGCGCGATGAAGCGCGTGTTGAGCCCGGCCTGCCTGAAGACCCTGATGTCCGTGCGCTTCTCGAGCTCGGGGACGTCGGCGAAGGGCGCCGTGCTCGTCAGGTCGATCTGGTTGCCGAGGAGTGCCGTGACGCCGCTCGATTCCTCCGGAATGAGCGGCATCTCGACCGCGCCGAGCTTGGGCAGGCCCTGATAGAAATAATGGGGCGAGGCCTCGAGGGCGACGCGCTCCTTGGCGGTCCATTCCTTGACCATGAAGGCGCCGGTGCCGATCGGCTTCCGCCCGAAGGCCTCCGCGCCCATCTGTTCGACGGCCCCCTTGGGCAGGATCTGCGTGCCGGTGCGGGCATTGGTGAGGAAGGTAAGGAGCGGCGCGAAGGGCTCCTTGGTCTTGATCCGCACGGTGGTGGGATCGACCGCTGTCACCTGGTCGATGGCCGAGACCTTGCTTCGGTTGGGGGAGGCGAACTTGTCGTCGAGCAGGCGCTCGAGGGTGAACTTCACGTCCTCGGAGGTCATCGCGCTGCCGTCGTGGAACTTGACGTTCGCATGCAGCTTGAACTCGAGCGAGCCGTCGGGCTCCACCTTGTAGGACTCCGCGAGGTCGGGAACGATCTCCATCTTCTCGTCGAACTTGAGCAGGCCGTTGAAGATGGCCCAGATCACGTAATATTCCGGGATCAGCGTCGCCTTGCCGGGATCGAGGGTATTGATCACGTCGTAGCCCGTGATGCCGGCCCTGAGCGTGGCGCCGACGGCACCAGCACGGCCGACGAGCCAAGGCCCGGCGAGGCTCGTCATGGCAAGGGCCGAGGCCCCCTTGAGCAAGCTACGCCGAGACAATCCGTTCCGCCGCCGCTTCGCCATGTCGCGCTC
This sequence comes from Alphaproteobacteria bacterium, assembly GCA_035625535.1. GTDB lineage: Bacteria > Pseudomonadota > Alphaproteobacteria > JACZXZ01 > JACZXZ01 > DASPPM01. The sequence goes on from DASPPM010000203.1 coordinate 8,008, forward strand.
TCCCTGTGCCGAGCCGCCGGCTTCCGGTGGACCCGTGCCGGCCATGTGATTCTGCATACCGAGACTAGGCGGTGGGGGCTTGTCCGTCAATATCGGGCTTGGCCGATCCGCATGGAGGTGCTGTTCCGGACTCTGAAAAATAGCCGGATTTCGGCCTATTGCTTCTCGATCGGGTAGTCGCGTCAACCTAATGTTGTGGCTCTCGACATCGGTCAGGCAAACTGATATCGGTATTTCGGTATGCACAATCGGCCCGGGGCCAGAGATACGATATGGCCCGAGCACGGCCAGGACCGCGACGATGAACGCCAGACCGGCGGCGGCGCAGCTCAGCAGGCAGATCTACGCTCAGCTGAAGGCAGACATCTCGGCGTTCCGCTTCAAACCCGGCGATCCGCTCCAGGAGCTCGAGCTCGCCGCCCGCTACGGCGGCAGCCGCACCCCCGTGCGCGAGGCGCTGACGCGGCTCCTCGACGAGGGCCTGGTGGTGCGCTCGGGGCGCGGCTACGCCGTCACCATCTTCGCGCCCGAGGACGTTCGCCACCTCTACGAGATCCGCGAGGCGCTCGAGAAGATGGCAGTGCGGCTCGCCATCGAGCGCGCCAGCGACGGCGAGCTCGCCCTGTTGACTGCCGAGATGGAGGGTCATCGGCCCGTGATCGAGCGCGACGACATCGCCGCGTTCAATGAGCTGGACAGCGCCTTCCACATCTCGATCGCGCGCTTGAGCGCAAATCCGCTCCTCGAGCAGGAAATGCAGCGCCTCCACGACAAGGTGAAGATCGTCCGCAACCGCGAGCTCAGCCGGCACCAGGGCTCCTTCAACGCGATGGCGGACCACCGCCGCATCCTGGGCGCCATGCTACGCCGCGACGTGGCGACCGCCGAGGCGGAGATGCGATACCACGTGCGCAGCGTGGTAGCACTCTATTACGGCTACCAGGAGCCGCGGCCGCTCAATCCCACGCTGGATCTGCCGCTGCCGGACTGGCAGCCCCCTCTGCCGGGGCCGCCGTCGTGAGCGAGAGCGGGAGCGCAGGCAGCAACGGCGCGAGAGGCGGAAGCGCAAGGCCGACGACAGGGAGCGAAGCGTGAGAGCGGCACTGGGCGGACTGAACGGCAAGGCCTTCGACGTCGTGATCGTCGGCGGGGGAGTCAACGGCGCCAGTGCCGTGCAGAACCTCGCCGCCGCCGGCTATCATGTGCTGCTGGTCGATAAGGGCGATTTCGCCTCGGGCTCGTCGAGCCGCTCGAGCCGGCTTCTCCATTGCGGGTTGCGCTATCTGGCCCCGGGCTCCTCGATCTGGGAGTTCGTGCGCTATCCAAATCGGCTGACGGTGGCGCTCCGCATGGCGCGCCAAGCCATGGTATCGCGCAGCCAGTTCGTCACGGCCACCCCGGAGCGGACGCGCGCGCTCAATTTCTGCTTCCCGATCTACCGCGACGGCCCCTACCGGAGCTGGCAGGTCGACCTCGCCTTTCGCACGCTCGCGGCCCTCGGCCCGAAGGAGGTATCGCTCGGCTACCGCCTGCTCGATCCCCCCGCGGTGCGGGGCACGCCGCTCATCCAGTGGCTGCGCGATCCCGAGCGTCTTATCCGCGTCGCCATGTTCCGCGAATATCAGTTCGAGTGGCCCGAGCGCATCGCGATGGATGCCATCCTGGATGCCGAGCGCATGGGGGCCATGGCGCGCAATTACACGGCCGTCGAAAGGCTCGAGCGCATGGCCGACGGCGGCTGGCGCATGGCACTCCGCGACGCGCTCGATCCCAAGGCGCAAGCCGAGTTGAGCGCCAAGCTCGTGCTCAACATGGCCGGGATCTGGATCGACGAGGTCAACCGGCGGGCCGCCGGAGGCGCGCGACCCAAGCGCAAGATTACCGGCACCAAGGGTGCCCATATCATGGTTCGCCTACCGCCCGAGTGCCAGAACTACGGCATCGCCACCCTCAACCGCGAGAACGAGGGCTTCTATTGCGTGCCGTGGCGTGGGCTGCATTATTTCGGCCCGACGGAGACCCTCTACGAGGGGAATCTCGACGACATCCGCCCGCTCGAGGAGGAAATCGAATTCCTGCTCGGCGAGGCCAATCACCTGCTGCCCTCGCTCGGGCTCAAGCGCGGCGACGTGATCTTCAGTTGGGCGGGCGTGCGGCCGCTCACCTATGACGAAGCCCTGCCGAAGGGAAAGCGCTCGCGCGAGCTGCACGATCTCGGCCGCGAAGGCATGCCCAACGTCTTCGCACTAACCGCCGGACCGATCATGACCCACCGCTCCGCCGGCATCGAGATCGCCAAGGCGGTAGCCTCACGGCTGGCGCCCTCCCGGCAGCCGCAAGCGCTCTCCTACGCGGCGCGGCTTTTTCCCGAGAACCAGAACTCGCCGCCCCTACTCGACGACTACACCGGGATCAAGATCGCCGATCTGCATCACGCCGCGCGGCACGAGCACGTGACCAATCTGGTGGACCTCCTGTTCCGCCGCACCGGTGCCGGCTGGACGGCGACCATGGCCGCGGGTGCCGCCGAGCGGGCCGCGAGCGCCGTGGCCGACATCCTGGGCTGGGATCAGGCGCGCATCGCCGCCGAGGTCGAGGCCTACCGCGCCTATCTCGCCAAGCACCATTTGCCCGCGGCCGGCTGACTCCGCTCGGCGCCGCGAGCGTCGGCCGCGCGTCGATCGCGATCCTCCCGCCTCTTTCGCCGATGAATCGATCGGAGCGACAGTGCGCGCGACCAGTCTCCCGGCGGCGCCCGATCCGGATCGCTTGACTTTGCCAGCGAAAGCATCACGCCCGGCTGCGGCGCAAGGCGCCCGCCGAGACGAGCACCGTGAGCGCGACCGCGACAAGGACCGAGCTGACCGCAACGATGGTCGGGTCGATCTGCATGGTCACTGTCGTCCAAATGCGCACCGGCAGCGTCATGGTGGTCGGATCCGCCAAGAGCAGGGGAACGAGTAGCTCGTCGAACGAGGCCAGAAAGGCGAAGAGCGCGCTCGAAATCACCCCGGGGCTTATGATCGGCAGCGTGACATGGAAAAAGGCGCGCGTCGGCGAGGCGCCGAGGATGATCGCGGCCTGCTCGAGACGCTGGTCGAAGCCCTGCAGGGTCGCCGAGACGATGACGACGACGAGCGGCAGGGTCAGCACCGCCTGGCCGAGCGCCATGGCCACGGGGCTGCCCATCATGTGCAGGCGCGAGAAGAGGAAGAAGACGGCGATCGCGATGATGATGCCGGGGACGATCAGCGGCGAGAGGATCAGCACGTAGACGGCCGTCTTGCCCGGAAAGCGCTCGCGCACCAGGACGATGGAGGCCAGCACGCCGAGCGCCACGGAAAGCGCCGTGCACATCATGGAAACCCGGGCGCTGAGCCAGAGCGAGGTCATCCATTGGGGATCGCGGAAGAAGCGCTCGTACCACTGGAGCGAGAAGCCGGGCGGCGGAAATTGCAGATAGAGCCCCGAGCTGAACGAAAGCAGGATGATGATGACGATCGGCAAGAGAAGGAAGGCGAGGATGAGGACGGCGGCGGCGTGGAGCGCCCGACGCTTCCACGCTCCTCCCGCGACGTAGCCGATCTCCACGGCTGCGCTCATCAGACCTTGCTTTCGAAAAGCGCTTTCAGACCGACCAAGCGGTCGTAAAGCATGAACCCCGCGGTCGTCAGGAACAAAAGGATGATCGCGAGCGCCGAGGCGAAGCCCCAGTTCACGCCAAGCTCCACGTGCTGCTCGATGACCATGGCGATCATCTGATCGCGCGCGCCGCCCAGGAGGCGCGGCGTGATGAAGTATCCCACCGAGAGGATGAAGACCAGGAGCGACCCGCCGACGACTCCCGGGAGGCTCAAGGGCAGGAACACGTGCCAGAAGGCCCTCCAGTCGCTTGCCCCGAGGTTCCGCGCCGCCTGGAGGAATCTGCGGTCGATGCCGCGCATTACGCTGTAGAGCGTGAGCACCATGTAGGGAAGCAGCGCGTAGGTCATCCCGATCAGAACGCCGTAACGGTTGTAGAGAAGCTTCACGCCGCCTAGACCCTCGTAGCGGAGCAACTGGTTGATCACGCCCTCCGGTCCGAGGATGATCATCCACGCATAGGTGCGCACGAGGATGTTCGTGAAGAAGGACAACAGGACGCACGCCATGATGACGCTCGCCGCCAGCTTGCCCGCACCGGCGAGGACGTAGGCCAAGGGATAACCCAGCAGCAGCGTCAGAAGCGTCACGGTGAAGGCGATCTCGAAGGTGATCTGGAAGACGCGAAGGTAGACGGGATGCTCGATGACCTGACCGTAGTGCGCCAAGGTAAAGCCGCCGGGATCCGCGAAGCTGCGCACCACGATGTCGATCATCGGATAGGCGAAGAAGATCGCCAGGAACACGAGCGCGGGGAGCAACAGGAACCCGGTGAGCGAGGTGCGGCCCCGTCCGCGCGACGCTGGTCGCCCGCCGGCGCCGTCACCGGCAGCGGGAGCCAGGGGCAGCTCGGGTTCCCTTTGCTCCATGCGCGGCCTCACGGGTCGGGCGCATGATGCAGGAGCGTCGTATGGGCCGGGCTCCAGCCAACCCAGACCTCGTCGCCCATGCGTGCCCGCGCACCGAAATCGCGATCCTGGGTCTTGACCGTGAGGATAAGGTCTTCGAGCGCGATCTTGTACTTCGTGGCGTCGCCGATGAAGATGATCTCGCTGATCCGGCCTTGCCACAGGTTGCAGGGGAAATCCGCGGCACCCTCGGCGGCAAGGGTGAGACGCTCGGGACGGATCGAGGCGACCACCGACGTGCCCGGCCGGACCGAGCCGTGCCATGCCGCCCGGAAGGTCCGGCCGCTCGCATGCCTCACCTCCGCCGTGCCGTCGGCGTCCACGGAAGTCACGGTGCCGCCCAAGAAGTTGGACTCCCCGATGAAGTCGGCGACGAAGGCGTTAATGGGCTCGTCGTACAAGGCCGTCGGGCTGCCGACCTGCTGGATGCGGCCGTGGTGCATGACCGCGATCCGGTCGGACATGGTCAGCGCCTCGTCCTGATCGTGCGTGACGTAGATCACGGTCATATCGAGTTGGCGCTGAATGCGCTTGATCTCGGCCTGCATATGCTCCCGAAGCTTCTTGTCGAGCGAGCCGAGCGGCTCGTCCATGAGCAGCACCCGCGGCTCGAAGACGATGGCGCGCGCGAGCGCCACCCGCTGCTGCTGGCCGCCGGAGAGCTGGCGCGGAGCGCGTTCCTCGTAGCCGGGGAGCTTGACCATCTCCAGCGCCGAGGCGACCTTTTGCCGGATCTCGCCGCGCGGCCAGCCGCGCATGCGCAAGGGGAAGGAGATGTTCTCGGCGACGCTCATGTGGGGGAAGAGCGCGTAGCTCTGGAACACCATGCCGAGCTCGCGGCGCTCCGGCGGCACGCGGCCGATCGGCCGGTCGTCGATGTAGATTTCGCCGGCGGATTCGGGCACGAAGCCCGCGATCATCATCAAGGTCGTGGTCTTGCCCGAGCCGCTCGGACCGAGGAGCGTGATGAATTCGCCGGCCGCCACCGACAGCGTGACGTCGCGCACGGCGACCGTTTCACCATAGGCCTTCTCCAGGCCCTCCAGGCGAACCGGCGCGCCGCGGCGCGCAACCCCTTCCCCTCTTGGGCCGGCCATCTCGCGCTCCCGACGGCCTCTCTGCGCGGTCCCGCGCAAGGCGCGCCGCTATTCGCCCAGGACGAACGCCTGCCACTTGTCGGCGACTTCGGCCTTGTGCTCGACCCACCACCTGGCATTGGTGGCAAAGGAGATCTTCGCATGCTCGGGCGAGGTCGGCATCCTCGTGGCCATCGCGGCGTCGATGAGCGCGAACGCCTTCTTGTTCACCGGACCGTAGCCGGAGAGGCGCGCGACCTCCGCCTGCGGCTTCGGCTGCAAGGCAAAGTCGATGTACTTGTGCGCGTTCTCGAGGTTCGGCGCGCCCTTGATGATGCACAGCGTCTGGAGCTGCACCGCCGATTGGTTCCACTCGATCGCGACGGGCGCGTTCGCGTCGACGAGCGGCAGGATGCGGCCGCTCCACACGCTGCCCAGCACGACCTGCTTGTTGGCCAGCATTTGCGCGCACACGGCGCCGGAATCCCACCACTTCGTGATGTTCGGCCGAATTTCGCGCAGCTTATTGAAGGCGCGCGGAACGTCGAGCGGGTAGAGCTTGTCCATCGCCACGCCGTCGGCGAGAAGCGCGAATTCGAGGTTGGGGAACTCGGCCGCCATGTCCTCGAGCATGCGCGAGCCGGGAAAGGCGTTCACGTCCCAGAATTCGGCCCAGCTCCGAGGATGCTTGGAGGCGAAGGTCTCCTTGTTGTAGCCCATAACCGTCGCGTAGGTGTTCTCGCCCACGTAATAGTCCTCGACCGGGCTCACGTCAGCCAGGTCGGTGCGCGTGAACTTCGAGCGGTCGATCTTCTCCAAGGCGCCGCGCTTCTCGAAAGTCACCGTGGTGAATTCCCCGAGATCGGCCACGTCGACCTGGATGTCGTGGGCCTCGACCATGGCGACGAGCTTCGCCACGTTCGTGGCGAACGACACGACCTCGATCCCGGTTTCCGCGGTGAAGGGCTCGAAGATGGCCTTGCGCAGGGCGTCCTCGTAGGCGCCCCCGCCGGTCCGCACCACCACTTTCCCTGCCGCCGCGCGTGCGCTGCGGCCGATGCTGGGCAACATCCCGGCCAAGGCGAGGCCTGCGCCGGCGCCCTTTAAGAGATTTCTCCGCGAGATCCGGCGCGTGCCGGAGTTCCGACGGTCATTGTTCCCAGTCATGTCGACGCTCCCTATGTTCGAGAGAGATGTGCTCCCAGCACTTGTTCCATCTCGCGCCGCCTTGCGAGCCTGCGGCCGATCTTACCCGGCGCTTGCTCGAACCTGCGCGCTCCGGGCGCCGGTATGGCCGCGTGCCATTGATTATCTCACGGATGCGGCCGCCTGCGCAGCGCCGTATCCGATGTGCGCGAGCACGCTCTCACAGCCGACCACGTGGCGGGACAAGGCCACCGCCGCGGCGGAGAGCCCGAAGGCCAAGCCCGCGAGCTGCGAGACGTGCAGAACGGGAACCTCGTATTTGCTGCGGAATTCGCGCTCGATGCTCGGCTGATAGGCGTCGAACACGGTGTGGCACAGGGGACAAGGCGTCACGATACATTGGGCGCCGTTGCTCTTGGCGTTGGAGAGATGGCCCCCGCTCATCCGCACGGCGATGCGCTCCTCGACACTGACGACATGGAAGCCGCAGCACTTGCTGGCCCCCGGGTACTCGACGACCTCGCCACCCAAGAGCCGGCAGAGCCGATCGAGCGCCGGCGCCTCGCCCGCGGCACCCGCGCCGTAGACCGTGCTCGGACGCTGGATATGACAGCCGTAGAAGGGTGCTACCTTGAGCCCTCGCAACGGCCGCACGACGCGCTCCTTGAGCCGCTCCTCGCCGAGGTCCTCGGTCATCACCCAGAGGAAGTGCTTGACCTCCCTCTCGCCTTTGAAGGCGAGCCCCTCGCTGGCGAGGGCCCGGTTGACGGCGTCGCGCGCCGCCCGATCGGCCTTGAGCCGCCGGTTCGTCTCGGTCAAGTTCAGCAAGCAGGTGTCGCACACCGCCACTAGATCGCATCCCTCGCGCTCCGCCAGCGCCAGGATGCGGCCGTTCGCCGTCAGGTGCAGCTGCTCGCTGACCGCACGGAACTCCCGCGCACCGGTGCAGCCCGGGTTCTCGAGCTCCTCGAGCTCGACGTCGAACAAGGCGGCGACCGCATGGGTGCTGAGGTCGAGCTCGCGGCACGTCCCCTTGGCCGAGCAGCCGGGAAAATACGCATATCTCCATTTCATTTGGCGTCCCCATCGGACTGGTAGGTCTTCCGCATCGCCTCCATACCGGGCGACGGCCGCTTCGGGAAGACGTCGACCAGGCTGAGCTTGCCGCGACGCATCAGGCGGAGCGCGAGGCGCAGGGCGTTCAGGCTGATACCCTTGGTCTTGAGCGCTATCGGTGCCGCCTCGGCGCGGCCGCGCGCCTTGACCACGTCGAGGAACGCGTGCGCGCGCCGCGCTGCCGCGGCCTCTCCCCTGCGATAGACCAAACGCTTGAGCGGCTGGATCGCCTCGCTGACGATCGGAATCTCGGTCGGACAGACGCGCTCGCATTCGTAGCAGGACACGCACTTGAAGACCTGCGCCACCTCGTCGGCGAGCCGCGCGCGGTCGGCCTCGTCGCGCGGGTCCTGGGCCAGCTCGCTCAACGCCACCAACAGGGCCGGGCCGGCGAATCCGCTGTCGGGCTGCTGCAGCACCGGGCAGGCCGACTGGCACGCCAGGCACTGGATGCAGTCGCGCAAATGCACGGTCGGCGCCATAATCTGCTCGGAGAGCGGCTCCGGGAAGCCCGGATAATCCCGCCTACGCACGAGGAGCGGCGAAAGCTTGGCGAGGAACGCCTCGAAGGGATCGCGCGAGGTCACCAGGTCGCGCACGAGCGGGAGGTTGCTCAGCGGCTCGATGGTCATCTCCTGCTCGGCCTCCTCCCAACAGGCGAGCTTGGGCGAGCCGTTGACGTTCACGGCGCAGGTGCCGCATTTCTTCGTACCGCAGAGCCAGCGGTAGCCGAAGTCCACCTCCTTGATCTCGTGGATATAGTCGAGCACGTCCATGATGCGCATGCGCGGGGTGCGCGGCACCTCGTAGGATTCGTAGCGCGGCTCGCGATCGGTCTCGGGATCGAAGCGGTAGATGCGGACCCGGATATTGTCCGGCTCAGTAGTCTGCTTCGAAGAAGGGCTCACGATTTTTCTCCGGCCTTAGGTAAGGGACCGCGATCGGCGTCGTGCGCGACCGCCACTCGCCGTTCACGCGGCTCACGATGTTGCGGCATAGCCAGTTCTCGTTGTCGACGTAGGGATAGTCCTCGCGGAAGAACGGCCCACGGCTCTCCTTCCGGTTCAGCGCC
>DASPPM010000204.1:0-3306 GCA_035625535.1 Alphaproteobacteria bacterium
GCGATGATCTTCTTCTTCTCGGGCTTGCCGATGGCGTTGTGATAATACCAGATCAGCTTGACCGCCGTGTCGTTCGCCTCCGAGCCCGAGTTGGTGAAGAACACCTTCGACATGGGCACGGGCGCCATGCCGATCAGCCGCTCGGCGAGCGCAATGCCCACGTCCGAGACCTTGTGTCCGAAGCCATGGTAGAAGGGCAGCTTCCTCATCTGCCGGTTCGCGGCCTCGACGAGGCGCTCCTCGCTGAAGCCGAGGGAGGCGCACCACAGCCCGCCCAGGCCCTCGATGTAGCGGTTGCCCGCGTCGTCGAAGACGTAAATGCCCTCGCCGCGCGTGATCACGAGGGGCCCCTCCTTCTCGTGGATGCTCAGGTTCGTGTAGGGGTGCAAGTAGTAAGCGATGTCGCGCGCTTGGTTCGAGTTCAATCGGGCGGTCATGGCATCCTCGCTTCGAGGGATCGTTGATTCGGCCCCCTAAGCTACTCCGCCGAGGCCGCGGGGACAATGCGGCTTCATGACGCGCGGCCGCGGTTGACCGGGCAGTACCGGCGTGCCTATGGTTCAATCGCGCCAACGAATGAAATCGGCCCGCGCCTCGGCCGCGCCCTCGGCGAGCGCCGCGCGGAGCCGGGAGAGCAAGGGGGATGGCCGCCATGCCGCTCAAGGACCTTCTCGTGCATATCAACGGCTCCAAGCATGCGGGCAAGCGCATCGAGCTCGCGGTCCGCCTGGCGCAGGCTTTCGATGCCCATCTCGCGGGACTCTACGCCATTCCCGAGTTCACCATGCCGATCTACGTCGCCGCGCAAATACCGGCCGATATCGTCACCCTGCAGCGCAAGTTGGCCGAGCAGGGGCGTGACAAGGCGAGGGCCGACTTCGAGGAGCGCGCGCGCAAGGGCGGCGTCAAGTTCGAGTGGCGCGAGGCCGACGGCGACCCGGGCGAGATGGCGGCACTTCACGCGCGCTATGCGGACCTCTCGGTCGTCGGACAGAACGACCCCGACGAGGAGCTGCCGGCGCTCGATTTCGACGTGCCCGAGCGGGTCGTGCTGGAATCGGGCCGCCCCACGCTCTTGGTGCCCTACGCCGGCGAGTTCCCCACGCTCGGCGAGCGGGTGCTCGTCGCCTGGAACGCGAGCCCGCAGGCGACGCGCGCGGTCAACGATGCGCTGCCGCTCATCGCGCGCGCGAGGAAGGTGACCATCCTTGCCGTCAATCCGGCGGGCGGTCCCGCGGGCCATGGCGAGGTGCCGGGCGCGGACATCGCCCTCCATCTCGCGCGCCACGGCATCAAGACGGAGGCGAGCCACATCAACGCCGACGACATCGACGTGGGCGACGTGATCCTCTCCCGCGCTGCCGACATGGGGGCCGACATGATCGTCATGGGAGCCTACGGACACGCGCGGCTGCGCGAGATCGTGCTGGGCGGGGCCACGCGGGACCTGCTCGCGCACATGACGGTGCCCGTCTTCATGTCGCACTGAGCGGGGCCAAATCCGCCTCGCCGCTCGAGGCACACGGCCGTGATCCTGGTCTTCGGCTCGCTCAACATCGATCTCGTCTTCGCGGTCGAGGCGCTGCCGCGCGCGGGCGAGACGGTAACGGCCCGGCGCTTTGAGACGCTGCCGGGCGGGAAGGGCGCCAATCAGGCCACGGCCGCCGCGCGCGCGGGTGCCGAGGTGCTTATGGCGGGTTGTGTCGGCGACGACGGCTTTGGCCGGAGCTTGCTCAAGGCGCTCGGCGGGAACGGCGTCGACGTGCGGCTGGTGCGACGCGTCCCGGCCGCGACCGGCTGCGCCGTGGTCGCGGTCGATGCCAAGGGCGAGAACCAGATCTTGGTCGCGGCCGGCGCCAATGCGCTGGCGCGCGCCGCGGACGTCCCCGATGCGCTCCTCGGTCCGCGCACTACACTGCTGCTCGAGCGCGAGGTCGAGGCACTGGAGAGCGCCGCACTCGCAAGGCGCGCCAAGAGAAGGGGCGCGCGCGTGATCCTCAATCTCGCACCCATGGGGCCGGTGCCGGAGGAGCTGCTGGCCGCGAGCGACGTCATCGTCGTGAACGAGCACGAGGCGGCGATGCTGCTCGGCGGCGAGCCGGCTTGCGCAAGCGCTGCGGCAGCTTTCGCATCACGGCGTGGGATCACCCTCATCGTCACGCTTGGCGCCGAGGGGGCCATGGCATTCCGCCCCGACGGCCCGGTTCTCCGCGTCGGAGCGCTGCCGGTCACGCCCGTCGACACGACGGGGGCAGGCGATGCCTTCGTAGGCGTGCTCGCAGCAGCCCTCGACCGCGGCCAGGCGCTCGCAGAGGCGCTGCGGCGCGCGAGCGTCGCGGGCGCGCTCGCCTGCCTCAAGGAGGGCGCCCAAAGCGCACTCCCCACGGCCGAGGAGATCGAGGCGGCGCTCGCGGGGCTCGGGTCGGCTCTCCCTCTCGTATCCGGCTGAGCGCTCGACGCGCGCGCTGGGCGCCGCTAGAGCGTATTCTTGGTAAGTGAACGCAGCGTTCCCCCTCACCCTACCCTCTCCCCCTCGGAGGGGGAGAGGGTTGCGAAGGGTTGGCGAGGCGAAGCCGAGCCTTACCCGGAGCTGGGTGAGGGGGTGGCGATTCCACTCACAGTGAAACTGCTCTAGACTTCCGCCTCCCGTCCCCTCGCACGCCAGGGAGGTGCCATGCCCGTCCTCAATCGTATCGCCGAGTTCCATGCGGACATGACCGCCTGGCGCCACCACCTCCATGCTCACCCCGAGACCGCCTTCGAGGAGCACGCGACCGCCGAGTTCGTCGCAGAGAAGCTCGCCTCCTTCGGCATCGAGGTCCATCGCGGCCTGGCCGGGACCGGGGTCGTCGGCACGATTGTGGGCGGCAAGGGGCCGGGTCGCGCGATCGGGCTCCGCGCCGACATGGACGCGCTCCACGTAGAGGAGAAAAACGGCTTCGCCCACCGCTCCAAGAACGCGGGCCGCATGCACGCCTGCGGCCACGACGGCCACACCACCATGCTACTCGGCGCCGCGCGCTACTTGGCCGAGACGCGCGGCTTCGCTGGCACCGTGCACGTCATCTTCCAGCCCGCCGAGGAGAACGAGGGCGGCGGTCGCGTCATGGTCCAAGAGGGCCTTTTCGATCAGTTCCCCGTCGACGCCGTCTTCGGCATGCACAACTGGCCGGGCCAGGCGGTCGGTACCATCGCCGTGCGCCCGGGCCCGATGATGGCCGCCTACGACGTCTTCGAGCTCAAGGTCCAGGGCCGCGGCTCGCACGGTGCCATGCCGCACGACGGCATCGATCCCGTGGTCACCGC
>DASPPM010000205.1:0-2065 GCA_035625535.1 Alphaproteobacteria bacterium
CGGCAAGGAATTGAAGGAGGCGCAGCTCGAGAACTGGCAGAACGGGACGAGCTACGGCAGCGCGCGCCTCGGCGGCGTCGAGTGGATGCTCGATTCGGCTCTCGGCGAGCGCGGCGTGGTCCCGGCGGCGCGCTGAGCCGAGACTGTGCCCGGCGGCAGGCGGAATTCCCGTCCGAACCGCTATTATCACGCGCTCGAGGCGGCCGGGCTCGATCCCGTCGGGGCCGTTGCGCTGCGAGTGAGCCGCGGCGGCGCTCAGCGCGCGGCGCCGAGCCCGTCGAGACGGCCCTTGACCTGCAGATACTCGGGCGTTCCCGGGCTGAGCTGTGCCAGGAGCCGGCGCCATAACGCGGCCGCAGCCTGCTTGTCGCCCTCAGCCGCATCGGCGAGGCCGACGACCCAAAGCGCTTCCCGGCGATCGGCATCGAGTGCGAGCACCTGGCGCATGACCTCGGCTGCCTTGGCCGGCGGCGCGTCGCCCAAGGTTTCTTCGGCCAAGAGCGCGTTGCCATAAGCGACCAGCACGTCGGGGTCCTTGGGTGCCAAGGCTGCTGCTTGAGCCAGCGCCGCCGTCGCCTTGTTGCGCTCGCCGAGCACCTCGTAGGCGCTCGCGAGGCGCCGCCAGCCCGCGAGGTCGTCCGGCTGGCCCTTGAGCTGCTCGGCGAGGCGCTCGGCCATGCCGCGGATCTTCTCCCGGTGCTGCTCCGCGCTCATGTTCTGCGCCGCGGCCACGTCGGCTGCACTCGGGCCAGGCGTGGCACCGGCCGTCGCGGCCGCGGCAGGCGCCGATTGAGCGGGAGCACCCTTGGCGGCACCCTCGAGCGTGGCGACACGGGCCTCGGCCTCGGCCGCCTTGTCCTTCTCGCCGAGCACGCCGTAGGCGCGCGCGAGGCGCTGCCAGCCCGCGAGGTCCTCGGGTTGCCCCTTGAGCCGCTCGGCGAGGCGCTCGACCATGCCGCGGATCATCTCCTGGCGCTGCGCATCGCTCATGTTCCCTGCCGCGGCCACGTCGGCCGCACTCGGACCGGCCGGAGCACCGGCGGTCGCGGCCGCAGCGGGCGGCGATTGAGCGGGAGCACCCTTGGCCACGCCCTCGAGCTTGGCGACATGGGCCTCGGCGTCGGCCGCCTTGTTCTTCTCGCCGAGCACGTCGTAGGCGCGGGCGAGGCGCTGCCAGCCCGCGAGGTCTTCGGGTTGCCCCTTGAGCCGCGCGGCGAGGCGCTCGACCATACTGCGGATCATCTCCCGACGCTGCTCATCGCTCATGTTCTCTGCCGCGGACACATCGGCCGCACTTGGACCGGGCGACGTGCCGGCCGGAGCCGCGCTGCCAGGAACCGCACCGGACGCGGCGGCCATGGGGGGAACGACCTTGGCGCCCGGCGGCACGAGCTTGGCAAGGTCGAGCTTGTACTGCTGTGCGGCGCGCTCGATCGCGCCGTGGAGCTCGGGCAGCCAAGGTGCGTCGGGCGGCGCCTCCGCCTGAATGACCAGCCACTCGCGCACGCCCGCCTCGACATCGCCCTCCTGCACTTTGACGAGGGCCAGGTAGAAGCGTGCCGGCACGTTCTTGGGATCCTTCGCGCGCACCTCCTCGAAGAGCTTGCGCGCCTCGGGCGTCACCGCCCCGCCGCCCTCGAGCACCTTGGTCTCCGCATAAGCGGCGACGAGGTCGGGGTCGTTGTTCGAGAGCGCCACGGCGTGACGATAGGCCTCGGCCGCCTCGGCCATGCGGTCGAGCGAGGCATAGCTGCGGCCGAGCAGGACCCAGCCTTCGAGGTCGTCGGGATTGGCCTTGAGCCGTGCCTCAAGCTTGGGGATGACCTCGTTGATGTCGTGCATGCCCTCCGACTGCATCACCTTGTCGCGCGAGGCGAGAGGAAAATCGGGCGCCGTAGGCGTGCCGACATAGAGGTAAAGCAGAAGGGCGGCGAGCGGCAGCGCCGTCGCGAGCGCCAATGCGGTCCAGCGTCTGGCACTTCGGCCCTTTGCCGGCTGAGCCCCGGCTGCGGGCGATGCGGCGGGATTCCCGTCCTTGATCGGAGCCGCGGCGATGAGCCGGCGC
>DASPPM010000206.1:0-4996 GCA_035625535.1 Alphaproteobacteria bacterium
GATGGGCTTCGGCGCCCTCGAGGTCGCCATCCACGAGCCGGCCGAAGAAATCCCAATGCGCGTCCATGTGGCGGCCCAGGTTGTGCGAGATGTAGCCCGCGAGCTGGACGAAGCCCGGCAGCACGCGTCGCCCCGCACCGCGATAGCCGAGCGGCACGCGCGAGATCATGGTGGCCTCGAAGAGGGAACGCGGCTGGCGCGCCGCGAGGAGCTGGGACGGGGTCGCATTCACGCGCGCGTCGAGGGGACCTGCCACAAGCGTGAGCGTGCGCGGCTCGGCAGCGTCGCCCGCGCGCGCGAGGAGGGCGGCCGCCGCCAAGGTCGGCACCGTCGACTGGCTGAAGGCGACGACGTGGAGGTCGGGCCCGAGCTTGCGCAGAAAGCCGATGAGATAGTCGATGTAGCCGTCGAGGTCGAAGGGACCGGCGGCGCGCGGCACCTCGCGCGCATCGTGCCAATCGGTGAGGTAGACCTCGTGCGCCTCGAGCAGCGTGCGGACGGCGTCGTTGAGGAGGGCGGAGAAGTACCCGGAGAGCGGCGCCACGACGAGGAGCGTCGGATCCCGGCGCCGGGTCTTTCGCGCGAAATGGCGCAAGGTGCAGAAGGGCAACGACTCGGCAATGCGCTCCTCGACCGCCACGGGGATGCCGTCGATCGTGACGCTTGCGATGTCGAAGGCGACGTTGCGGTGCGGGCGCGTCGTTCGTGCGAGGATCTCGCAGGCGGCCGCGGCGGCCCGACCGAGGCGGTGGCCGTTCGGCAGAGCGAAGAGCGTAGCCGCGACGAGCCGAGTTGCCTCGGCGGCAAGCGCCACCGGCGCCCAAGCCGCGCGCTGCATCTCGTAGAGCTGATAGATCATGCCCTCTCCGCGCTCAGGACGTGCGCTTGCGCTCTCGTCGAGCGATGCCTTTCTACAGTCTCCGCCGGCCGAGGCCAACGCGAAACTTGGCGCCTAAGGTCTTCTCGGAGCGTTGCTTGGGCGCGCGCCGGCAGGGTGGCCGCCGTGGCTCAGAGGAACCTGCCGATCGTCTTTGCCATCTGCACGGCCGTGGTCTGCGGCGTGAAATGGGTGAGATAGCGGCCGTCGGGACCGACGAGGTAGACGAGACCGGAATGGTCCATGAGATAGTCGTCCTTTCCCCCGCCCTTGGCCGGCACCTTCGCGTAGTAGACGCGGTAGGCCTTGGCGACGGCGGCCACCTGCTCCGGCGTGCCGGTGAGGCCGATGAGGCGCGGGCTGAAGTGGCTCACGTACTGCTTCATCGTGGCCGCGCCATCACGCTCGGGGTCGATCGTGATGAAGATGGGCTGCACCGTGCGCGCCTTGTCGCCGAGCGCCTCGAGGGCGTCGGCGATGGCTTGAAGCTGGGTCGGACAGAGGTCGGGACAGTAGGTGTAGCCGAAATAGACGAGCATGAACTCGCCGCGGAAATCGCCGTCGGTTCGCATCTTGCCGTCCTGATCGGTGAGGCTGAACGGCCCGCCGACGAGCGTCGCGGCGCCGCTCCCCGGCGGCGGCGTGCCGTACCTGTCGAGCACGAAAAGCCGCAAGGTGAGGCCGAGTGCCACGGCGGCGAGCACGAGGGCGAGGACGAGAGTGATGCGCGTGAGGCGGGGACGCTCGATCATTCAGGATCGCTCGCGCTTTGACTGGCGCCGCATCGCTCGCCTCACTGGCTGTCCTGCGGCTTCATCTGCGGCACCGAGCCCGGCGCGTACTCGCTATAGCCCTTCTGCGCCATGCAGGCCCGGTAGATATCGCCTTGTTGCCGCACAGCTGCCGTGCTCCCCCCTCCCTGCGCGGCCGAAGGAACGAGGAACCCGTAATTGCCGGCCTCGGCGACGCAGGCCTTCTGGTCGCCTTTGAGCTCCACCTGGGTGACGCCCTCCTTGTTCCACACGGCGCTTTTGGGTTGACCGCAGGCGGAAAGCGCGAGCGCCGCCGCAAGCGCCGCCGCCCCGGCGATCTTGGCGTGCTTCCCGCGCAGCGGCGCACATTCTCGCTTTGCGCATGCCGTCATGTCCCGCATATAGGTCGAAATCGGCGATTTCGCCACTCTAAAGGCAGCTTACGGCGGCACCCCTCTGGCGGGCAAGCACCCGAGGAAGGGACTGGACCGTGCAAGATTCCGCAAAGTCGCCGAGTTGCGCTAAGATCGGGTACCGCGGAAGGCGGGATGCCGGGGACGCTTGAAAGGACCGAGGAATGACGAGAGTGGCGCGGCTCATCCTCGCGAGCGCATTGCTGCCGCTCTTCGCGGTGACGGCAGGAGGGCAGGAATTCGATCCGTTTCAGACCAACTCTCTCTTCGCGCTGGCAAAGGCGGGCAAGTACGCCGCGATCGAGGACCGCCTTAACCAAGGCGACAGCCCCAATTCGATCGGCGAGAACGGGGCGACCGCCCTCATCGTGGTGAGCCAGACCGGTCGCTGCGATATCGCCATGTTGCTGCTCAAGCGGCAAGCGCGCACGGACATAAAGGACCGGGAGGGCAATACCGCTCTCATGTATGCGGCCCAGCGCGGAAATCTTCCTTGCCTCGAGGCGCTCATCGCCGCGCGCGCCGACGTGAATGCCATCAACCGCCAGGGCGAGAACGCGCTCATGTTGGCGGCGCGAAGCGGCAAGGTCGATGCCATCAAGGTGCTCATTGAAGCCAAGGCCGACGTGACGGCGACGGACTTCAGCGGTGCCACGGCACTTTCCCACGCCGAAGGCGCGCGGCAGAGACAGGCGGCCGAAGCGCTTCGTGCCGCAGGGGCCCGCAAATAGAGCCTCGTTACGAGGAGCCTGACCCGAGCATGGCCACGCCGTCCTTGGCGCGTCGGCGGGCGCGCCGCTTTCGATCGTCCTTGCCGCCCTGATGCTTGACGCGCTCTTCCAGCC
This sequence comes from Alphaproteobacteria bacterium, assembly GCA_035625535.1. Lineage (GTDB taxonomy): Bacteria > Pseudomonadota > Alphaproteobacteria > JACZXZ01 > JACZXZ01 > DASPPM01. The sequence goes on from DASPPM010000206.1 coordinate 2,888, forward strand.
GATGACGGCACTCACGAGGCTCGTCCCCAATCCGGTCAACGCCGCGACCGCATTATCAGCGCGCACCCCCAACCGCGGATGGCCGATTGCGGCGATCGCGGGTGCCCTTGGACTGAGGCTTGCGGGGCCGCGGCGCGACGTAGAGCGAGCGCTCTATTTATTCGCGCTGGCCTCGGTCATCGACGCAGCGCTCGTGGTACTCCTCGGATTTCTCGAGCAGGCGATCCGAGGGCGAAGCTCGCCGCGCCTTGCGGCCCGTCATCCGGGTAGAGACGCGTACGAGGCGCGCACGGATTAGCGTGCTCCAAGCCCCCGTCACTGCGCCGCTTGCAGGGCTTGGCGCAGAGCGTCCGCCTTGGGGTTCGAGTATTTGTTCCCCAGCACGATATCGCGCGGGGTCAGGCCCTGGCCGTAGAAATCCGCATTCCAATCGTCGCGCTTGACGATCAGCGCACCCTCGAGCGAGCCACCGGCGAACAGGCCCTCGGTGCGCGCGAAGGCGGCGATGTCGGCACCCGCTGCGGTCGTCGTGGCGCCCGACAGCCCCTGCCCGACCGGGCCCATGGCGACGCTCACGTCGACGCCAAGCTTGACCTGATTCTCGATGACGGCGTCGAGGCCGCGCTCGGTCAGGATCACCAGCACGGCCGAGGAGTTTTGGAAGCCGATCTGGAAGCCGAGGCTGCCCGCGCCGATGGTATAGAAGGCCGGATAGCCCCACGCGCCATTCTGGTCCTTCGCGATCAGCACGCCGCTCCCGCCTTGCGCGCCCACGATGAAGGCGCCCTTGAGCTGGTTGGGAATGATGAGGGCGGCCTTGGCCAGCTTCATGTGACGCTTGAGCTGGGTATAATTCGGGTCGTTATACAAGTCGAGGAAGGTCAGCCGCGCCTTCTCGACCAACGCCTCCGCATCCGAGTCGGCGCGCGCCGGACGGCCGGTCGCGAGTGCGACCGCAAGGCTGAGGGCTAGGACGGCGACGCGTACGGCATTGGCCATTGGCGGGACTCCTTGCAGGACATGGCTCGTTCTGTCGGCAGATGTTGGCGCGCGCGACGTGCTCCGCAAGGCGGGGAGCATAGCATCGTCGCCGCCCCGCCGTCACACTTCGAATAACATGCGCCCGCAATCGGGGGCGAAATCAGCCCGGACGCGCTTAAGCCACACCTGAGCCCTCAGCGCGGCGGCAAATTGACACCGCCCACGCGCCAGGCCTCGCCTTCTCGCTGCGCAATGTGATCGATGCGGGTGAGGGCGAGGTTGTCGGTCGAGAAGGAGAGCGCCATTTCCGGATCGAGCTTGAGGGCAATGGCAAGCGCTGCGCGGATGGTACCGCCATGCGCCACCGCCACGATGTCGCGTCCGGCATGCGACTCATTGAGACGAAGAATCGCCGCCTGGGCACGCCGTATCAGATCGACGAAGCTTTCGCCGCCCGGCGGTGCCGCATGCGCGGGGGCCAGCCAGAAGCCGCGCCAGTCGTGCCGCTCGGCGTAGACTTCGTCGCGCACGCGGCCTTGCCACACGCCGAAATGCTGCTCGGCGAGAGCCGGCTCGACGATCGGCTCGGGAGCCGGCAGGCCCGCCTCTCGGATCGCGCGCGCGGTCATGTGGGTGCGCTTGAGGTTGCTCGCCACCCATACCGCGTTCCGGGGGAGGATCTCCGCCAGCGCCGAGAAGGCCTCCCGGTCGGAGACGTCGCATTCGATATCGGTCTGGCCATAGATGCGCCCGCCGTCGCTCGTCACGGCGGCGTGCCGAATCCACCACCAGCGGGTCGTCAGGGCCATGCACGCACCCGTCGAGCCGTTCACGCGCAGATCGCGGCGGCGAGCAGGATCGCCGCCTCCGCCGCCTGCTGGGCAGCGCCCAGCACGTCGCCCGTATAGCCGCCGAGACGGGAGCGGGCAAGCACGCCGATGCCGCCGGCGGCGGCAAGGGCCAGGACGAGCGCGGCTAAGGCCGCAAGAGGTGCGAGCAGGAGCACCGCGGCGAGGACGGCAAGCGCCGCCGCTGCCGCGACCGTCTCCTGGCGCGGGCGTGCGACCATGGCCCCGAGCCCGTCGCGGCGGGCCGGCTCGAGAAAGAATGTCAGCAGCGGCAGGAGGC
>DASPPM010000207.1:0-2761 GCA_035625535.1 Alphaproteobacteria bacterium
GTAGATCTCCGACTGACCCTTCTGGCGCCCGAAGCCCTTGACCTCGGAAACCGTCAGGCCCTCGATGCCGAGCGCCGTGAGCGCGTCGCGGACCTCATCGAGCTTGAAGGGCTTGATGATGGCGATGACGAGCTTCATGGCCCGGCTCTCCCTCTTCGCAGCGAAGCCCGGTCGACAGGCGCGCCTCGCTCTCGCTCGGTTTCCAGGGTCTAAATTTTCAAGAAACGTGCCGATCTTGCCGCATTGCGAAATCGGCTGGACTCGCGCGCTTGTTATGCGCGCGCGCGGCCTCGCGGGGCGAAAATTTGGGCATTTGGCGATATTTGGTCGAATTTTAGGCATTGATTGCCTAGGAGCGAAGAGAGCTCGCAATGCCGGAACACAAGGTCGGGCACAAGAATGCTCCGGACGGGCACCAAAGCTGCCTCTCGGCAGTGGCTCGATCGGCTTCGTCTCCCCGCGGCGCCAGCCTGGCGACCGGAGCTTGGCGGAGGAGGAGGAAACGCCGACTCGCCAAAGCCGGGGGGCGGCAACGCCTTGCCAGCTTTGTCGCTAAAGCAGCCTCAAGGCGCGAATTCGTAATGATGTTTTTACGAAATTTGGGTAGATTGGCGGCGCTGGGGGTGTCTTGAGAACATGCCGCCGAGGGGGGTAAGCCATGTTGCGTGTTGCCCGGTTTGTTACGACTGCGTTGGCGCTCAAATCCAATGAGGGCGTCACCGCCATCGAATATGGTCTGATCGCAGCGTTGATCGCGGTCGCCATCATTGTCGCGGTCACCTTGGTCGGAACCAACCTACAGCTGACCTTCAACATGATCGCGGGCCACCTCGGCAGCGCACCGCACTGATTAGCCCTCGCGTGCGTGGCCCCGCTCAACACTGGAGCGGGTGGGGCCGTCCTTTGCTTGCGGCGCTATCTTAGAAGCCTTCTTCCCCTTTCGCAGCGCGCTCGGCGCTCTTGCGGCGGGCTCTTTGTGAGCTCCCGCCCAAAGCCCGCTCAGGCAGCGCTCGGCCGCGCCAAAGGCTCTGGGTGGCGCGCTGGACATAGGTGCGGCACTCGGCGAAGCTCATGCCATGGCAACCCCTGACGAAACGCCGGGAGCACGAGCCGAGGGCGTCCTCTGCACCGAGGTGCTGGTCGTGGGCGGCGGCATGGTCGGCCTGACCCTCGCCGCGGCCTTGGCCGGTGCCGGCATCGACGTCGCCGTGCTGGACCGCGAAAGCCCTCAGCATCAGCGCGAAAGCGCCTTCGACGGCCGTGCCTCGGCGATCGCCTGGGGCTCGGTCCAGGCGCTCGCCGGAATCGGCCTCTGGCCCGCGCTCGAGCCCGTGGCCGAGCCCATTCTCGATATCCGCGTCTCGGACGGGCCCTCGCTCCTCTTCCTCGAGTACCGCCACAGGGAGGTCGCCTCGCATCCGCTCGGCTACATCGTCGAGAACCGCGAGACTCGCACGGCCTTGCTCGCTCATCTCGCGAAGCTCCCGACGGTCAAGCTCCTGGCCCCGGTCGAGCTTGCCACCCTCGAGCGCGAGCGTACGCGCGTGCGTGCGCGGCTCAGAGACGGACTTGAGCTCGAGGCCGCCCTCGCGGTCGCGGCCGACGGGCGCAACTCGCGGCTACGCGAGGACGCCGGCATCGCGGTCGCCTCCTGGTCCTATCCCCAGACCGGCATCGTCGCGACCATCGCCCATGAGCGGCCCCATGAGGGCGTCGCGCATGAGCGCTTCCTGCCGGCTGGCCCGCTCGCCTTCCTGCCCATGCGCGGGAAGCGCTCCTCGATCGTGTGGACCGAGCATCGGGCCTTGGCGCCGGCACTCCTCGCCCTCGACGAGACCGCCTTCGCGGCCGAGCTCGAGCGGCGTTTCGGGCCTTATCTCGGCCGGCTCACGCTTGAAGGACCGCGTTGGTCCTATCCGCTCGCCCTCCTCCACGCCGAGCGCTACGTGGATGAGCGGCTGGCATTGATCGGCGACGCGGCGCACGCCATCCATCCGATCGCGGGCCAAGGCCTCAATCTCGGCCTGCGCGACATGGCCGCACTCGCGGAGATCCTAGTCGACGCGAAGCGCCTGGGCCTCGACCTCGGCGGGAGGGACCTCTTGGAGCGCTACCAGCGCTGGCGCCGGTTCGACAATGTGGCGCTCATGCTGACGACCGACGCGCTCAACCGGCTCTTCTCGAACAGCACGCCGCTCGTGCGCCTGGTGCGCGACCTCGGGCTCGCGGTTGTCAACGAGCTGCCGCCGCTGCGCCGCTTCTTCATGCGCCATGCCATGGGGGTCGTCGGCGAGCTGCCGCGGCTCATCAAGGGCGAGCCGCTTTAGAGCCCGTCCCGTTGTGATGGGAGCGCCCCCTCACCCTTCCCTCTCCCCCTGAAGGGCTATCGGATTCACACATCACGGCGACGGCGCCAAGCCCCTCCCCCGCAAAGCGGGAGAGGGAGGGGCCCGGCCCGCGAGGGCCGGGAGGGTGAGGGTCAGGGTCGTCGAGCCCGAGCGCCGCGCGCATGTCCTTCCAGCTCCCGCAAGACGACCTCCTGGACGCCCCCGGGATTGGCGAGAATGTCGTTGTTCCAGAAGCGAACGACCCGCCATCCCCGCCGCTCGAGCCACGCCGCCCGGCGCCGATCATCGTCGCTGTCGGCATGTTGTCCCCCATCCGCCTCGACGACCAAGCGGTGCTCGAGGCAGGCGAAATCGACGATGAAGGGCCCGAGGGGATGCTGACGGCGGAACTTGTAGCCCTCGAGCCGCCGCCC
>DASPPM010000208.1:0-2000 GCA_035625535.1 Alphaproteobacteria bacterium
GCTCGCCAGCGAGACCGGCGCCAATGTCGGGGTCGAGATCGTGTGCGGGGAGCGGCGGCTTGCTTATGTGCCGGGCGCTGCGGCCGTGACCGCGCCATTGCGGCGCCGGCTCGCCCGCGCCGACGTGGTGCTGTTCGACGCCACCTTGTTCGCCGACGACGAGATGATCGCGACCAGTACCGGCACCAAGACCGGCCGCCGCATGGGCCATATGCCGGTCGATGGCGGCGACGGCACGCTGGCGGCGCTCGCCGGGCTTGGCGCCCGGCGCATCTTGACTCACATCAACAACACCAATCCGATCCTGGTCGAAGGTTCCCCTGAGCGGCGCAAGGTCGAAGCCGCGGGCTTCGAGGTCGCCGAGGACGGGATGGAGATCGTGCTGTGAAACTCCTGAGTGCCGAGGAACTAGAAGCCCGCCTGCGCGACATCGGCGCGCGGCGCTATCATCGCCTGCATCCGTTCCACAAGCTCCTGCATGGCGGCGGCTGCAGCAAGGGCCAGGTCCAGGCCTGGGCGCTCAACCGCTACTATTACCAGGCGATGATACCGATCAAGGACGCGAGCCTGATCGCCCGCTGCGAGGATCAGGCGACGCGGCGCGAATGGCGAAGCCGCCTCGTCGATCACGACGGCGCCCGCGAGGGCGAAGGCGGCATCGCTCGCTGGCTGAAGCTGACCGAGGGACTGGGCCTCGAGCGCGACTACGTCACCTCGCTGCGCGGGCTTCTGCCGGCGACGCGCTTTGCGGTCGACGCCTACGTGCATTTCGTGCGCGAGAAATCGCTGCTCGAGGCGATCGCCTCATCGCTCACCGAGCTGTTCTCGCCGCAGATCATCGGCGAGCGCATGGAAGGCATGCTCAAGGGCTACGACTTTGTCTCCGCGGAGACGCTCGCCTATTTCTCGCAGCGCCCGCCGCAGGCCGAGCGCGACTCGCGCTTCGCGCTCGATTACGTCAAGCGCAATGCTCGCACCAGCGAGGCGCAGCAGAGCGTGCTCGCCGCGCTCGAGTTCAAGTGCGACGTGCTGTGGGCGATGCTGGACGCGCTCTATCACGCATATGTGGCGCCGAAGCAGATCCCGCCCGGCGCCTTCGTGCCGCAGGATTAGGAAAAGTTCCGGTGAACGACGCGCCCGCCGCGATCCCCACCGATGCCCGCCCGCGGCTGCCGCGCGGCGTGCGCCTCGTGCACAATGAGGCCCAGGGCGGCTGGGTGCTGCTCGCGCCCGAGCGCGTGTTCAAGGCCGACGCCATCGCCGCCGAGGTGGTCAAGCGCTGCACCGGCGAGGCCACGTTCGCCGCGATCGTCGACGACCTGGCGCAGGCGTTCTCGGCGCCGCGCGAGCGCGTCGTTGCCGACGTCACCGCCCTGCTGCGCGGGCTCGCCGACAAGCGGCTATTGGAATTGTGACTAGCTGACGTCGAGCCCGGCCTTGTGCCGGGCCTCCGCGTCTTATAGCTCGCTATGTAGTAAAGGCATGGATCGCCGGGACCAGCCCGGCCGTGACGAAAAAGAAACGCGACCATGGCGCAAAATGGCCCGGCACTGCACAGCCCGCTCGGCCTCTTGGCCGAGCTGACGCACCGCTGTCCGCTGGGCTGCCCTTATTGTTCCAATCCGATCGCGCTTGATCCGCGCGAGAGCGAGCTCGACACTGCGACCTGGGCGCGGGTGTTTGCCGAGGCCGCGGCCCTCGGCGTGCTCCAGGTGCATCTTTCCGGCGGCGAGCCCGGCGCCCGGCGCGATCTCGTCGCAATCACGGGCGCGGCCCATGCCGCCGGCCTCTACATCAACCTCATCACCTCGGCGGTCGGCATCACCGCCCCGACGCTGCGGCAGCTCGCCGAGGCCGGCCTCGACCACGTGCAGATCTCGATCCAGGACAGCGAGCGCGGCAGCGCCGACCACATCGCCGGCTATAACGGCGCCTTCGCGCGCAAGCGTGCGCTCGCCGCCGAAGTCGTGGCGCTGAAGATTCCGCTGACCGTCAACGCC
>DASPPM010000209.1:0-23146 GCA_035625535.1 Alphaproteobacteria bacterium
TCCGTCAACAAGCCTATGCACAAAGGCCCGCTAAAGCAGCGCGGAAAGTCTCGGCAGCCAAGGCCGATGGGACATCCAAGCTCGATGTCATTCCGGAAGCTTAGGCGAGCCCGGGAAAAGCCGGGCTTTTCCCGGCTGCGAGCCTTGCTATCCGGAATCCATGGCGGGGCTCGCGCTGCCCTGGCCATGGATTCCGGATCGCGCAAATCATCGTTGGAACGATGACTTGCTTGTCCGGAATGACGAATCGGAAATTGAATGTCTACCGCCCGCCTCGCGCCCGCTCGCCCGTTGCGAGAAGGCGTCGGCACGCACCCTCGGTGCGGCGCTCGAGCTCGTCGAGGAAGGCCTGGCGCGAGAGCCCCGGCTCGATCGCGGGCAGGAACTCGACGGTCATCAGGCCCGGCCGCTTGAGGAAGCTGCGGCGCGGCCAGAACAGGCCCGAGTTGAGCGCCACGGGAACGACCGGGAGTGCTAACTGGCCGTAAAGTGCTGCGACCCCGGGCAGATAGGGCCGGTGCTGGCCGGGGGCCGTGCGCGTCCCCTCGGGAAAGATGACGAGCGGCCGGCCCGCCCGGATGCAGCGCGCGGCCGCGCGCACCATGCGCTTGAGCGCCTTGGCCCCGCCGCGCCGATCGATGGCGATCTGGCCCGTCTTGGCGAGGTACCAGCCGAAGAGCGGGATCAGGAGCAGCTCCTTCTTGAGCACGATCGCCGGATCCCGAAGCAGAAGCGGCAAGAGGAGGGTGTCCCACGCCGACTGGTGCTTGAAGGCGTAGATGGCTCCTCCCTTAGGCTGCGGGTTCTCGCCGCGCACCTCGTGGCGCAGGTTGAGGAGCACCGCCAGCTGCAGCACGATGCCGCGCACCCAGAGGCGCGCCAAGCGCACGAGCACGCCGCGCGGCAGCACGAGCATGGGCAGCGCCACGACGCAGGCGAGTGCCGTCCAGCCGTAGAAGGCGAGATTGAAGAGAAGCGAGCGCAGCGCCGTCATTCGACGACCCTGGCGCCTGTGGCATCCGGCGGGCCGGCAAGGCTGTCGCGCAGCAGGGCGAAAAGATACTTGTGGTATTCGCCGAGGATGAGGTCGGCGGTCCCCGGCCACGCCCACCAGTCCTCCTTGACCCGCGTGGGGAACACCGGATGAGGAATGATCGCGACATCCGGCATGGCGTGGCGGAATTCGAGGAGACTGCGCGGCATGTGATAGGCGGCGGTGACGAGGCGCAGGCTATGATAATTCTCGGCCGCCATCCACTCCGCCGTCTCGCTGGCGTTGCCGAAGGTCGAATCGGCGGCGTGGCCGAGGACGATGCAGCACTCGAGATTGGCCGGCGCATGGCGCGCGACATGGAGGAGGGCGGCCACCTCGACGCCGCGGTAGACGCCCGAGACGAAGAGCTTCCGCCCTTTCTTCGCGGCCAGGAGCGCCAAGCCCTCATCGAGACGCTCGCTGCCGCCGGTGAGCACGACGACCGCGTCCGTCGCGGTCTCGGGGTCGTCGACGCTCGTCGGAATGCAACTGGCGAACCAGGCGAGCCCGCCGATCCAGGCGAGAGCCGCCAAAAACACGATCGCGGCGGCGATGGCGAGTCGGCGCTTGAGCGGCCCTTCGGGAAGGCGCACGGCTCAGACCATGCGGGCGAGGGTGGCAAGCACGGTCGCGCGCGCCGTGAGCATGGCGATGAGACCGCTCGCGAGCGGCAAGGGCAGGAGTGCCGCCCACTGCCAGAGCGAAAGCGAGATGTCGGGCATGAGGCCGGCGCCGCTCGGCTCGGTGAAATAGCCGGCGGCGAGAATCGTCGCCGCGGCGCCCACGAGGCCCGCCGCGCCGCCGCGCAGCGCCAAGGCGAGCGCGTGCCACTCGAATTGGCGCGCGACGTAGGAATCCTGGGCGCCGATCAGGTGCAGCACCTCGATCACGCCGGCGTGGATGGCGAGGGCCGTGCGCGTCGAGAACACGGTCACCGCGGCGGCGGCGGCGGCAATGAGCGCCAGGATGACGGCGGCGATGAGCTCGATCGAGCGGCCGAGTGCCACGAGGCCGTGGAGCCAGCGCTGGTGGTCGTCGAGGGTGGTTCCCGGCACCGCGTCCGCGAGCCGCGCCGCGAGCGCCTTGAGATCGAGGTCGGTGCCGGCATTGAGACGCACGTCGATAAGGGCCGGCAGCGGCAGCTCGCGGAGCTCGGCGCTCCCGAGCCAGGGTGCGAGGAGGAGGGCGACCCGCTCGTCGCTCAGCACCTCGGCGCGCGCAACGCCCGGCGTGCCGAGGAGGAGCGCCACGGCACTCTCGACGCGCATCTGGCGCACCTTGGGATCGGCGTCGTCGGGCGGCATGACCTCGACGGTGAGCGAGCCGAGCAGATTGCGGCTCCAGCGCTCGACCGCGCTGTTGGCAGCGAGTGCCCCCGCGAGCGCGAGGGCCGCGAGATAGACCATGAGGGCCACGATCCACGGGATGAAGCGGCTCGACGCGTCCTTGGCGAGCGGCAGGTCGGAGCGGCGCCGCATCCTCATGAGACGGCCGTGCGCCGGCTCGCCGGCACGCGCGTGAGCTCGCCGCCCTCGAGATGGAGGATCTCGTGGTCGAAGCGATTGACCAGGCTCTCGTTGTGGGTCGCGACCACGACCGTGGTGCCGAGCTTGTTGAGCTCGTCGAAGAGGTAGAGCAGGCGCACGGCGAGATCGTTGTCGACGTTCCCCGTCGGCTCGTCGGCGAGAAGGAGCGAGGGGCGGTTGATGACCGCGCGCGCGATGGCGATGCGCTGCTGCTGGCCGCCGGAGAGCACGGCCGGGGTGGCGTCGATATGGTCGGCGAGGCCGACCCAGGCGAGGAGCTCGGCGACGTGCTCGCGTATCTGGTCGTCCTTGGCGCCGGCGACGCGAAGCGGGAGGGCGACGTTGTCGAGAGCGGAGAGATGGTCGATCAGGCGGAAGTCCTGGAACACCACGCCGATGCGGCGGCGCAGCGCCGGCAGCTCGCGCCGGCTCGTCGTGGCGATGTCGCGGCCGAAGAGCGTGATGAGCCCGCGCGAGGGGCGCTGTGCGAGATACATGAGCTTCAAGAGCGAGGACTTGCCAGCACCGCTCGCGCCGGTAAGGAAGTGAAAGGAGCCGGCGGGCAGCGCGAAGCTCACATCGCACAGGACTTCCGGCCCCATGCCATAGCGCATGCCGACGTTCTCGAAGCGGACGACCGGTTCCTTCTGATCCATGACGCTGGAATGGCTCTCGCGGCAGCCGGGCCAGCATGGCACGGGCAAGGAGGGAGGTAAAGCGCGCCCGCGCGGCGGGAGCCTTGCTTGCCAGGGCACAGGATCAGGCCCTATAAGAGTTGAGCCTGATAACGATCTCGGGGCGGCGGCAGAAGAGCGGCATAGCATGATCCTCGACTGTCCCAGTTGTGCGACGCGCTATCTGGTGGCGTCCGAGAAGATCGGTGCGGGGGGGCGGCTTGTCCGTTGCGGGGTGTGCCGCCACACGTGGCATCAGCAGCCGGCGGAGGAAGTGCCAAGCGAGGCGGAGCCTCCTCCGCGCGCGGCCGAGGCGGGCCCGAGCCAGGCGAGGGCCACGGCCGGGCTCATGGGCGAGCGAGTGGAAAGCGAGGCTCCGGCCACGAGCGAGCTGCGTCCGATCCCGCGCGGCTCGAACCTGCCCGCCTTTCCGCCGCGGCCGAGACGACGCAGTCCCGTGCTCGGCTGGGTCATCCTGGTGCTCGCCGTGGCAGCGCTCCTCTACGGCACCTTCGCCGAGCGCGCGCGCATCGTCGAGGTTTGGCCGCCCGCGGGCAGGCTCTTCATGCTCTTCGGCATCATGCCCGAGCCCGTCGGTGCGGGTCTCGAGATCCGCGCGGTCACGAGCGAGCGGGCGAGCGAGAACGGCGTCGCGGTGCTGCGCATCACCGGCGAGGTAGTCAACATCAGCAGCGTAAGCCGCGACGTTCCCTCGCTCGTCGCCGTGCTCAGGGACGCGCGCAAGCGCAAGGTGCAGCAATGGACCTTCAAGGCCGACGAGACGAAGCTCTTGCCCGGCGAGGTGAGCAAATTCTCGACCAGCGTCGACAACCCGCCGGACGAAGCCACCGACGTCGACGTCGAGTTCCTGCCCCCGAGCGGGTGAGCGCGTTTATTGCCACGCTAAGCATTATTCGGATTTGTGGACAAAATGTTCCCCCTCACCCTTTGACGCCGGCCGAACATGCCACTGGCATGTTCGGGCCAAGCGTCCAGTGGACGCTTGGCAGGCGTCAAACGGGTAAGGCTCGGCTTCGCCTCGCCAACCCTTCGCAACCCTCTCCCCCTTCAGGGGGAGAGGGTAGGGTGAGGGGGAGGCGATTTCACTCACGAGGAAACTGCTTTAGAACCGCTTGAGCAGGCGGTCGATGTACTCGAGCTCGAGCTCGGGGCGCTGGCGCTCACCGGCGCGGCGCTGTAGCTCGTCCTGGATCTCGCGCGCGCGCTGCACGTCGCCGTGCTCGGGGATGGCGACGTCGTTGCCGTCGAAGGCGCCGAAGCCGGGCATGACGCGGCCCATGGGATCGCGCGAGGGGCCGAAGGCGTCGATATCCTCCGAGTCGCCCTCCTGGCCGAGCTTGTCGCGCAATCCTTCGAGCATCGCCTGGCGCCCCTGGCGCAGGGCCTCGAGCGCCTGGGTCTGCGCACCCACCGCGTCGTTCGGCGCGCCGCGTCCCAGAGCCTGCACCGCATCGCGCATGGCGCGCTCGGCGCGGCCGAGCTGGTCGGGGATCTTGCCGGACATGTCGCCCAGGCGGCGCATGATCTCGCCGAGCGCGCGGCGCAGCTTATCCTGGTCGGCGGCGCCGTTGCCGCTGCCGGGCTCGCTGAGGGGCATGCCCATGCCGCCCTGCTGCGCGTCGCGGAAGGTGCGCTGCAAGAGGCGGTCCTGCTGGCCGATGAGATCGTCGAGGCCGCGCATGAGCGCGCCGGCGCCGTTCTGGTTCTGCCCGCCCGGATTGATGCGCGCCGCGCGCAGGTTCTCGAGCATGTCCTGCAGCTGGGCGAGGAGCTGGCGCGCCGCGTCGCGCGCGCCCGTGCGCGTCATATCCCGCATGCGCTCGAGCAGCTTCTGCAGATCGCCCTGCTCGAGGAGCTGGGCACGCTGGGTGAGCGGGGACTGGTTCTTGTCGGGGTTGCGCAGCTGCTGCTCGGCGAGCGCCTGCAAATAGCGATCGATCGCGTCCTGGAGCTGGGCGATGAGCCGCTCGATCTCCCGGTCGGGCGCATTGCGGTCAAGCGCGTCCATGAGCTTCTGCTGCAACTCGCGCAGCTCGCGCTCGGCAATCGAGAGATGGCCGTCCTCAACCGCGAGTGCTGTGTCCCACAAAAGCTGCTGAACGGCCGCAACGGTCTCGGGCCTGCCCGAGAAATCGAGCCGGGCGCGTGCCGCGATGAGCGAGAGGAAGACGCCGATATCGCCGCTGAAGGCAGACGGGCGAGCGGCGAGCGCGCCGAGATGCGCCGCCACCTCGGGCCGCCGGCTCGGATCCTCGGTGAGTATCTTGCGGTTCTCGATGATGGCGCGCGCCACCGGATGATTGAAGACGCGCTCGGGCAGCACCATGGAGAACGGCTCGCTCTTGCCCACGTGGCCCGGCTCGTCCCAGGCGGAGAGCTGGATGGTGACCGGCAGTCCGGCCCACGGGTGCGGGGTGAGATCATGGAAGCTCGTCTCGTGGGCATGCTTGGGATGCCCGCCAGAGAGCGGCAGCTCGAGCTCGATCGGCGCCTCGTCGGCGGGTGCGCCCACGCGCCGGATCTCCGCCTTGACCGCGGCCACGCCGTACGCGTCGCTCGCCACGTACTCGAGCCGCAGGGTCGAGCGCAGCGTGCGCGAGGGCGGCGTTGCGAACGCGATCGTGGGCGGCAGCTCGGGCACGATCGTGATCGCCCACTCCGCCACCGTGCGGCCGCCCCGCTGCACGGCGAGTCGTTCGCCGCTCTCGATTTTGTCCTCGAGCTGATAGGTGGAACTGTCGACCGCCTTGAACGGCACCGCCCGGTCGCCGACGAGAAGACGCGGCGCGCCCGCTCCGCCCTCGAGGCGCGCGAGCACCTTGCTGCCGAAGGGCACGCTCACCGGGCTCGACGGGCTGCCGATGCCCTGCCTCTCTCCGCCTGCCGGCTGATCGGCGCCGGCGCGGAGGAAGATGGGCGCCAGGCCCGTGTAGGCGGGCGGGGTGAGCCAGAGCTGCACCACGGCCGGCGTGCGCGGGATGACGGCGCCCAGTCGAGGCAGGAGCGCGTCCGCGAGCCTTCCCGGTGCTGTGCCGCGCGCGTCGAGCACGCCGATCGCGAGCAGGAGGAGGAGCGCCAGGCGGAGCGCCATGGGATCGCGCCCCGGGAGCCCCGGGCGCGGAAACGCCACGCGGACCTTGCCGAGCATCTTCATCATGCGCGCGAGATGGGCGCGCCAAAGCGCCTCGGTGAAGGCGTCGCCTTCGCCCACGGCGAGCTTGTCCTCAAGGGCCGTGAGCGGGCGGTGGGCAAGCGCGCTGTCGCGCTCGATGCGGCGCCCGGCGGCGGCAACGCTCGGCAGGCTCAGCACGTGGGCCAAGCGGTAGGCAGACCCGCCGAGGGCCAAGCCGAAGCCCAAGAGGAGCAAGAGATGAAGCCAGCCGGGGAGAAGTGCGAAGAAGCCGACGAAGGCAAGGGCCGCGAAAAGGCCGACGACGCCGACCGCAGGCCACGCGGCCGGCCACAGCTTCTCCCAGAAAAGGGCGAGGCGCGCCAGGCGCAGCGTGCGCGGATCGAGTGCCCCCGGCACCGCCGTTTCGCGCCCCGGGTCCCGAGCCGCGGGAGTCGGGCCCGCGGGCAATTCGGCCGCCTCGCGCCTATCGTTCGTCATGCCACTCCGCGCGCCGGTCCGGTGGCAGGCATTTCGAGCCAGTCGGGAATCCGATCGCGCCGGAGCATGCTCTCATAATCCGGGCGCGCTCTCACGACGGCATAGCGTGAGCCCTTGACCATCACTTCCGGCGCCGGCAGCCGGGCGTTGTAGGTCGAGGCCATCACCGAAGCGTAGGCGCCCGCCGAGCAAATGGCAAGGAGATCGCCCTCGGCAAGCGGCGGCAAGAGCCGCGCACGGGCGAGGAAGTCCCCCGTCTCGCACACGGGTCCGACGACGTCCGCGCGCTCCAATGCCGCATCCTTGGCCGGCTCCGTCACCGGCTTGATCGCGTGATAGGCGTCGTAGAGCGTCGGACGGATGAGGTCGTTCATCGCCGCATCCACGATCACGAAGCGGCGGGCGGCCCCTTCCTTCACATAGAGCACGCGTGTCACCAGCACGCCTGCATTGCCGACGAGAAAGCGCCCCGGCTCGAAGGCGAGCTGCGCATCCAGGCCCTTGGTGAGCTGCTTCACCATGGCGGCATAAGCCTCGACCGTGGGCGGGCGCTCGTCGTCATAGGTGATGCCGAGCCCGCCGCCGAAGTCGAGGCGGCGGATGTCGTGGCCTTGGGTCCGCAGCTCCGCGGCAAGCCTTACGATGCGCGCGAAGGCGCGGCGGTAAGGCGCCAGGCTTTCGAGCTGCGAGCCGATGTGGACGGCAACGCCTTGCATGCGCAAGTGCGCCATCCGAGCTGCGCGCGCGAAGAGCCGTGCTGCCTCGCTCAGCGGCACGCCGAACTTGTTCTCCTTCCTGCCCGTCGTGATCTTCGCGTGGGTGCGCGCATCGACGTCGGGGTTGATGCGAAGCGCCGCCAAGACCGGCCGTCTCATGCCCTTGGCGAGCTCGCCCAGGAACTCGAGCTCCGGCTCCGACTCGACGTTGATCTGGAGGATCCCGGCGGCGAGGGCGAACTCGAGCTCCGCGCGCGTCTTGCCCACGCCCGAGAAGAGGATGCGCTCGGGCGGAATGCCCGCGGCAAGGGCTATGCGCAGCTCGCCCTCCGAGACGACGTCGGCACCGGCGCCTAGGTTCGCGAAGGTGCGCACGACGGCCAGCGTCGAATTCGCCTTGAGCGCATAGCACACCATCGCGTCCGCGTCCGCGAACGCCGCGCGGAAGGTACCGAGCTGGCGCTCGAGGGCCGTTGTCGAATAGCAATAGAAGGGTGTCCCGACCTCGGCGGCGATGCGCGCAAGGGGCACGTCCTCGGCGTTGAGCGCGCCGCGGCGATAGGCGAACTCGCTCATCGGCCTCGTCTACTTGTCATTCGGCTTCGGGTACTTCTGGTTGAGGGTGTTGGCCTCCCCCGGGGGAATCTCGGGATCTCCCTTCCTGCCGCAGCCGGCGAGCGGGGCCGCGAGGAAGGCCGCGATGAGAAGGGCAAGAACGACGCGGCTCACAGATAGCGCTCCTTGGCGCGCGCGATCGCGCGGCGCACTTGCTCGGGTGCCGTGCCGCCGTGGCTCGCGCGGCTCTTGACCGAATTTTCCACGCGCAGGACCTCGAAGACCTCCTCGCTGATGCGCGGCTCGATGGCGCGCATGTCGGCCAGGCTCAGCTGGTCGAGCCGGCAGCCGCGCTCCTCAGCTAAGCGCACGAGTCGGCCGGTCGCTTGGTGGGCCGAGCGGAAGGGCAGCCCGCGCGCGCGCACGAGCCAATCGGCGAGGTCCGTCGCGGTGATGAAGCCGTTTGAGAGGGCCGCGCGCATGGCGGCCTTGTCCGCTGCCATGTCGCGCACCATGCCGGTCATGGCCGCAAGCGCGAGCGCGAGCGTGTCGGCCGCCTCGAACACCGGCACCTTGTCCTCCTGCATGTCCTTGCCGTAGGTGAGCGGCAGGCCCTTCATGACGATGAGCAGGCTGTTGAGATCGGCGATCAGCCGGCCGACCTTGGCGCGCACGAGCTCGGCCGCGTCCGGATTGCGCTTCTGCGGCATGATCGAGCTGCCGGTGGTGAAGGCATCCGAGAGTCTCACGAAGCGGAACTGCTCGCTCGACCAGATCACGATCTCCTCGGCCAGGCGCGAGAGATGCACGCCGGCAAGCGCCGCGGCGGCGAGAAACTCGAGCGCGAAGTCCCGGTCGGAGACCGCGTCGATCGAGTTTGCCATCGGCCGCGCGAAGCCGAGGGCCGCCGCCGTCATCTCCCGATCGATCGGGAAGGAGGTGCCGGCAAGGGCCGCAGCGCCGAGCGGGCACTCGCCGAGCCGAACGCGGCAATCCTTGAGGCGGCCCCGGTCGCGCCCGAACATCTCGACATAGGCCATGAGGTGATGGCCGAAGGTGATCGGCTGGGCCGGCTGAAGATGGGTGAAGCCGGGCATGAGCGTGCCGGCGTGCTGCTCCGCCTGGGCCAAGAGCGCCGCCTGCAGCCCCTTGAGCGCCGCCTCGAGCGCGTCGATGGCATCGCGCACCCAGAGCCTCAAGTCGGTCGCGACCTGGTCGTTGCGCGAGCGCGCGGTATGCAGCCGCCCGGCCGGCTCGCCGATGAGATCGGCCAGCCGCGACTCGATGTTCATGTGGATGTCCTCGAGCGCCTTTGAGAAGCGGAAGCGGCCGGCCTCGATTTCCGCGCGGATGGTCTCTAGACCGCGGGCGATCGCGCGCCCATCTTTCCTGCTGATGATGCCCTTGGCCGCGAGCATCGCGGCGTGGGCCTTGGAGGCCGCGATATCCTGGGCGTAGAGCCGCCGGTCGAAGTCGATCGAGGCGTTGATCTCGCTCATCGTCGCGTTGAGGCCGGCGGCAAAGCGACCGCCCCAAAGGGGGTTCGCCTTAGGCCGGAGCTGTGCTTTCTTATGTTTGGCCTTGGCGGTCATGACAGGCGGTCCTCGGCGGTCTCGGCGCGGCGCTGGAAGAGGTCGAACGGTGGCATCGAGAGGCAACGGACGGTCCATTCTCGCGGCACTTCTGGTAGCGGCGGCGGCACTCGCCGTCTCCTTGGCAGCCCCCAACGCCGGTCGCGGCCCGTTTGGCCTCGCGAGCGCCTTCGGCGACGGCTCGCTCCCGGTCCTCAAGGGCGAGATGGGCGACTTTAGCTATTTCGCCGGCCCCAAGCCAGTGCCGCCGATCAGCTTCGAGGACGGCCAAGGCAAGACGCTGAGCCTCGCCGACTTCAAGGGCCGGGTGGTCCTGGTCAACTTCTGGGCCACGTGGTGCGCGCCCTGCAAAAGCGAGATGCCCTCCCTCGACCGCCTTGAGGCGGCACTCGGCGGCAGCGATTTCATCGTCCTCGACCTCTCCCTCGACCGCCAGGGCAAGGCGGCGATCGAGCCTTATTTCCGGGACAATAAGCTCGCAAATCTCGGCATCTACATCGACCGGGAGGGCAAGGGCTTTCGCGCCTGGCAGGGAAGCGGCGTTCCGACGAGCTTCATCATCGGCCGGGACGGGCTCGCGCGGGGCGTGCTCCTCGGCGCGGCCGATTGGGACTCGCCCGCGGCCATCAAGCTCATCCGGCATTTCATCGCCGAGGGGCGCGCGCAGAAAATCGAGGAGACGCGCGCTGCGACGCTCCAGCCAAGGACTTGAGCGATGGAAACCTGGAGCATCTTCCTCGCCACCTTCCTCGCCGCCGCGGTCGAGTGGGTCGAGGCCTTCACCATCGTGCTTGCGGTTGCCCTCGGCATCGGCTGGCGCGCCGCTGGAGGCGCTACGCTTGCGGCCTTGGCGCTGCTTGCGGCAATGACGGCGGCGAGCGGCGGCCTCTTGGCACTTTGGCTCGACCTCGCCTGGCTGCAAGGGGCGATCGGCGTGCTGCTGCTGCTCTTTGGCGTGCGCTGGCTGGCCAAGGCGGTCGCCCGCCGCGCGGGGCTCAAGGCGCTTCATGACGAGGATGCCGAATTCGCCGAGACCCGGCGGCTGCTCGCGCGCTCCGACCGCAGCGCCGCCTGGCTCGTCGCCTTCAAGGGTGTATTGCTCGAGGGGCTCGAGGTCTGGCTCATCGTCGTGGCGCTCGGCTTGCAAAAGGGCAGCACACTGGCGGCCGCGGCAGGGGCGCTCGCAGCCCTCGTCATCGTGGCGGCGGCGGGCGCGCTTCTGCAGGCGCCCTTGCGCCGCGTGCCCGAGAACGCCATCAAGCTCGCGGTCGGCGCCATGATCACCGCCTTCGGCACCTTCTGGACGCTCGAGGCGATGGGCGGTGCCGGCGCTTGGCCGTGGGGCGAGTGGAGCCTGCCGGCGCTTGCCGTGTTCTATGTTGCGGGCGGGTTGGCGCTCGCTCAGCAGTTGCGGCGTAGCCGTGCTGCGGCGGCGGCCGGGCCGTGAGCGCGTTCCTCGAGGTGATCGTGGGCGACCGCCGCAATCTCGCCGTGGTGGCGGTTGCAGTGGCGCTTGCCGCGGCCTTGGTCGAAGCCGGCTTCGTCACGGCCGCGGCACTCGTGGTCCCTCTTTTCCTTTTGGCAGGCGTGCGCTGGCTCGCCGCTCCTTGACGCGCCACCGCGCGCCGCTACGCCCACAGCACCGGCACCTCGTAGGGGGCCAAGCGCCGGTCGCTGCTCACGATGACCAAGCCCTCGCTCTGCGCCTGCGCCACGAGCATGCGGTCGAAGGGATCGCGGTGATGGAGGGGCAAGGCGCCGGCCGCCTCGGCGTGCACCACGGTGATGTCGAGGGGAAGGAATCTGTGCGCCTTCATGTCCGAGGCAATGTCGTGGATCGGCGGCAAACGGCCGGCGGCGGCCTTGATCGCGATTTCCCACACAGATGCCGCGCTGACATAAGCCGGATCTTCGAGCCTCGCGATCGTTTCGCGTGCCGCCGCATTGAGCCGGCTCGGGCTTGCGATCCACCACAGGAAGACGTGAGTATCGAGGAGGAGCTTCAGCTCCCTTCTCCTTCGAATGCGCGCTGAATTTCGTCCGGCAGCGGGTCATCGAAGTCATCGGGGACCGTCACCTTGCCCGCAGAGAGGCCGGCCGGACGCAGCCCCTTCCGCACGGGGAGGGGGACCAGCTTCGCGCACGGCTTTCCGGCTTTGGCGATGACGATCTCCTCGCCCTTGGCGGCGCGCTCGACGAGCTCGGAGAGCTTCGTCTTGGCCTCGTAGAGGTTGACCGTCTTGGTCATGAGAGAGTCCTCGGCGGAAGGCGAGAGCCTAGCATTCCAGGCGACTGTTGGTCAAGTTGGTCAAGGACGTCCCGGCCGCGACGAACGGCGCCGTCCTTCGCGGCACGGCGCCCTTTTTGTTGACGCAAGCGAGAGGTCGAAGCCGCAGGCGGATGCCTCTAGGCCCCCTCGCGCCAAGTGGTGCCGCGGCGGAGGAGCGCGTTCAGGTTCGCCTCGGGCTGGCAGCGCTTGGCCTCCTCGATCTGGTTGGTGACGAGGGCCTCGTAGGCGGGTGCGGGGTTGCAGTAGAGCACGCCCAAGGCGACCGGGAAGCCGGGCGGCTCCATATGGGCCAACATGAAGGCGATCATGCGGTTCGTCTCGTCGTGGACGAGGAGGTCGGCTTCGCTTGAGCCCCCCTCCGCCAGGCTCACCACCTCGAGCTCGAGCGTGCCCGGCTTGATACGGATGCCCTTGTCGCGCGCCTTGCCGAAGACCATCGCCTTGCCGTGCTCGAGGTGGAGCTGGTTGTCGGCGGCGACCTCCTTGGCGGTGAAGTTGGCGTAGACGCCGTCGTTGTAGACGATGCAGTTCTGGAAGATCTCGACGAAGCTCGACCCCTTGTGCTCGTAGGCGCGCTTGAGCACGGCCGGCAGATGGGCCTGGAGCGTGTCGATCGAGCGCGCCACGAAGCGGGACCCGGCACCGAGCGCGAACTGGGTCGGCGACACCGGATTGTCGAGCGAGCCCATGGGGGTCGAGGGCGAGCGCGTGCCCGGACGCGAGGTCGGCGAGTACTGTCCCTTGGTCAGCCCGTAGATCGCGTTGTTGAAGAGCAGGATCTGCAGATCGACGTTGCGGCGGAGCGCATGGAGCGTGTGGTTGCCGCCGATCGAGAGCATGTCGCCGTCGCCGCCGATCACCCACACGTCGAGCCCGGGATTGGCGAGCTTGACGCCGGTCGCGATCGCGGGCGCGCGGCCGTGGATGGTGTGGAAGCCGTAGCTCGCGATGTAATAGGGAAAACGCGCGGCGCAGCCGATGCCGGAGACGAACACCGTGTTCTCGCGCTTGGCGCCGATGTCGGCGAGCGTCTTGGTCACGGCCTTGATGATGGCGTAGTCGCCGCAGCCGGGACACCAGCGGACCTCCTGGTCGGAGGCGTAGTCCTTGGCGGCGAGCTTCGCGAGCGGGCTTGCGACGTTCATGTCAGGCCTCCAGGTGGGCGCGGATCGCGGCCTCGATCTCGCTGATCTTGAAAGGCCGGCCGGTCACCTTGTTGAGCCCCTCGGCGGGCACGAGATAGCGGCTGCGGATCACGGTCAAGAGCTGCCCGTTGTTCATCTCGGGAATCAGCACGCGCTCGAAGCCCTTGAGCAGCTCGCCGAGATTGGCCGGCGGCGGCCAGATGTAACGGAGATGGATGTGGGAGACGGCCAGGCCCTCGGCACGCAAATTGTCGACGGCGCGCCCGATCGGGCCGTAGGTCGAGCCCCAGCCGAGCACGGCGAGGCGGCCTGTGCTGGCGCCATCCTCGCTTTGCTGCAAGGGGATGTCCTTGGCGATGCCCTCGATCTTGGCCGCGCGCGCGAGCGTCATGCGCTGATGGTTGTCCGAATCGTAGGAGATGTTGCCGCTGTCGTAATCGCGCTCGATGCCGCCGATGCGGTGCTCCAGCTGCGGCGTGCCCGGCTTGACCCAGGGGCGCGCCAAGCTCGCCGGATCGCGCAGGAAGGGGTGGAAGCCTGCGGGCTCGCTGCGGAAGGCGACGGGGAAGGGCTTGTAGGCGGAGACGTCCGGTATCTTCCAGGGCTCGGCCGCGTTCGCGAGATAGCCGTCGGTCAACACGATCACCGGCGTCATGTATTTGGTCGCGATGCGCACCGCCTCGATCGCCACCTCGAAGC
Source organism: Alphaproteobacteria bacterium (assembly GCA_035625535.1). Taxonomy (GTDB): domain Bacteria; phylum Pseudomonadota; class Alphaproteobacteria; order JACZXZ01; family JACZXZ01; genus DASPPM01. The sequence goes on from DASPPM010000209.1 coordinate 13,862, forward strand.
AGTCGGCGGAGGAGCGGGCGGCCAGCACCGCAAGCGGCGCATCCGCATTGCGGCCGTAGACGGACTGGTAGAGGTCCGACTGCTCGGTCTTGGTCGGCATGCCGGTCGACGGCCCGGCGCGCTGCGAGTTGATCAGCACGAGGGGAAGCTCGGCGCCGATGGCGAGCCCAAGGGCCTCGCTCTTGAGCGCAACTCCCGGGCCCGAGCTCGAGGTGACGCCCATCGAGCCGGCGTAAGAGGCGCCGATCGCCGCGCCGATCGCCGCGATCTCATCCTCGGCCTGGAAGGTCAAGACGCCGAAGTGCTTGAGCTCGGCGAGCGCGTGCAGCACCGCGGACGCCGGCGTGATGGGGTACGAGCAGAAGACGAGCGGGAGCGAGGCGAGCCGGCAACCGGCGATGAGACCCCAGGCCATGGCCTCGGTGCCCGTGACGGTGCGGTAGAGGCCGGGCTCGAGGCGCGCGGGCGGCACGCTGAAGGCGGGTAGGCCCGCCGCCATCTCCGCCGTCTCGCCGAAGGCATGCCCGGCATTGAGCGCCGCGATATTGGCCTCCGCGAGCACGGGGCGCTTCTGGAAGCGGCGCTTGAGATACTCGACCGTGGACTGGCGCTTGCGGCCGTACAACCAGAAGAGCAGGCCGAGCGCCCACATGTTCTTGCAGCGCAGCGCGTCCTTCTGGGAGATCTCGAGGCCCTTGACCGCCTCGAGCGTCGAGCGCGAGATGTCGATCTCGATCACGCGATAGGCGCTGAACGAGCCGTCCTTGCGCGGATCCGCCTTGTAGCCGGCCTTGGTGTAATTGCGCTCGCTGAAGGCGCCCGCGTTGATGATGAGGATGCCGCCGCGCTTGAGGTCCCCGAGATGCACCTGGAGTGCGGCCGGGTTCAAGGCCACGAGCACGTCGGGCGCATCGCCCGAGGTGCGGATCTCGCGCGCGCCGAAGTTGATCTGGAACGAGGACACGCCGAAGGTCGTCCCGATGGGGGCGCGGATCTCCGCCGGGAAATCCGGGAAGGTCGCGAGGTCGTTGCCGGCAAAGGCGGTCGTCTGGGCGAACTGGCTGCCGGTCAACTGGATGCCGTCGCCCGAATCGCCGGCGATGCGCACCACGACGGATTCGAGAGTTTCGCGGTCTTGCCGCTCGGGCAACTCGGCCCGCAGCGCGGTTTCTGCCATGGCTGTCCCTATCGTTCCTTCCGGCGGGCGCGCCCAAAATCCGCGCCCCGCCCGGCGGCCTGTCAGCTCAAGAATGTCATGCTTGCATATGGGATCGCAACCGCGTCGGGCCAAATCGGCTCCGCGCCCGGCTGCGAGGCCTCGCTTGGGCTCATCTTGTCGGCACCGGCTTCTCGCCGCCGTAGTCGTAGAAGCCGCGGCCGGTCTTGCGCCCGAGCCAGCCCGCCTCGACGTACTTCACGAGGAGCGGGCAGGGCCGGTACTTGCTGTCCGAGAGCCCCTCGTAGAGCACGTGCATGACGGCGAGGCAGGTGTCCAGCCCGATGAAGTCGGCCAGCTCGAGCGGCCCCATCGGGTGGTGCGCGCCGAGCCGCATGGCGACGTCGATCGCCTCGACCGAGCCCACGCCTTCATAGAGCGCGTAGACCGCCTCGTTGATCATCGGCAGGAGAATGCGGTTGACGATGAAGGCGGGGAAGTCCTCGGCATTGGCCGGCGTCTTGCCGAGCTTGATCGAGAGGTCCCGGATCGTCTTGAAAGTCTCCTCCGCCGTGGCCAGGCCGCGGATGAGCTCGACCAGCTCCATCACCGGCACCGGGTTCATGAAATGCATGCCCATGAACTTGGGCGGCCGGTCGGTGAGGGAGGCGAGCCGCGTGATCGAGATCGAGGAGGTGTTGGTCGCGATGAGCGCGTCCTTGCGCAAGACCGGGCATAGCGACTTGAGGATCTCGCTCTTGACGTTGAGGTTCTCGGATGCCGATTCGATGACGAGATCGCAGTCGCTGAACTGCTCGAAGCCGGTGCCGGTCTTGATGCGGGCGAGCGCCGCCCGCTTCTTCGCCTCGTCGATGGTCCCGCGCGCGACCTGGCGGTTCATGTTGCGCTCGATGGTTTGCCTTGCCTTGTCGAGCGCTTCCTTGCTGATGTCGGCGAGGCGCACCTCGAAGCCCGCGAGCACCGCGACATGGGCGATGCCATTGCCCATCTGTCCGGCGCCGATGATGCCGATTTTCTCTATCGCCAAAGCCTATCTCCACGCCTGTCTAGGGCTCTCAAACGACGAAGCAAGAGTCATCCCCTCCCCCTTCGAGGGGAGACGGCCATGTCCTCAGCCTTGCTTGGCGAGCTCGGCCTCGAGCTCGGGCAGCGCCTTGAACAGATCCGCGACCAGCCCGTAGTCCGCCACTTGGAAGATCGGGGCTTCCTCGTCCTTGTTGATCGCCACGATCACCTTCGAATCCTTCATCCCCGCCAGGTGCTGGATGGCCCCCGATATGCCGACCGCGATGTAGAGGTCGGGCGCCACGATCTTGCCGGTCTGGCCCACCTGGTAATCGTTGGGCACGAAGCCTGCGTCGACCGCAGCACGGCTGGCGCCGACCGCCGCTCCCAGCTTGTCCGCGATGCGCTCGAGCATCGCGAAGTTATCGCCCGACTGCATGCCGCGGCCGCCGGAGATGACGATGCGTGCGCTGGTCAGCTCCGGCCGCTCCGACTTGCTGAGCGACTGGCCCACGAAGCTCGAGAGGCCGCCGTCGGCGCTCGCAGCCACGCTCTCGATTTGAGCCGCCCCGCCTTCGGCCGGCGCCGGATCGAACGCCGTGCCGCGCACGGTGATCACCTTGACCGCGTCCTTCGATTGCACGGTCTCGAGCGCGTTGCCGGCGTAGATCGGCCGCACGAAGGTATCGGGCGAGACGATCTTGACGATCTCGGAGATCTGCTGGCTGTCCATGAGGGCGGCCGCGCGCGGCATCACGTTCTTGCCGAAGGTGTCGGCTGCGGCCAGCACGTGGCTGTAGCCGGGGGCCAGCTTGGCGACAAGGGGGGCGAGGTTCTCGGCGAGGCCGTGATCGAGGGAGGGCGCGTCGGCGACGAGCACCTTGGCGACGCCCGCGATCTTCGCGGCGGCCTCGGCGGCGGCCTTGCAGCCGCTGCCGGCCACCAGCACCACCACCTCGCCGAGCTCCTTCGCGGCGCTCACCGCATTGAGGGTTGCCGGCTTGATCGAGGCGTTGTCGTGGTCGGCCAAGACGAGCACGCTCATCAGATCACCTTGGCTTCCTGCTTGAGCTTCAAGACGAGCTCGGCCACGTCCTTGACCTTGACGCCGGCCACGCGCTTGGGCGGCTCCTCGACCTTAAGGGTGGTGAGACGCGGGGCCACGTCGACGCCGAGGGCTTCTGGAGTGAGCTTGTCGATCGGCTTCTTCTTCGCCTTCATGATATTGGGAAGCGAGGCGTAGCGCGGCTCGTTCAAGCGCAGGTCGGTGGTCACGATCGCGGGCAGCTTGAGCAGCACCGTCTCGAGCCCGCCGTCGACCTCGCGCGTCACCTCGAGCCTGTCGTCCTTGAAGGCGAGCTTGGAGGCAAAAGTGCCTTGCGGCCAGCCAAGAAGCGCCGCCAGCATCTGGCCCGTCTGATTGCAGTCGTCGTCGATGGCCTGCTTGCCCAGAATGACGAGGCCCGGCGCCTCCTTGAGCGCTACCGCCGTCAAGAGCTTGGCGACCGCAAGGGGCTGCAACGGCTGGTCCGTCTCGACATGGATGCCGCGGTCGGCGCCCATGGCGAGGGCGGTGCGGATGGTCTCCTGGCAGGCTGCGGGGCCGATCGAGACGGCTATGACTTCGCTCGCCTTGCCGGCCTCCTTGAGGCGCATGGCCTCCTCGACGCCGATCTCGTCGAAGGGATTCATCGACATCTTGACGTTGGCCGTCTCCACACCCGAGTGGTCGGCCTTGACCCGGACCTTGACGTTGAAGTCGATGACGCGCTTGACCGGGACCAATACCTTCATCGTGCTGCCTTCATCCCAACGCGCCTGCCCGCGAGCCGCTCGGCAACGAGCCGGGGCTCGCTTGTTTAGGGGACCGGGGAGAGCCTGTCAAGCAAGGGGCTGCCGCTCAAAGGGGCAGAAATCCGCGGGAAATCGGTCATTTCGCAATTGCATAGTCGGTTGCGGCAGAGATTGAAGTCAAAGAGGGGCCCCAGGCGGGGGCGCGGGTCAGCGGCTGCCGCCCGGAACCCACAGCACGTCCTTGGCGCCGCGCTCGTTGAGATGGCGGGCGAGCACGAAGAGGTGGTCGGAGAGGCGGTTCAAGTAGCTGAGTGCGGCTCTGTTGACGGGCTCGGCCGCGGCGAGCTCGGCCACGAGGCGCTCGGCGCGGCGCACGACCGTGCGCGCGAGATGGAGATGGCTCGCCGCCGGCGTGCCCCCCGGCAGGATGAAGGAGTCGAGCGGCTTGAGGCCCGAGTTGAGCGCGTCGATCTCGCGCTCGAGACGCTCGACCTGTGCCACCACGACGCGCAAGGCCTTGTCGTCGCCCGGGCCACCCCCAGGCCGGCACAGGTCCGCGCCGAGATCGAAGAGATCGTTCTGGATGCGGGCGAGCATGGCATCCGCCTCACCCGTGGTATCGAGGCGCGCAATGCCGATGGCGCTGTTGGCCTCGTCGACCGTGCCGAAGGCGGCGACCCGGAGGGCGTGCTTCGGCACGCGCGTGCCGTCGCCGAGCGAGGTCTCGCCCTTGTCGCCGCCGCGCGTATAGATCCGGGTCAGTCTCACCATGGCAGGGCCCGCTCAACTCTGGTGGCGGAAGAACAGCATGAAGATGGCGAAGAGCAGGAGGGCTAAGGCCTGCAGGAGCACGCGCAGGCGCATGAGCTTGTTCGCATGTTTGCGGTTGAACTCCCCGCCGCGGAACATCGAGGCGACGCCCACCATCAGCACCGCGAGCACGGCCGCCATGGCAATGCCCACGAGATAGGAAAAGAGCGTCTCCATCCGCGTCATATAGCGCGCGGCGGCGTCCAGTCCAATGACTTTGCGCCTGCCAAAGGAAACGCGCGGCCCCGAGCCCCGGATAAGCACCTCATCCCTCCCGCGAGCGATCTCGCCGGTTGTCACGCCGGCGAGGCCGCGTTAGCCTGTCGCCGAGCGAGTGCCTCTTTCCCTCAATCCGGGCAATGCCGGATGCGGGCCAAGCGCAAGGAGTGCAAGACGATGGCAGCGATCCCTGAAAAATATCTCGATCTTCTGGAGAAGAAGAAAGCATTTGCCAGCCTGGCCACCGTGATGCCGGACGGCTCGCCGCAGGTGACGCCGGTCTGGGTTGATTACAAGGGCGGTGCCATCCGCGTGAACACGGCGAAGGGCCGGGTCAAGGCGCGCAACATGAAGGAGGGCTCGCGCGTGGCGCTTGCCATCCTCGATCCCGACAACCCCTACCGCCACATCCAGGTCCGCGGCCGCGTCAAGCGCGTCACCGAGCAAGGGGCGGACGCGCACATCGATTCGCTCGCGAAGAAATATCTCGGGCAGGACAAATATCCCTATCGTCGGCCCGGCGAGGTCCGCCTCATTTACGAGATCGAGCCGGTCTCCACCTCGGTGATGGGCTGAGGCTCGCGGACCGCGCGGGCGGCGTCGAGTTCGCACTCAAGGAGATCGAGCAGGGCGCGGGGCGGCTTTACGACAATGACGCCGTCCAGGTCTCTTTGAGGCTGTTCCGCGAGCGCGGCTTCACCTTCGCTTGACGCAGGCGGCGCTAAAGCATTTTCTGGGTAAGCGGACACAGCGTTCCCCCCTCACCCTGCCCTCTCCCCCTGAAGGGGGAGAGGGTTGCGAAGGGTTGGCGAGGCGAAGCCGAGCCTTACCCTGAGCTGGGTGAGGGGGTGGCGATTCCACTCACAGTGAAACTGCTCTAGCGCAAGCGCAGCCGGAAGTCCCGCCGCACTCCCTCGGCCTCGCGCAGGACCGCGATGAGACGCTCGAACGGGGTGCTGCCGAGGGCCGCGCGCGTGGCCGCGGCATCCTCCCACAGAAGCTCGAGCGGGCCCACCACGTCGCCCGTGAGCGCGTCCCACAGCGCATCGAGGTTGCGCCCGAAATGGGCGGGCAGGGCCAGGGCCGCGGCGAGGGCCGCATAGGCCTCCTCGAGCGAGCGGATGGCAGCCCCTCTGATCCGCGCTTGGCGCCAGGGTCCGCACTCGCTGCCAAAGGGTGCCGCGCCACTCACTCCGCCTCCGGCAGCTCGTAGAAATGGCGGTAGTGGTCGACGGTCACCCATTGCCGCCAGGTGCCCTGGCCATTGTCGACATAGATGAGACGCTCGGCTCCCCTCGCGCCGCCCGCATAGTCGAGGTCGGCCTCGCGATAGCGGCCGTCGTTGGTCGAGGGAAGGCGGTGCTCGCGGTTGCCGAAGCGGTCGCCGCCGATGGCACTCCCCGGTGCCACGGCCCAGAGGTTCGCACCCGGGCGCCAGCCCTTGGCCTCGGCTTGCCGCCGGGTGAGATAGCAGGGCGGAAGCCGGCCCGTGTCGTGCAGGTAATTGGCAACGGCCACGAAGGCGTCCACCTCTGCGAGACCGAGATCGTGGGCGAAGGTCTTGAGCGCCTCGTCCTCAGGGCCCGGCTGCGCTTCAGCCAGTCCGCAGACCTCCGCCCCAGAGGCGGGTGCGCCCGCGAGGCCTAAGAGGAGGGCCGCCGCAAGCAACACGATTCGTATCGGTATCGATGCAATTCGCATCGTCAACCCGTCCGGCGCCTCGTCTGCGCGCCCGCCATGAAGGCGCACCTGCCATCCTAACGGGCGCAGCCGTGAAGGAGGAGGGCGGATTTCTTGGGCGGGGTTACCCCGCGCGGCATCGTCATACCGATCGGCATCCGGAGCCACCTCATCCTTCGAGACGCCGCCTTCGGCGGCTCCTCAAGATGAGGTTCGAGTCAACCGATGCGCCTCATCCCGAGGAGCGAGCAGAGCGAGCGTCTCGAAGGATGAGGCCGGTCGGCGGGGCTACGTATTCTGCGATCCTCACGCCTCGACGGCGTCCTCGAAGCTGCGCAGTCCGGTGCGCGGCGCCTGGACGAGCACCGCCATGTTGCCGGGCTTGTGCTCGTTGCGCATCATCTTGGTGTGGGCCTTGGGGATCTCGACCCAGGGGAACACCTCGCTCATGCAAGGATCGATGCGCCGCTCGATGACCAGGCGGTTGGCCTGGCTCGCCTGCAGGAGATTGGCGAAATGGCTGCCCTGGACGCGCTTTTGGCGCATCCACACGAAGCGGGCATCGAAGGTGATGTGGTAGCCCGTGGTGCCCGCGCAGAAGACCACCATGCCGCCGCGCTTCACCACGAAGCAGCTCACCGGGAAGGTCGCCTCGCCCGGATGCTCGAAGACGAAGTCGACGTCGTTGCCCTTGCCGGTGATCTCCCAGATCGCCTTGCCGAACTCGCGCACCTTCTTCATGTACTCGCCGTAGCCGCCGCCCGCGTTGATCTCGGGCAGCCGCCCCCAGCAATCGAACTTGCTGCGGTTGATGGCACCCTTGGCGCCGAGCTGCATGACGAAGTCGCGCTTGCTCTCGTCCGAGATCACGCCGATCGCGTTCGCTCCCGCGGTCGCGATGAGCTGGACCGCCATCGAGCCGAGCCCGCCCGCAGCACCCCACACCAGCACGTTGTGGCCGGGGCGCAGGATGTGCGGACGATGGCCGAAGAGCATGCGGTAGGCGGTCGCGAGCGTGAGGGTGTAGCAGCCGCACTCCTCCCAGGTGAGGTGCTGCGGCCGCGGCATGAGCTGGCGCGACTGCACGCGCGCGAACTGGGCGAAGGAGCCGTCGGGCGTCTCGTAGCCCCAGATGCGCTGGGAGGGAGAGAACATCGGGTCGCCGCCGTTGCACTCCTCGTCGTCGCCGTCGTCCTGATTGCAATGGACGACGACCTCATCGCCCACGCGCCAGCGCTTCACCTTGGCACCCACCGCCCAAACGACGCCGGCGGCATCCGAGCCGGCCACGTGATAGTCGGCCTTGTGCACCTCGAACACGGAGATCGGCTTGCCGAGCGCCGCCCACACGCCGTTGTAGTTGACGCCCGCCGCCATCACCATGACGAGGACCTCGTCCGCCTCGATGGTGGGCGTCGCCACCACCTCGAGCCGCATCGCCTCTTCGGGCTCGCCGTGGCGCTCGCGCCGGATCGTCCAGGCATACATCTTGGCCGGGACCTGGCCGAGCGGGGGGATCTCGCCGATTTCGTAAAGCTCCTTCCCTGCCGCGGCCGAGCTCGGCACCGCCAGCTTCGCCACTTCGCCCATCGAGCGCCTCCGCAATGAGGTTCAGGGGCCGATTCCATCTGCGGGACCGCGGCCGAGGCGGCGCAGAGTTGTCCCGCAGTGCAACATCCGGATTGACTCATAACGCGCCCTTCACCATTCTGCAATGCGGAAAACACAGCTTTATTTCTTTTGAAATAAAGTTTCCGCAATAAAATGTCGGCAGGCGTTATGCGCTGCAACACCCCCGCCTGCGCAGCGCATGAGGAGAGAGGAGGCCGGCCAATGGCGAGGCGTGAGCGCGACGAGCCCTGGCTCATCCGCACTTATTCGGGCCACAGCTCGGCCAAGGCGTCGAACGAGCTCTACCGCACCAATCTCGCGCGCGGGCAGACGGGGCTTTCGGTCGCTTTCGACCTGCCGACCCAGACGGGCTACGACAGCGACCACGCGCTTGCGCGGGGCGAGGTCGGCAAGGTGGGCGTGCCGGTCTCGCACCTCGGCGACATGATGGCGCTCTTCGAAGGCATCCCGCTCGCGCGCATGAACACCTCGATGACGATCAACGCGACGGCCCCCTGGCTCTTGGCACTCTACGTCGCGGCGGCCGAGCGCCAGGATGCGGCGCGGCGCGAGCTCTGCGGCACGACGCAGAACGACCTCGTCAAGGAGTATCTCTCGCGCGGCACCTACATCTTTCCCCCCGAGCCCTCGCTCAGGCTCACGAGCGAGGTGATCGCCTTCACCTACCGCGAGATTCCCAAATGGAATCCGATCAACGTGTGCTCCTATCATTTGCAGGAGGCGGGGGCGACGCCCGTCGAGGAGCTTGCCTTCGCGCTCGCGACGGCCTTCGCGGTGCTGGATGCGGTGCGCGCGCGCGTGCCCGCGCAGGACTGCGCGCTCGTCGCGGGGCGCATCAGCTTCTTCGTGAACGCGGGCATCCGCTTCATCACCGAGATGTGCAAGATGCGCGCCTTCGCCGAGCTGTGGGACGAGCTCTTGCGCGAGCGCTACGGCATTCTTGAGGAGAAGCTGCGCCGCTTCCGTTA
>DASPPM010000210.1:0-4425 GCA_035625535.1 Alphaproteobacteria bacterium
ATGCAGACGAGCTACGAGATCGCCAGACTCCGCGAGCGAGAGAGAAGCATCAAGGTTAAGCGCTACGTGCCGGCTCCTCGTCCCAACCCGCGGTCCGCCTCACGGCTTGAGCCCGTGTAATAGCGCGGGAGGGACGGCCGCGCTCAAGCGAAAAAACAGTGTGTCCTGAGATCGTAATCACCTCACAGTAGGGCCACGGCGGCGGCGCCCGCTACTTCGGCATCACCCATTTCATCACGTGGGTTCCGGCGAGGCAGGTCTCGCCGGCCTGGTTCAGGACCTCGATCTTGGCGCGGGTGCGTCCCGCCTCCTTGTCGACCGCCTCGATCGTGTAGCGCGCGGTCAAGGTATCGTGGATGAAGACCGGCTTGACGAAGCGGATCCTGTCGTAGCCGAGCGAGACAGGCACGGCGACGCTGCCCCGCTCGATCGAGCGGCGCGACATCATGGAGGAGGTCGTCGAGCACAGGCTCATGACGAGCGCCCCGTGCGCGATGCGGCGGCCGAAGGCGGTCGTCCTGGCGAACTCCTCGTTGACGTGGATGGGATCGAAGTCGCCGCTGATGCCGGCGAAGAGCATGAGGTCGCTCTCCGCGATCGTCTTCGAGAACTCGCAGGCCTCGCCTATCTTGAGGTGCGGGTCGATCGCCATGTCAGCCTCCTGTGCCGAAAAAGAGCGCCACCTCGTCCGCCTGGCCCTCGAGCATGGCGCGGCCGCCGAGGGTACGGCAGCCGCAGGCCTGCGCGTGGCGCAGAAGCGGGGTCAGCGGCGGCTTCATGATGATGTCGACGACGAGAAGCGTTGGCTCGAGCCGGCCGAGCTCGGCCGGCAGCCCGTCGCCCGGCGCCATGCCGACGGGGGTCGCATTGACGAGCATGTCGCAGTCCTCGACCGTGGGTGCCGCCGTGTGCACCGCAGTGCTAGGGTAAGCGGCGGCGACGCGCGCCGCGAGGTCGTTCGCTTTCCGCTCGTCCACATCGAAGAGCGTCAAGCTCGCGCAGGCGGCCTCGGCAAGCGCAAAGGCGACGGCGCTGCCCGCACCGCCGGCGCCCAATTGCATGACGCGCCGGCCGGCAACCTCGTGGCCCTCCCCGCGCAAGCCGCGGATCAAGCCGCGGCCGTCGAACATGTCACCCGACCAGCTCCCGTCCGTCTCGCGGCGCATGGCGTTGATCGCACCCACTCGCGCACCCGTCGGCAAGAGCCGGTCCACATGAGGGACGACGCGCACCTTGTAGGGCACCGTGATGATGAGGCCGTCGAGGTTGGCGAGCGACTTGAGCCCGCGCACCGTGGCATCGAAGCGCTCGGGCAGCACGTGCAGAGGCACCAGGATCGCGTTCCGGCCCGCGGCGCGGAAGCGGCCCGTCATCACCTCGGGTGAGCGCACCTGCTCGATGGGATCGCCGATGATGCCGTAGAGGCGCGTGGCGCCGTTGACGAGATCGCGGGACTCATCGAGCGCGGTCATTGCGCGGCCTCAGCACTCGGGTCGATGAGCGCCAGGCGCGGCGAGGCTCGCCGCCCCGGCTTTTCCGCCAAGTCCCGGAGAAGGCCCATCTTGTCGGGGAGGAAGAGCCGGCCGTCCATGGGTTTGAGCTCGCGTGCGAGCTTGGGACGGAAAGCCATCTGCGCCAGCACGTGCGTCTCGAGATCGACCCCCGGGGCCACCTCGATGAGCTCGAGCCCGCCTTCGCTCAGACGGAAGACGGCGCGCTCGGTGACGTAGAGGACGCGCTGCCCGCGCGCCTGCCCGTAGCTCCCGCTATAGGTGATCTCCTCGACCGCGGGCACGAACTTGCGCTTCCCCCCGTCGCGCGCGATGCGCGTCACCCCGCCGGGCCAGGCGATCTCGCTCCTGCCTGCGTTGAAGGTGCCGCTGAAGATCACGCATTTCGCATTCTGGCTGATGTTGATGAAGCCGCCGGGGCCGATGATGCGGCCGCCGAAGCGGCTCACGTTCACGTTGCCTTGCGCGTCCACCTCCGCGAAGGAGAGGAAGGCGAGGTCGAGCCCGCCGCCGTCGTAGAAGTCGAACTGGTAGGGCTGGTCGATCATGGCGGCGAAGTTGCGCGAGGCCCCCGCCTCGTTGCCCGAGGCCGGCGCGCCGCCGATGAGCCCCTGCTCGTTGGTGAGGCAGACCTCGTCGAGCACGCCCTCCTCGGCGGCCACGTTCGCGATCCCCGTCGAGATGCCGGAGCCGAGGTTGCAGATGGCACCCGCGAAGAGCTCGCACGCCGCGCGCCGCGCGATCACCTTGCGCGCGTCGAACGGCAGCACCGGGATGTCCGCGAGGGGGACCTTGAGCTCGCCCGCATAGGCCGGGCTATAGGCGGTGCGGTAGGTCTGGCGCTGCTCGGGCTCGATCACCACGAGATCGACGAGGATGCCCGGGACCTTGACGTGCTTGGCGGGAAGGGTGCCGCGCTTGGCGAGGCGCTTTACCTGCACGATGACCACCCCGCCGCAGCGCCGCGTCGCTTGCGCCTCGGACAGCATCTCGCCGAAGACCGCCTCCTCCTCCATGCTGATGTTGCCGTCCTCGTCCGCCGTGGTGCCGCGCAGAAGACAGACGTCGATGTGGAAGGGCTTGTAGAAGAGGTACTCCTTGCCGCGAAACTGGACGAGCTCGACGAGGTCCTCGGTCGCACTCTTGCTCTGGCGCCCGCCGCCGTGGCGCGGATCGACGAAGGTGTGAAGCCCCGTCTCGGTCAAGAGCCCCGGTCGTCCCGCGGCCATCTCGCGGGTGAGGAGCGAGAGCGACCCCTGCGGCAAGGTGTAGCCCTCGATCTTGTCGGCGAGCGAGAGCTCGGAGAGCTTGGGCGAGTTCACGAAGGTGCCGCCCACGTCGCGCTTCAAGAGGCCCTCGTGCGCGAAATGGCCGACGCCCAAGCTGGCATCGTCGCCGAGCCCGACCGGATGGACGACGGTGAGCCCGCGCGGCTCGCCCGTCGAGAGGAAGCGCCGCTCGACCGCCGCCATCACCGCCTCGGGCACCGCGTGCCCGCCGCCCGAGCCGCCCACGAGCAAGGTGTCGCCCGAGCGGATGATCTTGACCGCCTCGTCAGCCGTAACGCGTCTCACGTTGTCCTCCGTGTCTCATTCAGAACTGTCCGGCAAAATGGCAGGCCGCGAAGTGCCCGGGGCGATGCTCGGCAAGCGGCGGCGCCGCCTCCGCGCAGACCGCCTGGGCAAGCGGGCAGCGCGGCCGGAAACGGCAGCCGGACGGCGGGTCGATGGCGCTCGGCGGCTCGCCCGCGAGCTGCAAGTGCTGCCGCCGCGACTCGATCGCGGCGTCGGGGATCGGCACCGCCGAGATCAGGTGGCGGGTATAGGGATGGAGGGGGGACTCGAAGAGGGCCGCCGCAGGGGCTATCTCGGCGACCTTGCCGAGATAGAGCACGACGATGCGCTCCGAGATGTGGCGCACCACCGCGAGGTCGTGGGCGATGAAGAGATAGGCGAGCCCGTAGCGCTCCTGCAGATCGATGAGGAGGTTGATGATCTGCGCCTGGATGTTGACATCGAGTGCCGAGATCGGCTCGTCCGCGACGATGAAATCCGGGCGCACGGCGAGCGCGCGCGCAATCGAGATGCGCTGGCGCTGTCCGCCCGAGAACTCGTGCGGGTAGCGCTGCGCCGCCTTGGGGGAGAGCCCCACCACGTTGAGGAGCTCGTCCACGTGGGCGCTCGTCTCGCGCGCCCCCTTGGTGATGCGATGGAAGACGAGCGGCTCGCCCAATATCTGGCCCACGGTCATGCGCGGGTTGAGCGAGGCATAGGGGTCCTGGAACACCATCTGCATGCGTCGGCGCAAGGGACGGATGGCGGATTGCTGGCTTTGCGCGATCTCCTGTCCGGCGAGGCGGATCGAGCCCGCCTCGGGTCGGTGGATGCGGACGAGGACGCGGGCGAGCGTCGATTTGCCGCAGCCCGACTCGCCGACGAGCCCCACGGTCTCGCCCTGGGCCACGTCGAGATCGATGCCGTCGACCGCGCGCACCACGCGGGCGGCCTCGAAAAGCCCGGCGCGGGGGAGCGGGAAGTGCTTGACGACCCCGCGCGCCTCGAGCAGCCGCTCGCCGCGCGCAAGCGCCGCCTCGGCTCCGTGATCGAAGGGCCTCGACTCGGCTTTCGCCTCCGCCGGCAGGGCGTCCCCTGCCCTTGGCCCGAGGAGTCTGCCGCCTGCTTGCGTCACCCAGCAGCGCGCGCGGCGTCCTGGCGCCACCTCCGCAAGCGGGGGATGCTCGACGCATTTGGCGATGCGGAAGGGGCAGCGCTCGGCGAAGCGGCAGCCCGCGGCATGGGCGAGCGGATCCGGGGGTGCGCCCTCGATCGTGGTGAGGCGCTTGCCCTCGAGGGCGCCGCGGTCGATGCGGGGCATGGCGTTGATGAGGGCCCAGCTATAGGGATGCCTCGGGTCG
>DASPPM010000211.1:0-3258 GCA_035625535.1 Alphaproteobacteria bacterium
AGGCAAAACGCAAGTGCAGACGACGCGCGCAGCATGTCTTCCTCACAATACTCCATTCGCTGAGGCGGGCCGCAACGGAATTCGGCGTAAGCGCAAGATCGGCCGTGACCCAAGCCGCGCGCTCATCCCGCCCCAAGAGCCGTGACGCATGGCGCGCGGGCCGGCGCCGCCGCCCGCGGCAAGCCGGATTTCTCCATTTATCGGCTAGAGCATGTCCCGTTTATGTGGAACCGCTTCTCTCGTCACCCGCGCTAGAGCCATTCCCGATGTGATGGAAGCATCCCCCTCACCCTACCCTCTCCCCCGACGCGGGGGAGAGGGTTGCGTAGGCTTGAGCCGAGCAAAGCCGAGCTTAGCCGTTTGACGCCTACCAAGCGTCCACTGGACGCTTGGCCCGAACATGCCAGTGGCATGTTCGGCTGGCGTCAAAGGGTGAGGGGGTGATTCCATGCTTTCGGGATTTGCTCTAGCCGGGCCGGCACGGATCGCGTAGCTTGGCCGCAGACACAGGCCAAGACGCAAAAGGGGCTTCTGATGAACCACATTCGCCGCCTCGTTCTCGTGCTCGCCGCGCTCACCATCGCGGTCTTTGCCGGGCTCGCCGTGAGCTCGGTCTCGGTCAGGACCGAGGAGCCGCAGCAGAACCGTCTCGACGCGGTGCTCGCGGCCAAGGTGCTGCGGGTGGGGACGACGGGCGACTATCGCCCCTTCTCCTACCTCAATGCGGAGAGCAAGACCTTCGAGGGCGTCGACATCGACATGGCGCGCGCGCTCGCCAAGTCGCTCGGCGTCGAGGTCGAGTTCGTCGAGACCTCCTGGCCGCACCTGATGGACGATCTGGTCGCAAACAAGTTCGACATCGCCATGGGCGGCATCTCGGTCACGCTCGAGCGCCAGAAAAAGGCGCTCTTCAGCATCCCCCTCATGGTCGACGGCAAGGCCGCGGCCTCGCGCTGCGCCGACAAGGACAAGTACCAGAGCCTCGACGCCATCGACCGCGACGGCGTCAAGGTGGTGACCAATCCGGGGGGTACCAACGAGCGCTTCGATCGCGCCACGCTCAAGCACGCGGCCATCGAGGTCTATCCCGACAACAAGACCATCTGGCAGCAGCTTCTCGACGGCAAGGCCGACGTCATGATCACCGACGCGAGCGAGACCATGCTCTGGCAGAAGGAGCACGCCGGGCTTTGCGCCATCCATCCCGAAGCGCCCTTCAATTTCTCGGAGAAGGCCTATCTCTTGCCGCGCGATCTCATGTGGAAGGACTACGTCGACCAGTGGCTGCACCAAGCAATCGAGACCAAGGAATACAAGGCCGCCTTCGAGCGCTGGTTCAAATAAAGGCCGCGCCGAGCGCGACAATCCCGCCTGCTCGACCGGCATTGCTGCGCGCATAAGTCGTTCTCGCTAAGAATGCTGCAATATAATAAAAGCATCATATATTTATCCCAATCTTTACACGTGTAAAATTTTGACTCTTTCTTGAATTACGTGTATTCAATCCTTGCCTAGCGACCACGCGCCGCAATCCACGCGGGCCTATGCGAGGGTCACCTCATGCGACGGAATTATATTCTCGCCTTGATCTCAGCGCTCGCTTGCCTGGCTTTGTGCGGCCTCGGTCCGGCCCAGGCGCAGTGTACGCTGCCCTATTCACTCACCAACGGCCAGACCGCGGACGCATCGCAGGTCATGGCCAATTACAATGCCTTGCTGAATTGTCTCAACAATGCGCCCGCAGGCTCGACCGACGCCCTCCAATATAATGCCGGCTCCGGAAGTTTCGGCGGCGTCGGTCCCTTGACCAATGGCCAGCTCGCCATCGGCTCGACCGGGGCTGCTCCGCAAGCGGCGACGTTGACGGCAGGACAGGGTATTGCGATCACCAACGGGCCCGGCAGCATAACGATTTCAGGTGCCGCCAGCCCCTACACTCCGCCGAAGCTCGCCAATTTCACCGCCGGAAACGCGCCGAGCGGCACGACGGCGGCGGACAGCTCGACCGGGTTGGCGATGACCTATCCCTCATCCATCTCCGCCTGGAATGCAGAGGTATATTGGGACAATACGGCCTACTCCGGCAACGAAACCGTCACGGTTGGCGTCAATTCGACTCTTTTGGGGCTAAGCGGCTTTTATGGGGAAGTCGGAATCGCCATTGGGGACAGTTCCTCGAAGCTCGTCATCATCACGCTCGCTTCCTCAAACGGACCGGCCTGGACCATAACCTATCTGAACTCGTATTCGAGCTACAACACCGATACAGGGGGCGGGATCGTCGCCGTGCCGGTCTTCTTGAGGTTCCTGGATGACGGGACGAACTTCAACATGTTCGCCGGGAACGATCTCAACTCTCTGGTCAAGGTAGCGAGTGTGGCCCGTGGCGCCTTCATCGGCGCGCCAACCCGGATCGGACTCATCGTCCAGGGAAACAACGCCCCCGTCGGGGCCACCTTCTTCCATTACGCGCGGTCGCCGTGATGAACGCGACGACGCCCCGGCGCGCGAGGATGATCGCATGACAATGCAGTCCAGGAAAGAGCGGATGCCCATCCGGGTGAGGCAGGCAAAAGCGCTCTTGCGCATCGCGGCGCTCGCGTTGCTCGGCATCTCGTTCCCGCTGGGTGCCGTCGGCTCCGTCGTCTACACCTACGACCAGCTCGGGCGGGTCACGACGGGTCTTTACGACAACGGCCTCTGCATCGCCTACAGCTACGACGCCAACGGCAATCGGACAGCGCAAACGAATACCATCTCCGGCGCGCCCGAGACCCCGACGTGGGGCACCGGCACATGGGGTTGTTTCAATTGGACGCCCTAGCGGCATTGCGCTCGCCCGCTGCTGAGCAGCCAGCGATGCTGGCGGCCACGCGCGGCTTGCTCTGGTTGCTGCTGCTGTGTCTCGCTGCCCTCAGCGCAACGGCGGAAGCGGCCCCGCGAGCGGCGGCCGCCGAGACCGTCGCGGCGTCGATCCGAGGGGCGCATCTCGCCGAGCCCCTCGTGGCGACGGCACCCACGACGGCCGCGGAAGATCAGGCGCTCGTCGAGGCGCTCGCGGCCTATGAGCAGCGCTCGGCCCCCGGAGATACCGGCAGCCTGACCGGCTTTCTCCAGCACTACCCGCACTCGGGCTGGGCGCCTGCGCTGCTGACCGATCTCGGCCTCATTTATCTCCACGACGGCTATTTCTCGCGCGCGCTCGACGCCTGGAGCGAGGCCTGGCACGAGGGCAAGGACGCGACCGAGCCCCAGGCG
>DASPPM010000212.1:0-6464 GCA_035625535.1 Alphaproteobacteria bacterium
GGGCGCTCGCCGGCGCATTACCCTCGGCCGACGCCCATTCGAGCGTGCGTTTCCTTCTGCTTCCGTGGGTCTGGCCGACTGGCGAGGGCCTCGTACTCATGGGGACATGCGGTATCGTCGCGGCCGTCGGATTCTTTCTCCTGAGTCAGGGCTATCGCCTCGCCGAAGCCAATCGGGCCGCACCCTTCGAGTACGCGTCACTCCCCTGGAGCGTGCTATGGGGCTATGTCTTCTTCGCCAATCTGCCCGACGTGGCGACCATTCTGGGCGCGCTCATCATCGTGGGCGGCGGCCTCTACACCCTTGGACAGGAGCGCCTGAAGAGGGACCCACTGCTTCCGCCGTCAACTTGAACGCCAGCGCCAAGGTCCCTATCGGAAACTCTATCCAGGCTGTTACGACGCAGCAGATCGGATAATCTGCCTTCACGGAGGGCTGTCCAACAATTCTGAGGGACCTTTTCCTCTCCGCGGTCCCGACGCGAGTAAGGCTCAAGGCGGTGAACCGGATGTTATCGCACAATGGGAGCGCGGCCGACGGAGCTGGCCGTGATTCCCTGATCCGTCCTGATTTTTCCCTGATACGCTACGGAAAATTCCCTGTTATTTTTTGCGGTCGACAGGCCCTGGATCCGCGTAACCTGCTGTCATTACGCGCGTATTCGCCCGCTCGGCCACGGCTCTAGGGGTTGGTAGCAGCGAAATTCCCTGTATTTTTCCCTGTTAGCAGGGAATTCGACCGAGGAGAGGGGTTCGCTGCAGACTGCCAGCACCGCCAATCCGGGCTGAGCTGCGGGTCGTCCCGCGGCGGCGCTGGAGCGAGCCGCGAGCCCGGTGTCACTTGCGCTCTATTTCTCCGATCGGGAGGCGGCGCTTTGCTCGATTCTCTGGTGGATGTATCTTTCGCCAAAAAGCACCACGACCAGCAGTGCCCAGCCGCCTACGACAAACCAGCCCGAGAGCGAGCCCGAAAGCGTCACGACGATTGAAAGCACCAAGACGTAGAAATACAGCAAGCCGATGGCAAACGCGCCCACTCCGACGAAAATGTTCATGTCCGATGCGGCCATGCCAGCCCCCCTCTATCGAGTATCGTCAGAAAATTGGATCAGATCAAGCGCGCCGGTCCGCAAGCTAGCCCTTGCGCTCGAGCTCGATCACCCTCTTGCATCCCTCGGACGACGCGTTGCTGCCGGCGCCCGAGCTCGTATAGCTTGCCTCGAATTTGGTGCCTTGGAATTTTCCACTGAACCTTTCGCTCGCGATCGTCCCTTGAAAGGTCCCGTCGGGGTCGACTTTGCCGCGGATGGGAACGCTGCCGTTGGACCAGGCACTCGTCCCGGTCACGACGCTACCGACGACGGTCAAGGTAACGGTGGTCGGCGGCAGACCGCAAGTTTTGCCGGAGCCGCCTTGATAGGTGCCGTCGAAAGGACCGGCCGAAAATGCCATCGCGGTTGAGAGCGCCAATACGGCCGACGCGAGGAACAGCGTGCGCGACATCGATGCCTCCTTTCTTATTGCTCCCACATTCCCCGGACGAGCGGGGAGTCCCTGGGAGGATGTGCCGATTCGGTCTCAAGCACAAGGCAGCCGGACCCTCTCGGGTCGCGCAAGCGATCCTCACACCCGCGGCTCGAGCAGCCAAGTTCAGTGGCCGCGCGGCACGGCATCGAGGGAGAGAGGATTGGGGTATGCGACGCAGATTCCATTGCGGAGAGGGCTAGGACCCGGCTTTGGGGGAGCCGTCCGGTTTAGGCAGCACGTGCAGCTGAAGAGACGACACCGCGGCGTCCTCTGCTCACTATCTCACCAATTGGGACGCCCCACTCTGTCCGATTTTCTGGTTGATGTATTTCTCGCCGTAAAGCACCACGAATAGCAGCACCCAACCGGCCACAACGAACCACCAGGACAGCAGGCCCCAGATCGTCACGAGAACCGAAAGGGTCAGAACGTAGAAATAGAGCAAACCAACGGCAAACGCGCCGACGCCCACGAAAATATTCAGGTTCGATTCGCGCATGGCGGCCCCCCGCAGCGGGTATCGTCAAACCATCCTAAAATCAGTTTATCACATGAAGCTCCCCTGCGGAATAAGTCCATGCCGGCCCCAAGCCTTGGGCGGCGCGATGCGTGCCTCGGCGGCGGCGCCGGGCGACTCGGTGCGGCGAGTTGCCGGGATGGCCGGCCGTGGTGTTGAGTGTCGGGTTCACAGATTGGCCCCGGCCGGGACCACCTTGCCGTGGGGGCCGCGAAGGTGCAGTTTGATGCGCGCACTCCGCCTCGCCCGGGAAATCTCGGGCGCTGAGCCGCGGAACCGGTTGTGGCCGTCGCGGGGAAGACCAATCGCCGGTTGGCTGCCGCCGTCCAAAGGGAGGAAACTTCGATGATCAAAGTGAGCGTGCTCTATCCCAACCGGGACGGCAGCAAGTTCGACATGGAGTATTACTGCAAGCGGCACATGCCCATGGTTCAGCAAAAGCTCGGCGCCGCCTGCAAGCGGGTCGCTGTGGAGCAGGGCATCTCCGGCGCGGCACCCGGATCGCGTCCGAGCTATGCCGCCATGGGCCATCTTTACCTCGACTCCGTCGAGGCGTTCCAGGCGGCCTTTCAGCCGCACGCGGCCGAGATCATGGCGGACATCCCCAACTACACCGACATTCAGCCGATCATCCAGATCAGCCAAGTGAAGATGTAGGAGCCCTTTTGCGGGCGTAGCAGCGCCGGCACTCGCGCGACGCGAGGGCAGCTACGCCCGCTCGCGCTACGGCAGGTTGGGTCCCGCAATGTCCGGTGTCGGGATGTTGCCCCGGGTGAAGCCGCGCAGCTTCTTGACGTAGACGGGGTGCATGAAGATGCGCATTTGAGGCAGTGCGGCCAAGCGCACCGTATTGTCCGTGAAGATGAAGTCCTCCTCGGAAACGGTCAATCGGTGCTCCCCGCCTTGGGGATCGACCACCGCGACCGTCATGCGGTCGTCGTCGTGCCGCTCGCGGAATTCGAGCAGCCATTCCTTGCCTTGCTTATCGCTGCCGCGGGCAGTGCCGACCTTGCGCTTCGCATCGTAGATGAAATGCGGATGGAGGGGATCGAGAGTCGCGATCATGCGGGACTCCTAGGCGGCGAGCGTGTCGAAGGCGAAGCTGGCATCGCCCACGGAATAGATGGCGCCCTCGTATTGCAGCAGGCGGCCCGGCGCATCGCCCGAGGCGCCGGCGATCAGGAAGAGGGGGCGGCCATCGGCTTCCGGAGCCGCCGCCGTCCACAGCTCGCGATCGATTTTTGCGATGTCGCGGCTGCGGCCGGCGGTCACCAGCTCGATGACGCGGTTGTCGAACGCCTTGCCGGGCGGGAAATAATCCTCGCGCGCGCGCTCGTCGCGCAGGTCGAGGCGATGGCAGAGGTTGCCGGGAGCGACGAGCACGGCGCGTCGGCCGCTCTCCTCGACGGCCTTGCGAATGGCCCGTCCCCAGCGCACGCATTCCTCGAACGGGCGCTGCGAGATCGAGATCGGGACGGTCGGCAAGCGCACCCCCATCACCTTCAAGGGGCAGAAGGCGCCATGGTCCATGCCATAGCTCTTGGCGCGCACGGGTAAACCCTCGGCCTCGCCTGCCGCGATCAGCGCGTTGGCAAGCGCGGGGTCGCCCGGCAGCACATGGGTATAGAAGCGGCGCCCGAAGGGGGCCGGGCGCAGCACGTAATCGTGGAAGGACTCGTGGATGGCGCCCGGGTCCACGAAGAAGGCGCTCTTGGGGAGCCAGTGCGGCGAAGCGACGATGATGGCGTCGGCCTTGAGCTCTTGCTCGATGGTGCGGCCGATCCCTTGCAGCACCTCAACCGCCGCCGCCGTGCTGCCGTCCTCGGCGAGCTCCATCAGATAGGAGCCGTTCGGCACGAAGTAGGATTGCAATAGGGCTCCTCGGGCGCTCACCGCATTTCTCCTTGCGGGCATTCCCCGATGACCGGGAAGCGAGCGCGAGAATGCCCCTTTTCGCGCTTGGCGCCAAGCCGGAACGGGGCGAGGGCGCTCAGCCCCTGGAAGCCGCACGCTCGAGACAAGCTCTCACCGCACGTGACGACCCGGCCCGGCGCTCGCTGCATTAGGCGCAATTTTAGCGATTGATCTGCATCATTTTGTCGACCGCGGCTTTGTCCTAGGGGGGAAGATCAAAGCCGATCTTGGCGGCCGCCGCGCGAGGAGCGCCATTTGCCTCCTCCTCGTCGCGCGCACCGGAGCGGTTTTCCGGCTCTCGGGAGCAATTTTAGGACATGACGGTACCCGCGTCCCCTTATGCAGCCTTCGTGAGCTACGCGCCGCTCGATTGGGCGAAAGCGAAGGAAATCTGCGACATGCTCGAGGACCTCGGCTTGCGCTGCCTGATGGCGTCTCGGCAGTTGCGCGGCGGCTCAGGCGTCGCCGGAAAATTGAGACGTGATATCGAGCAGTCGCGCGCCTTTGTGCTCGTCGTCTCGAAAGCCACGGAGGATTCGCGGCCGGCGCGCGAGGAGATGTGCGTGGCCCAGCAGCGGCAGATGCCCATCTTCGGCGTTTTCGTCGAGCCGCCTGAGCAGTCGAGCGAGATCGATTTCTTTGTCCCGGAGTCGCGCCGCATCAAAGCATGGTCGGGGCACCTTGCGGATCACGTGCCCCAGCTCGCCGGCTATCTCCGCGGCGCAGGACGGAATGGGATCAAACGCGCCAAGGTGCGCGAGCTCACCGGCTGGAGCCGCCGCGCGGTGGGCATGCCCGGCATCCTCGCGGCACTCACGCTTTCAGCGCTCATCCTCTGGGCGCTAAGCCGGCTCTTGGAGGGCGGCCTTCCCTGGTGAGTCGTGCGGGCCGGGCGGCCCGCGCCGGCCTGAGCGCGCCAACCCCTGCCCCGCAACGGCGCGCTCTCGCTCGCTCAGCTCTTAGGCGCCGGCGGCAAGGGCGCAGAGCTGACCGGCGGCGTCGGCACCGAGCTCAGCGGCGGGAATGCGTCCGGCGGCGGCGGGGGCGGGGGTGCCGCCATGACCCGGGCGCCCGGCAGCTGGTTTCCCTTGGCGTACATGCATTGCATGTAGGCGATGTCGTAGCGCCGCTGGCCTTCCCATCCCGTCGCTTGGGCGGCGCCCACGCCGACCGCGGTGCCGGCGATGGCGCCGGAGGCGGCGCCGATGGCCGCACCCCCGGCACCGCCCACCGCAGCACCCAGCCCGGCGCCGAGCGCGGTGCCGACGATGGCGCTGCCGATGCCCTGGTTGGCCGCCGCCGTCTCCGTGGCACCGCTGCCGCCGATCGCCTGATCGGCAAATTGTCGGCACATCGCCTGATCCTGCGCGAAGACCTCGAGAGGCTTGTTCGGCGCCGGCATCACCGCCACATCCGGCCCGATCGGAGGGTTGACGCAGCCGCCCAAGAGGAGGAGTGCCGCGGCTGCGGCCAACTTCGTTTCAGTGTGCCTCATGACAGACCGTCCTTGAGTCTCCATGGCCTAGGCCATCATACGCGCCGCATGCCTTGGCCCTGCGCTGCCGATCCCGCTTGCGCGAAGGGCCCGGAGCGCGCACGCTTGCCTCCCGCCGCCACGCGATCCGTGCCACGCGCTGGGCAAGCAATCTTGAAAGGTGCCATGGCAAGGCTTCCGTTGCTCTACCGGCGCGAGATCTGGGTCGATCTGCTGCTTTATCCGGGGCATACGCTGCCCACCGCTGCGGCACCGGTGGTCGTCGCCGCCGGCCTTGCCGTTCACGATCACGTCTTCGCGGCGCTCCCGCTGACGCTTGCCTTCCTCGGCAGCTGGCTGATCCATATAGGCGGCGTGCTGACCGACAATTACGAGCTCCTGCGCGGCCACCCCCACGTCCCGGAGCATCCTGAATTGCTTCACGCCCTTGCGGACGGAACGCTCACGTTTGCCGGCCTCAAGCTGGCCATCGCCGCTTCCATTCTTCTCGGCGTTCTCCCGGGACCCTACCTTTTCTCCATTGGCGGCCTCCCGGTGCTGCTCATCGGGATCGTCGGTATCGCCGCAAGCCTGGCCTATGCGGGGGGACCTGTTCCCTACGCCAGGCTCGGCCTGGCCGACCCGATCTTCTTCGTCATGTTCGGCGTGGTTGCCGTCGCGGGGACCTATTACATTCAGGCCGCATCCCTCCACGCCTCGCCCGCGATCTGGCGCATGGCAGCACCCGCGCTCCCGCCGAGCGCCCTCGTGCTCGGCCTGCCGGTCGGTGCCTTGGTGACGAACGTGATGATCATCGACGACATCCGCGACCGGGACTTCGACCGCGTGAAGGGCTGGCGCACGGGAGCCGTTCGCTTCGGCATCGGCTGGAGCCGCGCCGAGTATCTGACGCTCTCGCTCTTCGCCTACCTGGCGCCCTTGTGGTTTTGGTTGGGCCTGGGCTTGCGGGCGGCGGTGCTCCTGCCCTTGCTCACCCTTCCTCTGGCTTGCATCATCGGCCGCGCGGTGTGCA